>DATCNP010000075.1:0-15255 GCA_036565205.1 Solirubrobacteraceae bacterium | reverse complement strand
CAGCTCGTGTTCGTCTCGGCGACGCCAGGCGACTACGAGCGTTCGCACTCGCCGCGGATCGTCGAGCAGATCGTGCGGCCGACCGGGATCATCGATCCCGAGGTCGAGGTTCGCGAGACGCGCAACCAGATCGACGATCTGATGAACGAGATCCGTGGTCGCGTGGAGCGCGACGAGCGCACGCTGGTCACCACGATCACCAAGAAGATGTCCGAGGATCTGACCGATTACCTGCTCGAGATGGGGTTCCGTGTGCGCTACCTGCACTCCGAGGTGGACACGCTCGAGCGAATCCAGATCATCCGCGAGCTGCGACTCGGGGAGTTCGACGTGCTCGTCGGCGTCAACCTGCTCCGCGAGGGACTCGACCTGCCCGAGGTTTCGCTGGTGGCGATCCTCGATGCCGACAAGGAGGGGTTCCTGCGTGGCGAGACCTCGCTGATCCAGACAATCGGCCGGGCGGCGAGGAACATCGAGGGCAAGGTGCTGATGTACGCCGACCGCGAGACGGCGGCGATGCGGGCGGCGATCGGCGAGACCGACCGCCGGCGGGCGATTCAGCGCGCATACAACCAGGAGCACGGGATCACTCCCGAGACGATCGTCAAGGGGATCTCGGACATCGCGGAGTTCCTGCAGTCGGATTCCAAGGTCCCGCGATCCCGACGGCGTCGCAAGCTCGACGCGAACGCGATGCCGCCGGCCGAGATCGAGCGCACGATCGTCGAGCTCGAGGAGGAGATGCTGGCCGCGGCCGAGGATCTGCGCTTCGAGTACGCGGCCAAGCTCCGCGATGAGATCCGAGACCTCAAGCGCCAGCTCGATCAAGCCATCGCGACCGGCTGAGGCCCGCGCTGTCCGTCGCGTTCGGTACGCTCAGCCTGCTTCGCTAAGCGACAAAGGGCGGAGGTACCGCGGGTGGCGTTGGACAGGCAAAACATCGAAAAGAAGGACTTCCCGGTGGGCCAGCACGGCTACGAGCCGGGGGCGGTCGACGCTCATCTGACGGCGTTGGCCGACGAGATCGACGACTTCAAGCAGGCTGCGCGGCAGAGGAGCGAGAACGTTGCCGCCTCGGCGAGTGAGCAGGTCCGCGCGATCGTGCAGGCGGCTGAAGCGAGCGCCGCCGACATCCAGCGCGCAGCTGAGGAAGAGGCACGCGAGATCAAAGCCGACGCCGATCGCGAGGCCCACTCGATCCGGCAGCAGGCCAGCGACGAGGCGCGCGAGTCCTTCGGCAAGGTCTCCGAAGCCACGGTCGTGATGCTGCAACGGCTGGACTCGATGGAGGGCGAGCTGAACGCGCTGATCGAGTCACTACGGACCGGTTCTGACCGGCTGAACTCCGGTATGCAGGCGCTCGAGGGCCACGTGGGCGAAGTCGGAGCCTCGCTCGAGCGCCCGCCGCCATTCCAGCCCGCCGCGGCTCCGGAGCCCGAGCCCGTGCCGACCTACGAGCCGCCGACATACAGTCCGCCCAGCGAGCACGACGTCGCAGTTCCCGCCGGGGCAGAGCCGGACGACATCTACGACCCGCCACCCGCGCTCAGCCCCGATCGTGACGGGCAGGCGCTCGAGCCGAGCATCGACCCGGGCTGGGGCGAATCGCCGTCGGATGAGTTCGATGACCATGCGGAGGCGGACAGTGCGAGCGGATACGAGTCACCGGCCGAGCACTCGGCCACCGCCGCGCCCGAAACCGGAGCGCCGGCATCGGACGACACCGAGGGGGCGCGGCTGATTGCGCTCAACATGGCTCTCAACGGGACTCCACGGGAGGAGACCGCGCGGTACCTGGGGGAGAACTTCCAGCTTCCGGACCGTGACGGGCTGCTTGACGAGGTCTACTCGAGCATCGAGGACTAGCGGCGCAAGCGCGCATCGCTGACCCCGCAAAGTGCGGGCGACGGTCTCTTCGGGCCAACCGAACGTCTGTTCGCTGCACTAAACTCGTCTGAGTGGATCAGCTGATCGTCTCGGGCGCCCGGGAGCACAATCTCAAGGACATAACGGTCGCCATCCCGAGGGGGTCGATCACGGTGATCACGGGCCTTTCGGGGTCCGGGAAGTCGTCGCTGGCGTTCGACACGATTTACGCCGAGGGGCAGCGCCGATACGTCGAGTCGCTGTCGGCGTATGCACGGCAGTTCCTCGGGCAGATGGACAAACCCGACGTCGACTCGATCGAGGGCCTGTCGCCGGCGATCTCGATCGACCAGAAGACGACCAGCCGCAACCCGCGCTCGACGGTCGGCACGGTCACCGAGATCTACGATTACCTCCGCCTGCTGTGGGCGCGGATCGGGCACCCGCACTGCCACGTCTGCGGCCGACCGATCGCGGGCCAGTCCGCCGAGCAGATCATCGATCAGGTGATGGAGCTGCCGGAGGGGACGCGCTTCATGGTCCTGGCGCCGATCGTCCGAGGCCGGAAGGGGGAGTACGGAAAGCAGTTCGAGGAGCTCCGGGCCGAGGGCTTCGGACGGGTCAAGATCGACGGCGAGCTACGCCGGCTCGACGAGCCGATCGCGCTCGACAAGAAGTACAAGCACGACATCGCCGTCGTGGTCGACCGGCTGGTGATGAAGAGCGAGCTGCGAAAGCGGCTGGCCGACTCGATCGAGACCGCGGTGACGCTCGCCGACGGGCTGGTCGAGATCGAGATGGTCGACGAGGCGAAGACGCTCACCTTCTCTGAGAAGTTCGCCTGCCCGGTACACGGCCCGAGTCTGGTCGAGCTCGAGCCGCGGATCTTCTCGTTCAACTCCCCGCACGGCGCCTGCCCGCGTTGCACCGGCCTGGGCTCGCAGATGGAGATCGACCCCGACCTGGTGGTCCCCGATCCGACACTGTCGATCGGCGAGGGCGCGATTGCGCCGTGGGCCGTCAGTGCCTCCAACTACTACGAGCAGCTGACTCAGGCGATCGCGGAGCGCTACGACGTCGATCTCGAGACAGCCTGGGAGGATCTGCCGGAAGAATCGCGGGACTTCTTCCTGCACGGGACGAACGGCGACCGCGTTCAGATCTCCTACCGCAACCGGTTCGGCCGCCGCCGCTCGTACGCGACCCAGTTCGAGGGCATCATCCCCAACCTCGAGCGCCGATACCGCGAGACCGATTCCGAATACTCGCGGGAGAAGATCGAGGAGTACATGACGCTCCGCCCGTGCCCGGACTGCAAGGGGGCACGGCTGCGGCCCGAGTCAAGGGCGGTGCTCGTGGCCGGCACCGCGATCCACGAGTTCACGGGCTTCTCGGCTCGCCGGGCGCTGGCCTGGGCGAAGTCGCTCGAGCTCACAGAACATGACCGCAGGATCGCGCGGCTCGTGCTGAGGGAGATCGAGGAGCGGCTGCAGTTCCTCGAGAACGTTGGCGTCGGCTACCTGTCGATGGAGCGCGCCGCGGCGAGCCTGTCGGGTGGCGAGGCGCAGAGAATCCGGCTCGCGACGCAGATCGGCTCGTCGCTCGTCGGCGTGCTGTACATCCTTGACGAGCCGTCGATCGGACTGCACCAGCGCGATAACGAGAAGCTGATCGGGACGCTCGAGCGGCTCCGGGATCTCGGCAACACGGTGCTGGTCGTCGAGCACGACGAGGGAACGATGCGCGCCGCCGACCATCTCATCGACATGGGCCCAGGGGCGGGGGAGTACGGCGGGTACGTGATCGCGCAGGGCACCGCCGCCGAGGTCGAGCGGGTGCCGGATTCGCTCACCGGGCAGTTCCTGGCCGGAACTCGAACGATCGAAACGCCGCGGCGGCGCCGCCGGCCGTCCGGATATATCGGGCTCGAGGGAGTCTCGGAGCACAACCTCAAGTCGATCGACGTGAAGATTCCGCTCGGCGTGTTCTCCTGCGTCACCGGCGTCTCGGGCTCGGGCAAGTCGACTCTGGTCAACGACGTGCTCTACAAGGCGGTCGCCAACCGGTTGCACAGGACGCGGCAGCGCGCGGGCGCACACAAGCGGATCACCGGCCTCGAGCAGCTGGACAAGATCATCTCGGTCGACCAGTCGCCGATCGGCCGCACTCCGCGGTCCAATCCGGCGACCTACATCGGGCTTTTCGACCAGATCCGCGAGCTGTTCTCCAAGACGCAGGAGGCGCGGGCGCGCGGTTACAAGCCTGGGCGATTCTCGTTCAACGTCAAGGGCGGACGCTGTGAGGTCTGCCGCGGCGACGGTCAGATCAAGATCGAGATGCACTTCCTCCCCGACGTCTACGTTCCGTGCGAGCAGTGCAACGGCAAGCGTTACAACCGCGAGACGCTCGAGGTGCGCTTCAAGGGCAAGACGATCGCCGACGTGCTCGACATGCCGATCGAGGAGGCGCGGGAGTTCTTTGCGCACATTCCCAAGATCCACCGCCGGGTGCAGACGCTGAACGACGTCGGCCTCGGCTACATGAGGCTCGGCCAGCCCGCCACGACGCTGTCGGGGGGTGAGGCCCAGCGCGTGAAGCTGGCCGCGGAGCTCTCGAAGGTCGCGACCGGGCGAACGCTGTACATCCTCGACGAGCCCACGACCGGGCTGCACTTCGCCGATATCCAGCGGCTGCTCGAGGTGCTTCAGCGGCTCGTAGACGCCGGCAACTCGGTCGTCGTGATCGAGCACAACCTCGACGTGATCAAGACCGCCGACCGGCTGATCGACCTCGGGCCGGAAGGCGGGGAGGAGGGAGGACGCCTGCTGGCCGTCGGAACCCCCGAGCAGATCGCGGCGGCACCGGACTCGTACACCGGCCGGTTCCTGGAGCAGGTACTTCCGGTGAGAGCAAAGCGCGCGCGCAAGGCGGCGACCAACGGCTCCGCGCCGCGGCGGCGCCGGGCGACGGCCGCCGCGGGCTGAGCGCGACCGGTCCGGGTCCCGCGTCCCCATGCAGCCAGCCTGAGAGAATCGGGCCGTGGCCGACCATTACCAGCGCGCCGGCTGGCTTACTCAGAACGTCTTGAACCGGCTCATAGCGGCGCTGACGCGCGCGGGTGTGAGCGTCGCCGGATCGCGGGTCCTCGAGGTCAGGGGCCGCAGCTCGGGACGGTGGCGGCGCACACCCGTCAACCTGCTCGAGCTCGACGGCGCTGACTATCTCGTCTCGCCGCGCGGCCAAACCCAGTGGGCACGCAACATCCGGGTCAGTGGCGGCGGACGGCTGCTGCTGGGGAGAAGGGTCGAGCAGTTCCGCGTCGAGGAGGTCACCGGCGAGCTGCGTGTACGGGTGCTGCGGGCCTACCTCGAGCGCTGGGCGTGGGAGGTCGGCGCGTTCTTCGAAGGCGTGAGCGCCAAATCGAGCGATGAGGAGCTGCGCCGGATCGCCGCCGATCATCCGGTCTTCCAGGTATTGCGGCCCTGAGCATCACCGCCGCCCAAGTCAAGCTGTGGTCGCAGAAGTGGCGCTGGTACGAGCGCAACTCGCTGCCCTGGAACCGGGCTCGGATCCATTACGAGCTGATGCGCAGGGCCGCGTTTGCGCGTTGGCCGCTGCACGGCAACGTGCTCGAGGCGCTGCGCGAAGGCAGGCTCGAGGTCGGCGCCGGCGTGTTGTTCGAGCCGAACGTGTGGATCACCGCCCCGGACCGGGCTCGCGTGCGGATCGGTGAGGGCTCGATCCTGAACATCGCCGTGATGGTGGCGGCGATGGAGCTGGTCGAGATCGGCAGCCACTGCATGTTCGCCAACGGATGCTTCGTGACCGACGGAAATCATCGCTTCGACGATCCCCAGAAGCCGATCACCTGGCAGGGGTTCACAACCAAGGGCCCGACGCGCATCGGCGACAACGTGTGGTGCGGCGCCAACGTCGTCGTGACCAGCGGCGTGACGATCGGCGAGCGCAGCGTGATCGGCGCCAACTCGGTCGTGACGACCGATGTGCCGCCGTTCTCGATCGCCGCGGGGGCGCCCGCGAAGGTCCTGCGGCGGGTCGAGTACGGCTAGTGTCCCCGGCCGATCGCGCCCGGACCGGCGCTCTAAAGCTGCAGATTCGCGATCTGCAGCGTCGCCGTGGTGCTCTTGTGGTTCACGTTCCTGACCACCACAGTCAGCTTCAGGTTCTTGATCTGGTGGTGCTTGGCTCGCTGCCGCAGCCAGCGGCTCTCCCGGAGGGCCGCCGGTGCGAGCTTGACGCTGAGGCTCGAGACGGGGCGGCGCAGCGTGACCGTCAGCTTGCCACCGCCGAGGACGAGCGATCTGATCTGTGCTCCCTTGACCGAGACGCCGGTGATCATGAGCCGCTTGTTCACGCGTCGTCTGGCGAAGCTCAACCCCCGCGGCAGCTCGATCCCCTGGCAGGCTGGCACCGGCTGAGCGCCGGCGGCGTTCCGGAGGCACGCGCCGCCGTCGATCGAGGCGTTGGCGAGCAGCCCGGCGGGCAGCTTCAGGGTCAGGTCCTTGGGCGAGTCGCTCCCGGTGGGGGCGAACTTCAGGTCCGTCCCGAGGTTGACGGTCGACCCGGCCGCCGTCCCGGCGCTCTGATCGAGCGTCACCGTCGGCGTGATCGCAGCCGACGCGGCGGGGACGAACGCGACCGAGGCGGCCGCTACGGCACAGGTGGCGGAAATCCGTCTCCAGATCGCTTGCATGCTGTCCTCTCTCCGTCCCTCCGTGTCGGTTGAGGGCCAATCCTGGTAAGGGAGACCGCCGTCCGCTCCGCGTCCCCAGGCTCAAGGACCGGTGGGCCGGGCCGATATCAAATCGAACATGGTCGCCCCGCGCGAGCTCAGGCTGCCGTTGCGCCTCGCCCTCCTGGCCGGGCTGTTCACGCTCGCCCTGCACGTCCTGCACGGCCAATTCGGCCTCGGCGGCCACCGGCTGGACACGTTCGTCGAGCAATGGTGCTACGACGCGGTGATCCTGCTCAGCGGCGTCTCCTGCCTGCTCCGAGCCCGGGTCATCCGGTTCGAGAGGTCCGCCTGGGCGCTGCTCGGCGCCGGGCTCGTGGCCAGTGGGGCGGGAGATGTCTACTACTCGTTGGCGTTCGGCAAATCGGGGACGCCGCCGATCCCGTCGCCGGCCGACATCTTCTATCTGCTCTATTACCCGTTGATCTATGCCGGCCTCGTGCTCCTCGTGCGCGGACGAGTGCAAAGGTTCGCGGCGGCGATCTGGCTCGACGGCGCGATCGCCGCGGCGACCACGGCAGCGGTAGTCGCCGCGGCCGTCTATGAGCCGATCCTCGCCGGGGCGGTCCACGGCGATGTCGCCGCCGTCGCGACCAACCTCGCGTATCCCGGGGGCGACCTGGTCCTGATGGGGATCGTGGTCGGGGTGTTCGCGCTCAGCGGCTGGCGGCCGGGACGACGGTGGCTGCTCCTCGGCGCGGGCCTCGGTCTGACCGCCTTCGCCGACGCCATCTATTTCTACGAGAGCGCTCGCGGTACGTACGTCGTCGGAGGGATCTTGGATTCGCTCTATCTCGTGGCCGCGCTCGCGATCGCGGTCTCGGCCTGGCAGTCCGTCCCCGCTGCGCCCGCGCTTGTATTCGAGGGGCGCCGGCTGGTGGTGATCCCCAGCCTGTTTGGGATCGTGGCCCTCGGAGTGCTGCTCTACGGAGGCGTCCACCACCTCGGGGCTGTCGCGATCGGCTGTGCGAGCCTGGCGGTGTTGCTGGTGATCCTCCGCGGCGCGTGGATGTTCAAGGAGAACCTCGGATTGCTGGAGCGCTCACGGACCGAGGCGATCACCGACCCGCTCACCGGCCTGGGGAATCGGCGCAGATACAACCAGCAGCTCGAGCGAGCGCTCGAGCAGGGCCGCGATTCTCCTCCGGCGAAGATCGCGATCTTCGACCTCGATGGGTTCAAGCTCTACAACGATACGTTCGGCCACGTCGCCGGCGATGAGCTCCTGGGTCACTTCGCCCGCAGGCTCCGTGAGGCGGTCGGGCCCGAGGACGAGGTCTTCCGGGTCGGCGGCGACGAGTTCTGCGTGCTGCTCCGTGGCGCCGATCGCGGGCTCGAGACGGCGCTCGCGGCCTGTGCGGCGGCGCTGCGCGAACGCGGTGAGCGCTTTGAGATCACGGCCTGCTTCGGTTACGTCACGATTCCGGCCGAGGCCGACACGCCGACCGACGCGCTGAGGATCGCCGACGACCGGATGTATGCGCAGAAGCGCGAGCGTGGCGTCTCGGTACGTCAGCAGACACACGATGTGCTGCTGGGTCTGCTGCGCGAGCGCGAGCCCGAGCTTCACCACCACCTACGCGAGGTCGGGCGGCTCGCGGTCGCTGTGGGACGGCGGCTGGATTTGAACGCGGAGGAGATCGACGAGCTCCGGCGCGCCGCCGAGCTCCACGACATCGGCAAGGCGGCGATCCCGGACGGAATCCTGCAAAAGCCAGGCCCGCTGGACAATCGGGAGATGACCTTCATCCGCAAGCACACGCTGATCGGCGAGCGGATCCTCGCCACCGCCCCGGCGCTGGCGCCGATCGCCCGACTCGTGCGCGCAAGTCACGAACGCTGGGACGGCGCCGGCTATCCCGACGGTCTGGCCGGGGAGGCGATTCCCCTCGGCGCGCGCATCGTCGCCGTCTGCGATGCCTTCGACGCGATGATCAGCGACCGTCCCTATGCCTCGGCGATGCCGGCCGATGATGCGATCGAGGAGTTGTGGCGTGCCGCCGGCTCGCACTTCGATCCACGCGTTGTCGAGAACTTCGAGCACGCCTGGCGCGAGCTCTCCGAAAGGGCGCCGGTCGCGCCGCTGGTGCCGTTCAGCGCGGCGCCGGCGCGTTCATGAGTTCTTGATCACGATCCCCTCGAGGATGTTCGCGACTTTCTCGGTCGCGTCGACGGCGGCCTCGAGCCGCTCGAACAGGTCCTTCCAGCGGATCACCACCATCGGATCGATGCCGTCGTCGAACAAGGAGGCGACTGCCTCCCGTGTGATCCGGTCCCCCTCGTTCTCGAGCCGGTTGATCTCGACCGTGTAGTGGGAGATGTCCGCGAAGCTGCGCAGCCTGGGCATGGCCTCGGCGATCAGCTTCGACGCCTCCGTGAGCACCCGCGCCAGCCGGATCGCCTGCTCCATTGGGGCCTCGATCTTGTACAGCCCGAGGTAGTCGGCGACCTCCTCGGTGTAATCGACGATGTCGTCGAGCGCCGAGGCGAGGGCGAGGATGTCCTCACGGTCGATCGGGGTTACGAACGTGTGATTGAGGCGGTCGATGATGTCGTGTGTGATCCGGTCGCCCTCGTGCTCGCAGTCGAGGATCTCCTCGGCGAGCTCCTTGTTGTCCGGATAGTTGGAGAGCAGGCGTTGCAGCAGCTCGCTCGCCCGAAACACGTTCTGGCCCGCCTCCTCGAACAACTCGAAGTAGAGGCGGTCGCGCGGGGCGAACACCTGCGTCAGTCGCGGCATGCGCCTGATGCTATTCGCCGAGCACTACCCGAGGTCGGCTCGGAAGCGCGCGAGCTCCTCGTCGTCGATCGAGTATGCGTGCTCGGGCCCGGGGAATGTGCCGCTCCGAACCTCTTCCGCGTATTCGGCGACCCCGGCGACCATCTGTGCCTTGATCTCTCCGTAGCGCTTGGCGAATCGCGGGGCGTGGCCGTCGTAGATCCCGAGCAGATCGTGGAACACGAGCACCTGGCCATCGACGTCCGGTCCGGCGCCGATCCCGATCACGGGGACTTCGATTCGCTCCACGACCGCCGACGCGACCGCCGCGGGGATCGCCTCCAACACGATCGAGAAGCATCCGGCCTCCTGAAGCGCGATCGCGTCCTGTGCGACCTGGAGGGCCCGCCCGGCCGTGCGGCCCTGTGCCCGGTAGCCGCCGAGCGCCGTCGCCGTCTGCGGGGTCAGCCCGACGTGAGCCATGACCGGGATCCCGGCGTCGACGATCGCGCGCGCGCGCTGAACCGAGGTCCCGCCGCGCTCGAGCTTGACGGCGTCGCAGCCGGCCTCCTTCACGAACCGCTGCGCGGTCGTGACCGCCAGCTCGTCCGAGGCCTCATACGAGCCGAACGGCAGGTCGCAGACGAGCAGCGGTGTGCTGAGCCCGCGCCGGACAGCCTTGGCGAGCATCAGCATCTCGTCGGTCGAGACGGGCACGGTGCTCGGATAACCGAGGACCGTCATCGCGCCTGAGTCGCCGACCAGCACGACGTCGACGCCCGCCTCCTGGGCCACCTGGGCCGAGGGGTAGTCGTAGGCCGTGACCATCACGATCCGCTCGCCCAGGTGCTTCTTGTCGGCGAAACGGGGGAGGGTCATCGGCATCGGGCTGTCGAGCTTGTGGGGAACGGGAATGTGCGGCGTGGCGGACATGCGTTCGTCTCCTTTAGGTGGTTGGCGCCCCGGCCGGGGTCGCCACCTGGTTTGGGCTCAGCGGAAGGCTCCTGCCCCCGGCCGCCTCCGGCGACGCGGGGACCGCGCGGATCTGCGCGTTGTCGATCAGCCGGGTTCCACCCACGCGGGCGGCGACCACGGCGAGCATCTCGTCCTGGACCGAGTCGACCGGATCCAGCGTGTCGGGCGAGACGAGCTCGAGGTAATCGGGCTCGACGTTCGCCGCGAGCAGCTCGGAGAGCCCAGCCGTGAGAACCGTCCCGGGATCGGGCTCGCCGGCGTCGACAGTGGCCTGGATCGCCCGCAGCGCACCGCTCAGGGACAGCGCGCGGACTCGGTCCTGTGGAGCGAGATGGGCGTTACGGCTCGACAGCGCGAGTCCGTCTGCGTCCCGCACGGTCGGGGCGATTTCGATTCGCACCGGGATGTCGAGGTCGCGAACCAGCCGGCGGATCACCAGCGCCTGCTGGGCGTCCTTCTGCCCGAAGTAGGCCACGTCGGGAGCGACCATGTTGAGGAGCTTCACGACGACGGTCGCGACACCGTCGAAGTGCGAGCGGCCGCGGTGCTCGCCTTCGAGCGTCTCGGTCACGCCCGCGATCGAGACCGTCGTGGAGAAGCCGGGCGGGTAGACCTCATGCGCCGCCGGGGCGAAGAGGATGTCGACCCCGACCTCCCGGGCCAGCGACGCGTCCCCGGCCTCGTCGCGCGGATACGCCTCGAGGTCGCTCGCATCGCCGAACTGAGCCGGGTTGACGAACAGCGAGACGACGACCAGATCGCACTGTTCACGTGCGAGCCGCATCAGCGACAGATGGCCATCGTGAAACGCCCCCATGGTCGGGACGAGTCCGATCCGAAGTCCCGAGTGGCGGGGCTCGGCCAGCGCTGCGCGCAGCTCCTCGACGGTCTCGACTCGGATCATGCGCGGATCGCCTCTCGCGAGGGCGCGGCTGGGCTCTCGCGAGCCGCATTCTCGCCGGCCAGGGCTCGCGTCGCCTCGACGAGCGCGTCGAACAGGGCCAGCAGCTCAGGTGTCCGCTCGGTGACCGCCTCTCGCTGGCGCGCGATCGTCTGCTCGTCGCCTCGCGCGACCGGGCCGGTCAGCGCTCGCCGGGCGCCCAGACGGGCCCAGTTCTCGACCGTCGCGCGCACGAGCGGCGCGAGTAGCTCCCGGTCGGCGCCGGCGCTCAGCGCGAGCCGCTCGGCCGCGGCTTCGAGCGTGACCAGGAAGTTCGAGGCGATCGAGGCCGCGGCGTGATAAGCGGCGCGATCGTGCTCGGCGATCTCTACGGCCCGAAGCCCGAGCGTCGCGGCGATGCTCGCCGCAAGGGCGAGCGCGCGTGGCGTGGAGCCGGCGATCGCGGCGCCGGCGCCGCGGAACTCGGCCCCCTCGCTCGTGACGGTCATCAGAGGGTGAAGCGAGAACGCCTCATGCGGTGCGAGCACGTCCAAAATGCTCGCACCCGAGCAGTGGCCGACAGTCTGGGAGACATCGAGCAGTCCGGCGGCCGATTCGATCTCCGAATCGGGCACGCACAGAAGCACGGCCAGTGTCTCGCGCGGCGCTGCGCCCCGCCCGAGGGGCCCGATGACCGCCCAGCCGGCCTCCCGCAGAGCGCCGGCGAGCGCGGTGCCGAGCCGGCCGCGGCCGACGATCGCCAACGGCCCCGCATCGGGGCCACAGCCATCGGGTTGCGGGAGAAGTTCCCGTTCCAGTTCTCGCATGAGATACCGGTCGGCAGAGAAAGCTCTGGATGTCGCCGTGAGGTCCGCGCCCGACCCGGGTCACGGCCTCCGCAACCGAGAATACCCCGTCGGGTCCCGGAGCTACCATGGGCGACTGTGAGAAGCGCCACAGAGCGCCGGGACCTCCTGAAGGCCGTCTACGAGGAGGCTCGGCAGTGCGTCCGCTGCCCTCTGCACCGGACCCGGACGACCGTCGTGTTCGGCTCGGGCAACGCCGACGCTGAGCTGATGTTCATTGGCGAGGCGCCGGGGGCGAACGAGGACAAGCAGGGACTCCCGTTCGTCGGCCAGGCCGGCAAGCTGCTCGACAAGCTGCTCTCGGAGATCGGCCTCGAGCGGGGCGACGTGTTCATCGCCAACACGCTCAAGTGTCGGCCGCCGGGCAACCGCGACCCCCACCCGAACGAGATCGAGACCTGCCAGGGCTATCTGCGCCAACAGGTGGCGCTGATCGAGCCCACCGTGATCTGCGCGCTTGGCAACTTCTCCACCAAGCTGCTGCGAGGCGACAACACCGGGATCTCACGGGTTCACGGCCACGATGAGACCCGCGTGATCGGGACACGTGCGGTCCGGCTGTATCCGCTCTACCACCCGGCGGCCGCGCTCTACACGCCCGCGACGCTGGAAACGCTCAGGGCTGACTTTCAGCGCATTCCGGAGCTCCTCGCCCGCGGCGCACCGGCCCAGCCCGAGACTCAGGGGCTCTCCGAGCCCCCGGAGCCCGGGGAGCAGGGGCTCGACGAGCTCCCGCAGCCCGAGGAGCTGGGGCTCGACGATAGATCCGCGCAGGCCGGGAGCGCCGAGCAGCAGGACCCAGCAGTACAGCTCGGCCTGTTCTGAGGCCGCCCCGGCGTTCAGGGCCTCCCTGGCGCCGGCGAGGGGCGGCGGGCGGCTAAGCGGGCTCGGGCCTGACCGCCGTTTGCCGTCGAGGGCTCTCGCGCCGCAGCGCGAACCCGAATGCGGCCACAGCCCCCAGCGCCTGGACCGCCAGCACGACCGCGGCAAAGCCGGCGGGCTTGCGCGAGGCGTGCAGCAGCAGGATCGGCTCCGCCACCGCGACCGCAGCGATCACCACCAGGAACCACGTCCGCCTCAGCGCGAGCAGGTACTGGATCGCGAGATACGTCGCGGCGAGCACGGTGAAGGCGACACCGAGGATGAGCAGCGAGCCCGATGCGGCCAGGCGGTTGCGCCCAAAAGCGAGTCGCAGCAGCAGCCGCGGCTCGAAAGCGAAGATGAGCAGGCAGGGGATCGCGCAGACAAGGATGATCGCGAGCGCGCGGAGCAGGACCGGACGCGGATCCTCCCCCGCCGCCCGGCGGCGTGAGACCTCGGGCACGAGATAGAAGCCGGCGCCGATCGCGACCCAGATGAGCACCTTGGCGGCCACCGCGGTGGCACCGTAGGAGCTGGCCAGATTGGTGCCAAAGCGGTGCTTGGCGGCGATGATGTCGATGTTCTGGAGCACCGCGATCAGAGCGAGCCCGGCGATCGGCGCCCACGCCCGCTTGACGTGGGTCCACATCGTGAGCATCGCTTCGGGCACCTTCTTCGGGCCCGCCGGCCGGCCCTCGACCCGCTCGATGTGCTCTCGCAGGCGGACCATGCAGAAGATCCCCACCGCGATGAACGACAGCGGCGTTCCCAGGTAAGCGCCCGTGACGCCAAGACTGCCGGCGGCCAGCGCGGCGCCGACCACCAGGCGCGTCGCCTGCTCGCCGACCAAGCTGACCCCGACGCCCTTGTAGTCGCCGATGCCCTGAAGGACGCCGCGCAGCACCGAGAGCTCGAGCCACAGACCGGCGGCCGGCAGTCCGATCGCCGCCGCCCATTGATGGTTCTTGACCCCGACGGCCTGTGCGATCGGTACGCGGAGCAGTACCGAAACGACCGCGAGCGCGAGCGTGAGCAGCAGCATCGTCCTGGTCCATCGCGCCACCGTCGCGCCCAGATCGGCTCCGACGCCGAGGTGGCCGAGCACGCCTTCGCGGGCCGTCGCGACCTGAAGCGCCTGCCCGACGACGGAAAGGATCAGGAAGTAGCTGATCAGCGCGGCGAGCGAGCCGTAGTCGCTCAGCAGCCGCGCGAACACGACAGTCGAGCCCAGAGCGAGCACGTTGTTGGCGATCATCGCCCCGGCCAGACCGGCCGCCTTGGCCGTCTCGGACCCTCGCAGCTCTCCCATCGAGGAGGGGAGGCCTTCGCGCGCGGAGCGGGCGCGTTGCGCGAGTGAGGAGATGGGACCCGGGGCCTGATCGGTCGCGGGAGGAGTCATACGACCCTGACGGTAGCGGACGGTGGGGCCGAAACGACTGCCCGCTCTACAGTCCCGGCGTATGCGGGACCAGTACCGCTCATGCGGACCGGAGGACACCGAGAGGCTCGGGGCCGAACTTGCGGCTGGGCTGGCGGCTGGGGACGTGGTTCTCGTCCAGGGTGAGATCGGGGCCGGAAAGACGACGTTCGTGCGCGGCGCGTGCCGGGCGCTCGGAATCCGCGGCCCTGTCACCAGCCCGACGTTCACGATCGGCCAGCGCTACTGCGGTCCGGTCGCGGTCTCCCACCTCGACCTGTTCCGCGTCCCCGGGCTCGCCGGCGAGGACCCGGATCTGCTCGGCGGCTACCTCGGGCCCGACACGATCGCATTCGTCGAATGGCCGCAGGGAGGCGAGGACGCGGTGAGCGCCGTGGCTCGGATCGCCGCCCGGGTCAAGATCGAGCACGCGGGCGGCGATCGCCGCCGGGTGCTGATCCAGTGATCATCCTCGCGCTGGATACGGCGACGCCGGCGACCGTGGCTGCGGTCTGGAGCTCCGACGGCGACATTGCGCAGGAGCTCAGGGACGACCCGGACTCACGATCCAAGCCGCGCCACACGACGAAGCTGCTGTCGCTGACCTTCCAGGCGTTGGCTCGCGCCGGCATCGGCTGGCCTGAGATCGACCGGATCGCCGTCGGCGTCGGGCCTGGAACGTTCACCGGCCTGCGCATCGGGATCGCCACCGCCCGTGCGCTCGCCGGGGCTCGGGAGATTCCGCTCATCGGCGTCTCGACGCTGGAGTCGCTGGCGCTCGGGGCGGCGACGGGCGGCGATGCTGTGAGCGCGGGCGAGCCGGTGATCGCGGTGATCGACGCCCGCCGCGGCGAGGTGTTCGCCGCCGGCTGGCGTGTCGAGCGCGGAGCGCAGCTCGCCGAGAGGATCCTCGTCCCG
>DATCNP010000074.1:0-8648 GCA_036565205.1 Solirubrobacteraceae bacterium | reverse complement strand
GCCGACGGGCAGATCATCTTGGCGGTTGGCAACGAGCTGACTTGGCAGCGGTTTGCCGAGCTGCTCGAGCTCCCGGCCGACTCGTCTCTGTTCGCGGATAACCAGAGCCGGGTTGCCCACCGCGATGAGCTGCAAGGCCTGATCGAACAGCGGCTCGAACGGCGCAGTGTGGCCGAGTGGATCGACGTGTTCGCCGAGCACGGAGTGCCGGCCGGGGAGGTGAAGAGCCTCGATCGGGTCTACGCCAGCGCGCAGGTCCGCGACCAGAACCTGGTCCTCGACGTCTCGCATACCACGCTGGGCGAGATCTCCCTACCCGGACGGCCGCTCCGTTTCGAGGGGTCGCCCCTCGGTGAGGCAGCACCGCCGCCGGTGCTCGGAGAGCATTCTGAGGAAGTACGCGCACGCTTTCAGAAGGCTCCGGACCCGGCATCCAAGCATGTCGCCTGAGATCAGCTTGGAGGCCTGCGCATCCGCTGTCGGTGCGCTCGACCTGATCGATGCGTTCGAGCCGTTCCCCGGGCAGGCGCTCGCGCAGGACCCGCTGGGTTGGCCTGGGTACCCGGCGACCCTCGAGCGCGCGCGAGAGCGAACCGGCGAGGCGCAGGCGGTTACGGCCGGACGGGCGGTGATCGGCGGTAATTCGTGCGTCCTCGTGACGTTCAACTTCGCCTTCATGGGTGGCTCGATGGGCGAGGCCGAGGGCTGGCGGATCACCCAGGCGATCGCCGAGGCCGCGGAGGGGCGGCTGCCGCTGGTCTCCGTACTCAGCTCAGGTGGTGCTCGCATGCAGGAGGGCATGCGGTCGCTGATCCAGATGCAGCGCGTCGCCCGAGCCCTGGTGGAACTCGGAGCGGCTGGGGTGCCCCACGTATGCGTCGTACGGCACCCGACCACCGGCGGCGTATGGGCCTCGCTGGGCGCAGGTGCCGACGTCATCCTTGGCGAGCCGGGGGCTGCCGTTGCTTTCGCCGGCTCGCGCGTGCGCGGCGAGGACCAGGGAGATGACGTCGCGTTCACGGCCGAGGGTAAGTGGGAACACGGGTTCATCGACGCGGTGCTCGGGCCTGAGCGACTGGGCGAGCAACTGGCGCTGGCGCTCGGGTTGCTCGCACCCGCCACCCGCGGCCTCCCGGCGCTGCCGGCGCTGCCCGCGGTGCGGGGGCACACGAGCGCACTCAGCGGCTGGGAGCAGGTCCAGCGCACGCGAGGTCCGGCGAGACCGCGGTCCGATGACTACCTCCAGGACTACTTCACCCAGGTCTTCGAGATCCGCGGCGACCGCGTGGGCGGGGTCGATCCCAGCGTCCGCTGCGGCTTCGGACGCCGCGAGGACCGAACGATCGCCTTCGTATCGCAGTCAGGGGCGGTCACGCGGGCGGCCGGCTACCGCACGGCACGGCGGCTGGTGGAGCTGGCCGGCAAACTGGATCTCCCCGTCCTCACGCTGATCGACTCCCCCGGCGCCGACGGCACGGCGGCGGGCGAGGCGGCCGGTGTGGGCGCCGCCATCGCTGGGCTGTTGCAGACGATCGCAGCGGCAACGGTGCCGATCCTTTCCGTGACGATCGGCGAGGGAGGTTCAGGCGGAACTCTGGCCCTGGCCGCCCCGGACAACCTGTGGATCACGCCGGATGGCTACTTTTCGGTTATCGCTCCCGAGTCCGCCACGGCGATCCTCAAGCGACCCCCGGGAGACGTTCCCACTGTGGCCAAACAGCTGCGACTCGCGCCGCAGGATTTGCAGCAGCTCGGCATCGTGCGCGGCGTGCTGGAGATCTAGCGGTGGCGCGCTCCGGTCCGCGAGCGTCGCTCGACACCAGCAGCCTGCGCGCTCCTGAGGGCCGCCGCCTCTACCAACAGCTCGAGCGGCTGCTGCTGATCTACGTCAAGGAGCACAACCTGCGGCCCGGCGACCGCCTTCCCTCCGAGCGGGTCCTGGCCGAGGCGCTGAAGGTGAGTCGCGTCTCGCTCCGCCAGGCGACGCTTTCGCTGGAGGTTCAGGGCTTGCTCGAGGTGCGCCATGGCGGCGGCATCTACGTGCGTTCCCTGAACGCCGATCCTGAGCGACTGAAGGAGATGCTCACGCGGCGCCGGCGTCTGCCCGAGGTTCTCGAGGCTCGCGAGGCGATCGAGTGCATGTTGGCCCGCCTTGCCGCTCAGCGGCGGACCGGCACCGATCTGGCCGCGATCGAAGCCGCGGTCCGCGCCATGGAGGTCGAAGTCGCCAATGGCGGAATCGGTGAGAAGGCCGACCAGCGCTTTCACGCCGCGATCGCCAACGCGGCCAAGAACAAACTGCTCCGCGACGTGATGAAGGCACTCGAGGACCCGATTCACGAGTCGCGCTTGGAATCGCTCAGCGAACCCGGGCGGCCGCTACATTCGCTCGCCGACCACCGGCGGATCGCCGAGGCGATCCGGTGCGAGGATCCGCGTAGCGCCGAGACGGCGATGCGCAGGCACCTGAAGATTGTCTCTGACACCCGGCTGCTGCGCTGGAACCCGGACGAGCTCGGCGAATCTCCCGATCCGCCAGACGACGCCACGGGCGGTCACACCGGGCCGGCGGCCTGAGGCTAGGCAACCGAGGTCCGGAGCATGGGTCAGGACGGGCTGGGCCGGATCAGCCCGTGCGTCTCAAGGAACTGCTTGGCAACGCTGCCTGGGTCCTGCTGGGCGATGTCGACCTCGGCGTTCATCTGCCGGATCGCCCCGATGCTGAGTGCCGCGCTGACGCCGTTGATCACATTTGCGAACGCCTGGCCCTCGGTGGCCAGGACCTTCGACGAGACGACGGGTACGACGTTGCCGAAGCCGAACGCACGGCGGGGGTCACGCAGCAAGACGTAGTCGCCGCTGGCGAGCTCGCCATCGGTCGTCCCCACGTACGCGGCCTGGACCGTCCCCGCGTCGAGCGCCTTGTACTGATCGCCCACGGCCACCTGCGTGAACGTCGCCGGCGCAAACCCGTACGCCTGCTCGGCACCGGCCAGACCGGGCGAGCTCTGCCCGAGCTGGGTCGGTCCGCCCAGGGTCAGGTGCGGGGACACCCGCCGCAGATCGCGCAGCGAGCTCAGCTGGTTCTGAGCTGCATACCCGACCGTCACGCCAATCGCGAATGTACTGCTGAACGGCGTCGGGAGGAGCAGGGCGAGCCCGTGGGTCGAGGCAAACTGCTGCGCCGCCTGGTAGGCACTGCCTTCGGTGCGAAAGCTCCGCCGCAGCCCCGCGACGGCGCTGTCCCACGTGTCCAGATACTCCGGGTACATCGCCAGCCGACCGCTCGTCAGCGCCCGCATCGTCACGTCGGTGGGGCCGATGTTCCGGTTCAGATTGACCGAGTAGCCGTCGGCCTGCAGGGCCTGCGCGTACAACTCGCCGAGCACGAACTGCTCGGTGTAGTTCTTGTCGCCGATCGTGATCGCCGGCTTCCCGGTCCCGGGCAGGTTCGTCGTGCCGGTTCCCGTGGTACCAGTGCCCGGGCCCGTCCCGGTGCTCGGCGTCGTGCTCGTCGCCGCGCTGGCCCCGGCGACTCTGCCCGCGCCCGACCCACACGAAGCCAGCACGACCGCCAGCCCGACCAGCAACGCGGCCGCGATCAGGCGGACAGTGGCGGTACGACGAGGCGGCATGCTACGGGTGCAGTAGCCGCATCCTAACTACACCCCGGCGGCGCGACGAGCGTCGGCGTGGGCGGCGTGCTCGAGCCGATCATCGAGCTCGCTGAGCGGATTCTCGAAACCCAGCGCGGCACGAATCAGCCAGTCGGCGAACCAGGCGTTCTTGGGCAGCAGAGGGCCGTGCAGGTAGGTCCCGATCACGTTCCCGGAGCGGACGCCCTCGTGACCGTCGCGGCCATTGTTGCCGTGGCCTCGCAGGACACGCCCAAGCGGGGTCGCCCCGGGGCCAAGCGTTGTCCTGCCGCCATGATTCTCGAACCCCGCGAGCACCCTGCGCTCGCCCGGGTCGAGCTCGACCTCGATCGCGACATTGCCGATCAGCCTCGGCTCGGAGGACCTGACGGTGTGAAGGTCCAGCAGCCCGACGCCCGGCAGTGTTTCGTCTCCGAGCTGGTAGGAGTGGCCGAGGAGTTGGTAGCCGCCGCACACCCCGAGGACCACCGCACCGCGCTCGGCGGCACCCTCGAGGCCGGCGCGCTTGAACTCGACCAGGTCCAGCGCGCACAGCTTCTGGTCACGGTCCTGGCCGCCGCCGATGTAATAGATGTGCGCACCGTCGGGATCCAGCGGCTGGCCGAGTCCGCTCGAGCGGACGCTGAAGTCGATACCCCGCCAGGCGCACCGGCGCTCGAGCAGCAGCAGGTTGCCCCGGTCGGCATAGATGTTCATCAGGTCGGGGTAAAGCGCGCACACCCGCAGCTCAGGCACCGAGCATCACCACCGTGCTGCCGGCGTAGTCGCGAGTCTCGGGGACCTCGCGCCGCGGGAGCGGTGTGTATCCGGCCTCGGCTCCCTCGCGTTCGAGCGCCTCCGGCGAGACCCGATCGAGCCGGATCTGGTCGCTGTGCACTGAGCGATTGCCGGTGGCGGTCACGATCTCGCGCCGGCGCTCGAGGACGAATCCCTGATCGTCGGCCCGGACCGCCGTCGGAAGACTCGAGTAGACCACGCCGTCGAGCTCGCAGATGTCCGGGAGCGGACCAGGTGCGCCGGCCGCGACCTCGAACGTCTCGAGCTCCACCGACAGGGCGATCGCCAGAACGCCGCCTTGGACCAGATGGCGGAGCGCGGCGGCGAGAAACACCTGCCGTCCCGCCGGGCCTCCGAGCAGCTGAATCGTCTGCATCGGCACGATGCAGAGCCCGAATCGCTGATCGAGGTCCAGCGCGCGCGCGTCCGCGCGGATCGTTCTCAGCGCGAGTCCGCTCGCACGCCGCGAGAGCTCTTCTAGCAGCGTCAGATCGAGGTCGACCGCGGTCACTCGATGTCCGCGACGAGCGAGATCGAGCGCGATCCTGCCAGTGCCCGCGCCGACATCGAGTATCGGCTCGTCGTGCTCTCGGGCGAGTTCGCGCCACAGCTCGACGTCCTCGGTGTAGGTGCCGCACTCGAGGTCATGCCAGATCACGCTCACGGCCGGGCGGCGCCGTCCTGCGCCCAGAACTGCGCAACGTGTCCCCGGGCCGAGAGCACGTCGCGCAGCTCCAGCAGCGCCGTGTAGGTCGGCAGCACGAACAGAGTCGCGTCCACGGCCTGAGCCACCGCGCGATCAAGCGCGGTCGCGAGCTCCGGCACGACCTCGAGCCGCTCCGCGGGCACGCCCGCGTACTTCAGCCGCACGGCGAGCTCGGCTGCCCGCGTGCCGGCGCAGGTCATGCGACGCAGGCTGGGAGCGAGGAGCTCGAAGTCGGCGTCCCAGATCCACGACACGTCCCGGCCGTCAGCGGTCCGGTCGTTGAGGATCCCGAGAACGTCCAGCGACGTCCGCTCGAGCGCCAGCGTGCGGAGGATCTCGTTTGCGCCGGCGGGGTTCTTGACCAGCAGGATTGAGACCTCGGTGCCCCCGATCGTCAGCCGCTCAGCGCGTCCGAACGCCGCCGTCACGTGCTCGAGGCCGGCGACAACCGCCTCGAGCGACGCACCGAGCGCGAGCGACAGCGCCGCCGCACCGAGCGCGTTGTAGACGTTGTAGAGGCCGGGCAGGGGCAGCTCGACCCGGGCGGAGCCGACCGGGGTGCCGAGCTGAAAGCTCGCACGGCGAGTGCCGTGCAGCTCGATTTGCTCCGCGAATACGGTCGGCTCCGGCCGGCGCTGTCCGCACGACGGGCAGCTGTAGCGGCCGAGGTGGCCGAGATACACGGCCTCGTAGACATACGCGGCGCCGCACCGCCGGCAGTGCTTCGAGTCCGACGCGTGCTGCATCTCGGCCGTTGCCATGGCGGGATCCTGCACGCCAAAGTAGCTCACCTGCGGGTGGTGACGTCCGAGGTCGGCGATCAGCGGATCGTCGGCGTTGAGCACCAGCTGCGCCGGGGCCGATGGCGATGCGACCATCTCGGCCCAGCGATCGGCGATCGTCTCAAGTTCTCCGTAGCGGTCGAGCTGGTCACGGAACAGGTTGCCGAGCAGCATCGCCCGCGCGCCGAGCTCGGGCGCGACCCGGTCGAGCCAGAATTCGTCCACCTCGAACAGGCCCAGATCGCCGTCGATACGGTCACCGCGGGCGGCGGCCAGCAGCGTCGACGCGACTCCGCCGGCCATGTTGGCGCCCGCCCGGTTGTGCACGAGCGAGATTCCCCAGCGCTCGAGCACCGACGCTGTCATCGCGGCGGTCGTGGTCTTGCCGTTCGTCGCCGAGATCACCGCGCATCCCTCGCGCAACCGCGCCGCGAGCTCGGTGATGGCGTGCGGCTCGAGTCGCATCAGCACCTTGCCGGGCAGGCTCGTTCCGCCGCCCCGTCCGGCTCGCCGGGCCAGCTCGCCGACGGCGCGGGCGGCAAGGATCTTTGGGCGGAGAAGGGTCATCTCGGGACGATCACTCGGATCGCGTCAGAGAGCGCTCGGACGGTGACCGGAAGCTCGGCGATTGGGTCGCCGTCGGCGTACATCGTGAACGGCCTCGATGCGCTGATGATGACTTTAGAGCTGCGGATCACCTCGACATTGGGCTCGCGCACGTGAGCGCCGGTGAACACCTTCGGGAGCACGCGCAGGGCGCGGAGCTTCGGCGCATGGCCGATGATCACCACGTCGAGCAGCCCGTCGTGAAGCGACGCCTCGGGCGCGAGCAGCATGCCGCCTCCGTAGGCATTCGAGTTCGCCGCGGCCACGGTGTAGCCGGTGAACGTGCGGCGCTCGGCTCCGTCGAGTTCGATCGCGAACGTCGCGGGACGCCACCCGGCCAGCGCTCGGAGTGCTCCGTAGGCATAGACCAGGTTCCCGCGGACGAGCTTGGTCTCGTTGGCGATCCGATTGGCGACCGAGTCGAAGCCGCAGCTGGCGATCGAGATGAAGGTACGTCCGTTGACCTCGCCCAGGTCGAGTGGCTGCGCGACACCGGAGGCCAGCACGGCGCAGGCCGCGCTCGGTTCCAGCGGGATCCCGAGTGCCCGAGCGAGATCGTTGCCGCGGCCGCCGGGAAGGATCCCGAGCACGCCCTCGGTGTCTCTCAGCGCGCCCGCGATCGCCCCGACGAGCCCGTCCCCGCCGAACGCCACCGCGACTTCGCCCGCCGCCACGGCGGCACGCGCCAATTCACGTGCATGCTCGAGACTGCGTGTCTGCTCGGCGCGGTGTTCGACGCCGAGGCCCGAGAGGGTCGAATTCACGTCCGCGAGTGCTCGTCCCGCTCGGCCGCCACCGGCCCGCGGGTTCACGATCAGCGTCAGCTTCACCCCGCCACCAGCAGCGTGTGCAGGTTCTCGGCGATCCGGATCGGGGCCGGATCGGTTGCCGCCTCGGCCTGCTCCCGGCTGGTGACACCGCTCAGCACGATCGCGCAGTCGAGGCCTGCCGCCGCGGCTCCGGCGAGGTCCGAATCGAGCCGGTCGCCGACCATCAGCGTGGGACCCGGCTCGAGGCGATCGAGCGCGGTGTCGAACAGCTGCCGGTCGGGCTTGCCGACGCTGCGGGCGATCCGCTGAGTCGCGTACTCGAGCGCGGCCACGATCGCGCCGGTCCCCGGCACCGGGCCGCGCTCGGCGGGAAACGTACGATCGCGACCGGCCGCGAGCATCTCGGCCCCGGCCAGGACCGCACGAGTGGCGGTCCGCAGCTCACCAAAGTTGAACTCCTCATGTCCGGCGATCACGACGACGTCGGCCTGAGCGGCGCGATCGGTGCCGTTGACGACCCGGGCGCCGCCATCCGAAACGTGGCGGAAGATCGCCGCCGAGCCGATCACGAACGCGGTCGACCCGGGCAGTCGCTCGGCGAGCACATGCTGGATCGCAGCGCCAACCGTAACCACCTCTTCGAGCGAGGCCTTCAGGCCCAGCGCCCAGAGCTTGCGCACGTACTCCTCGGGCGAGGCATCGGCACCATTGGTCAGGAACGAAAGCGTCTTCCCCGCAGCCCGCACCTCCGCCAGAGCTTCGGGCGCTCCGGGCGTCGGCGTCTGCTCGACCCAGACGCAGCCGTCCAGGTCGAGCAGCAAGTGGTCGTAATTGGCGAGAAGAGGGGAGAGAGGCATAGCTGGCGTCGCGGGCTGATTATGTAGTGGGCAGTGCTCGCGGCGGTCCGCGGGCCGCCGTCGACGGCGGTCAGTAGGCGCTACGGAGCGAGCGCGTGGGGGATGCGCTCCAGCGATCCGTGGCTGCTGTCGATAAGAAACGCGATTGTGCCGATGACGCAAGCGCGCGGAGACCTGCAGGCAGGCCCCGAACCCGGGCGGATCGCGCCGGAGACGATTCTCGAACTCTGGCGGGAATACAAGCGGACGGGCGCGACGGCGTTACGGGACCGGCTGGTTCTCTCGCTCGCGCCGATCGTCAAGTACATCGTCTACCGCAAGCTTCGCGAGACTCCGCCGCACATTGAGGTCGATGACTTCATCTCGTGCGGGATCGAGGCCTTGATCCGCTCGATCGACAGATATGACCCTGACAAGGGCGCGACGCTCGAGCAGTTCGCCTGGATCCGCATCCATGGCGCGATCCTGGACGAGCTCCGTCGGTTCGACTGGGC
>DATCNP010000073.1:0-2750 GCA_036565205.1 Solirubrobacteraceae bacterium | reverse complement strand
GCTCGATCTTCTCGCGCAGATGTCGGATGTGGACGTCGACCGTGCGCGGGTCGCGGTACTCGGAGTCGCCCCAGACGTGCTCGAGCAGCGTCTCGCGCGACAGCACGCGGCCCGGCGCCCGCGCGAGCGCCGCGAGGATCTCGAACTCGACGTAGGTGAGCTGCACGGTGTCGCGGCGGATCATCACCGTGCGCCGCTCGAAGTCGATGTTCAGGTCGCCGCTCTGAATCGGCTCCGCGACCGCCTGCCGGGCTCCCGGCATCCGTGAGCGCCGCAGCGCCGCCTTCACCCGGCTGCGGAACTCCCGCATCGAGAACGGCTTGGTGATGTAGTCGTCGGCGCCCATTTCCAGGCCGACGACCTTGTCGATCTCGTCACCCTTCGCGGTCAGCATGATGATCGGGACCTGGCTGTGCGAGCGCATGCGCCGGCACACCTCGACTCCGTCGAGCTTCGGCAACATCAGGTCGAGTACCACGAGGTCGAAGCGCTGCTCGGAGAAGCGGCGCAGCGCCTCCTGGCCGTCGTGGGCAGCAATAACCTCGTATCCGTCTCTACGAAGCGGATAGGTGAGCAGTGTCTGAACCGACTGCTCGTCGTCGACGAGCAGGATTCGCGCCGATCCCTCGGCCATGCACAGAGGTTAGAAGGCGCCGGCCAGAAGTCAGAATGGGATCGACCATTGGGCACAGAGCTGCCCGCGCTCCGGCCCGCCTTCTGCTTCCCTGCCTTTTTCCCGGCTGATGCTCCAACCGCGCCTATACAGAGCTGGTCTGCTCCTCGCCCTCGCCGCGGCGGTGGTGCTGATGTTCTCCGTTGTCTCGCGACCGCCGCCGCTGCGAAGCGACGTCGCGGCCGACGCCTTCGATGGGAACCACGCGGCTGCGCTCGACCACCAGCTGCTTGCCGTCGCACCAAACCGTGAGCCCGGGAGCAGGGGCGACGCCGCCGCCGCGGACTTCGTCACCGAGCGCTTCCGGGCGATACAGGGTGGGTCGGTGTCCGAGCAGCGCTTCAGCGGCGGTTTCGACGGCAATGACGTGCAAATGCGAAACGTGAGCCTGGTGCTCCCGGGTCTCTCGGAGCGCCGCATCGTGATCGTCGCGCCGCGCGATTGCGCCGCCGGGCGCTGCGCGGTTTCGAGCGGGGCCGCGACCGCCGCCCTGCTGGAGCTGGCCTCCGACTTCGACGGCGCCCGGCACAGCAAGACGCTGGTCTTCGTCTCCACCGATGGTTCGGTTGCCGGCGCGGCGGGCGCGAAGCTGCTGGCAGGAGAGCTTCAAGCCACCCCGGCCGAGGCGGTGATCGTGCTATCGCAGCCCGGCTCGGGGCTGGACCGGCGCCCGTTCGTGGTCCCATGGTCGGCGGGTCCTCAGAGCGCCTCGATCCAGCTCGTGCAGAGCGCCCGAGCGGCGGTCGGCTCAGAGGTGGGAGGCGACCCGCTCACCCTCAGCACCTTCCCCAGCCTCTTTCGCCTCGCGGTCCCAAGCGGCCTCCAGGAGCAGGCGGTGCTGATCGAGCGCGGGGCCGATGCGATCGGGATCTCGTCGGCTGGCGATCGCCCGCTCCCCGCCTCCCAGGATGGACCTGGCTCGCTCGACCCCAATGCCTTGGGGGGCTTTGGGCGCGCCAGCCTCTCGCTCGTCTTCGCGCTCGACAGCCTCCCCAGCCCGCTCGAGCACGGACCGGACGCCTACCTGCCGCTGGCCGGAAAGCTGATCCCGGGGTGGGCGCTGGCGCTGCTTGCGGCCGCGCTGTTGCTTCCGGTTGGGCTCGTCTCGATCGACGGGCTCGCCGGGGCCTCGCGCGCCAAAGAGCCGGTGCGCCTCGCACTGCTGTGGACGCTCGGGCGCTCGGTTCCGTTCCTCGCCGTGCTGGTGCTCGCCTACGCGATGTCGCTCGTTGGGCTCATCCCTCGTTCGGCCTTCCCGTTTGACCCCCAGAGTCACTCGTTCGGGCTCGGTCCGGCGCTCGTGCTGGTTGCGCTGGCTGCGGCGTTTGTCGCGACGGTGGTCGCCACTCGCCGCCTGATCCCTCCGCCTGGCGCCGAGGAGGCGCTGACCCCGGCGATCGGCCTCGTGATCTTCGTCTCGATCGCGGCGGTCTGGCTCGTCAACCCGTATCTGGCCCTGTTGCTGGTTCCGACGGCCCACCTCTGGCTTGCCGCGGCCCTGCCCGAGATGCGGAGCCAGCTCGTGCCAATGCTGGTCGTGCTGGCGCTCGGGATGGTCGTGCCGCTGGTTGCGATCGGCTACCTCGGCTCCAGCCTCGGTGTCGGATTGGCGGTGCCCTGGCAGCTTGTTCTGATGTTCACGGGCGACCAGTTCGGTCTGTCGCTGGCGATTGCCATCGGGGTGCTCGGCGGTTGCCTGATCGCGATCGTCGAGCTGGCGACCAGGGACCGCGCCGACGCCCCAAGCGGGCGCCCCGCCCTACCCCCGCTCGGCAGACACGCGGGCCCGGGGGCGCTAGGTGGTCCTCCCTCGACTTCCGTGCCTGGACACAAGTTCTAGTACCGAGTACTTATGAGGGCCGAAGCGTCTGCCGATAGTGGTATCGGTAAGGGCATCGGAAGGGATTTCCAAATCGGAATGACACGGAGAATGTCGCCTAGACAGCTCAAAGCTCTGATCCAAACGGGGCACTACCGCATGGAACCGGTGCTGGTCGCTGAGGCCATGCTGGAGCGCCCCGGGGTTCGGGCCTTCCTCGCTCGCGAGGGTGAAGCGGCTAGGACTGCTGACGTCGGG
>DATCNP010000072.1:0-13057 GCA_036565205.1 Solirubrobacteraceae bacterium | reverse complement strand
GCGCGGAAGGCTGCGGTGTATCCGCCCGGGCCCGAGCCGATGACTACCACCTGGGCGTCGTATTCGCCGCCGCCAGTCGGCGCGGGCGGCGGCGGAGCCGGTTCGCGCTGGACCCTGGCCTCGGGGGTCTCAGGGCGTGCGGACTCGGCCACCGGGGCCGGGCTCGCGGCCGCGCCGTCCTCAGCGAGCGTCAGCAGCACGCTCCCCTCGGAGACGCGGTCGCCGATCGCGACCCGGAGCTGACTGACCGTGCCGGCCGAGGGCGCGGGGACGTCCATCGTCGCCTTGTCCGATTCGAGGGTTACGAGCGGGTCCTCGGCGGCGACCTCGTCGCCGGCCGAGACGTGGATCTCGATCACCGGGACGTCGGTGAAGTCCCCGATGTCGGGGACTCGCACTTGGGTCGCCTGGCTCACAGCAGCGCCCTGCGGAGGTCCGAGAGGACCTTCGCCAGATGCACCGTGAACCGCGCCGCGGCCGCGCCGTCGATCACGCGATGGTCGTAGGACAGCGACAGGGGAAGCATCAGCCGCGGGGCGAACTCGGAGCCGGTCCAGACCGGCTTCAGGGCCGCCCGCGAGACGCCGAGGATCGCCACCTCGGGAGCATTGATGATCGGAGTGAAGCCGGTGCCGCCGATGCCGCCCAGGCTCGAGATCGTGAACGTGCCGCCGTTCATGTCGGCTGGGCCGAGCTTCCCCTCGCGAGCCTTGGAGGAGAGCGCGGTCAGCTCGGTGGCGATCTCGAGCAGTCCCTTGCCATCCGCGTCCTTGATCACGGGCACCACGAGACCGCCCGGCGTGTCGGCGGCAAAGCCGATGTTCCAGTAGCGCTTGACCACCAGCTCGTCGCCGTCGAGCGAGGAGTTGAAGTTCGGAAATTCCTTCAGCGTCGCCACGCAGGCGACGATCAAAAACGACACCATCGTCACTTTGACGCCGTCGCGGGCCTGCTCCTCGTTGAGGCGCTTACGCCACGCCTCGAGCTCGGTGATGTCGGCCTCGTCGTTCTGGGTGACGTGCGGAATCATCACCCAGTTGCGGGCGATGTTCGGACCCGAGATCCGCTGGATGCGCGAGCGCTGCACGCGTTCGACGGGGCCGAACTTCTCGAACTCGACCACCGGCCAGGGCGCGAGCGAGAGGCCCAAACCGGGGCCGGCCGCCGAAGGCGAAGCCGGCCCTCCTCTCGCCAATCCCTGCACGTCGTCCCTGGTGATCCGTCCCTTGCGGCCGCTGCCGCTGACGCTGGCCAGGGGGACGCCGAGCTCGCGGGCAAGCCTGCGGGCAGATGGGCTGGCGTAGATCGGGTCGGCGCCGTTGTCGGGCGGCGTGGCCACGGGCTCGGGCGCCGGCGTGGGCTCGGGCGGCGTGGGCTCGGACGGCGTGGGCTCGGACGGCGTGGGGTCCGACGGCGGGGGATCCGCCTTCGGCGCGGCATCCTCCGCCGGCGCCGTGTACTCCGGCGAGGATGGTCTGGCGTCGGCCTCGGCTGCGGGGGCGTCGACCGCCGGATCGATCGTCAGCAGCACGCTTCCCTGTGAGACACGATCGCCGAGCGCGACGCGGATCTCCTTGACCTTGCCGGCCGCCGGCGCCGGCACGTCCATCGTCGCCTTGTCGGACTCGAGCGTGACGAGCGGGTCCTCGGCGGCGACCGCGTCCCCCGGCGCGACGTGGATCTCGATGATCGGCACGTCATCAAAGTCGCCGATGTCCGGCACCTCGACCGTCAGGGCGCTCGTAGCACTCATCGAATCGTCGGCATCGGTGTCTCGGGGTCGATCTCGAAGCGCTCGATCGCGGCCTGGACGCGCTGGGGCTCGATCTCGCCCAGGTCGGCGAGTTCCTTCAGCGCGGCGATGGCGACGTAATGACGGTCGATCTCGAAGAACCGGCGCAGCCCCCTGCGCGAGTCGCTGCGCCCAAAGCCATCGGTCCCGAGCGTGCGGTAGCGGCCGGGGATCCACTGGCGGATCTGATCCGGGAACGCACGTATGTAGTCGGTCGAGGCGATAACCGGGCCGCGGCGCTCGTCGAGGCATTTCGAGACATAGGAGCGCCTTGGCTTCGCGGTGGGGTGCAGCATGTTCCAGCGCTCGACCTCGAGCCCGTCGCGGCGGAGCTCGGTGAACGAGGTCACGCTCCAGACGTCGGCGACCACGTCGAACTCGGACTCGAGGAGCTCGGCGGCGGCCATCACCTCTCGGAGGATGGCGCCCGAGCCCAGCAGCTGGACGCACGGCTTCTTCGAGCGTCGAGGGCCCTCAGAGAGCCGATACATGCCGCGGAGGATCCCCTCGGGAGCTCCCTCGGGCATCGCCGGGTGGAGGTAGTTCTCGTTCATCAGCGTCAGGTAGTAGAAGGCGTCCTCCTGTTCCTCGAGCATTCTGCGGAGGCCGTCCTGGATGATCACCGCGAGCTCGTAGCCGAATGTCGGGTCGTAGGCGCGGCAGTTGGGAACGACCGAGAACAGCACGTGGCTGTGACCGTCCGCGTGCTGTAGACCCTCGCCGTTGAGCGTTGTGCGGCCTGCGGTGCCGCCGAGCATGAAGCCGCGGGTGCGACTGTCGCCGGCGGCCCAGACGAGGTCGCCGACGCGCTGGTAGCCGAACATCGAGTAGTAGATGTAGAACGGGACCATCGGCACGCCGTGGGTGCTGTAGGAGGTGCCGGCGGCGATGAACGACGATGTCGACCCGGATTCGGTGATCCCCTCCTCGAGGATCTGGCCGTGCTGATCCTCCTTGTAGAACATCAGCTGCGTGGAGTCCTGAGGCTGGTAGAGCTGGCCGACGGGCGAGTAGATCCCGACCTGCCGGAACAGCCCCTCCATCCCGAACGTTCGTGACTCGTCGGGGATGATCGGGACGATGTGATCGCGGATCGCCTTGTCGCGCAGCAGCGCGGCGAGCACCCGGACGAAGGCCATCGTGGTCGAGATCTCGCGTTCGCCGGTCCCCTCGAGCTGTGAGGAGAAGAGCTCGAGCGGGGGTGCGCTCAGCGGCTCGGACTTGCGGCGCCGGGCGGGCAGCCAGCCGCCAAGCGCGGCTCTGCGCTCGTGCAGGTACTGCATCTCAGGCGAATCGGCCGGAGGCTTGTAGTAATCGGCCGCGCGGACTTGGTCGTCTGTCAGTGGCAGCTCGAATCGGTCGCGGAAGGCCAGCAGCGCGGCCTCGGTCATCTTCTTGGCCTGATGGGTGATCATCTGGCCCTCGCCGGAGACGCCCATCCCGTAGCCCTTGATCGTCTTGGCGAGGATCACCGTCGGCTGCCCGGTGTGCCTCACGGCCGCGTCGTAGGCCGCATGGACCTTCTGCTGATCGTGGCCGCCGCGGTTGAGCAGCCAGATCTCCTCGTCGCTCATGTCCGCGACGCGCTCGAGCAACCGCGGATCACGCCCGAAGAAGTGCTCGCGGACGTAGGCGCCGTCGCGGGACTTGAATGTCTGGTAGTCGCCGTCGACGCACTCCTCCATGACGCGTTCGAGCGCGCCGTCGGTGTCGGCGGCGAGCAGCGGATCCCAGCGGCTGCCCCAGATCACCTTGATCACGTTCCAGCCCGCGCCGCGGAAATCCGATTCGAGCTCCTGGATGATCTTGCCGTTACCGCGCACGGGTCCGTCCAGGCGCTGAAGGTTGCAGTTGACGACCCAGATCAGGTTGTCCAGCCGCTCGCGCCCGGCGAGTCCGATCGCGCCCATCGACTCCGGCTCGTCCATCTCCCCGTCGCCCAGGAACGTCCACACCTTGCGTGCGCCAGCGGCCGAGTCCAGCATGCCGCGAGCCATCAGGTACTTCATGAACCGGGCCTGATAAATCGAGGTGATGGCGCCGATCCCGAGCGAGACGGTCGGGAACTGCCAGAAGTCAGGCATCAGCCACGGGTGCGGGTAGGAGGACAGGCCCGCTCCGTCGACCTCTTGGCGGAACCCGTCGAGCTGCTGCTCGGTCAGCCGTCCCTCGAGGAAGGCCCGCGCGTAGTTGCCGGGAGAGGAATGGCCCTGGAAGTAGACGAGGTCGCCCCCGTGCTTGGCGCCATCCGCCTGCTGCTCGGAGGTCGCGTGCCAGAAGTGGTTGTAGCCCACCTCCATCAGCGTCGCCAGCGAGCTGTACGTCGCGATGTGGCCGCCGAGCTCCGAGGAAACCTTGTTGGCGCGCACGACCATCGCGATCGCGTTCCAGCGCACGATCGAGCGCAGCCGGCGCTCGACCGCGGGATCGCCTGGGAACGCGGGCTCGCGATCGGGCGGGATCGTGTTGATGTACGGAGTGTTGAGGCTGGCGATCGTGCCGGTGCCCGCGTGTTGGGCCCGTTCGATCACGCGCGTCAGGATGTCTCGCGCCCGCGGGGGTCCGTCGTGCGTGACTACCGCGTCAAGCGCCTCGAGCCACTCGCTGGTCTCGGCCGCATCGATGTCGGCGCCGGAGCCGTTGGCGCGCGGCGGCCTTGCGCTCGTGCTCTGAGCTCTTTGGGTCATGCCCGGGAGGGGTGTCGTTCGCTTCTCACGCCGTCTTCGGCGTGACTATACCCCCGCGTCCTCGCGGTTCAGGGCGCGACCTGTCGCCCTGATTTAACGTAGTTTGCCGGGCGTGAGCTTGAGAGAGCTGAGGGGTTTGCCGGGGGCGCCGTGGGAGCGGTCGTTGGCGGGAACGCTGGACCAGCTGGTGGTCGAGTCGGAGGTGCTGGCGGGCAATCCGCTCGGTGATCCGGCCCGCCGGCCGCTGTACGTCTACCGCTCGCCGGGCGTTGCCGGCGGCTCCCGGAAGGTCCCGGTGATCTACGTGATCATGGGCTTCACCGGGCAGGTGGACATGTGGCTCGGGCGTTCCGCCTTCCGTCCCACGCTCGTCGAGCGGCTCGACGCGATGTTCGCCGCAGACGAGTGCCCGGATGCGATCGTCGCGTTCGTGGACACGTGGACGCGAAGGGGCGGCTCGCAGCATCTGAACTCCGGCAGCACGGGACGCTACCTCGACTACCTGTGCGACGAGGTCGTCCCGTTCGTCGAGCAGCGCTATCCCGCCTTCGGCGACCGCGATCACCGCGGGCTGGCCGGGAAGTCCTCCGGGGGATACGGGGCGATGGTCGTGCCGATGCTCCGGCCCGACGTTTTTGGGGCGCTGGCCTCACACGCCGGCGACGCCCTGTTCGAGTGCTGCTATCTGCCCGAGTTTCCCGCTGTGGCGAAGTCGCTGCGAGACCACTTCGACGGCTCCTACGACGAGTTCTTCAAGCAGCTGTCGGCGGCAGAGTCCTTCGATTGGGAGCGGTTCGGGACACCGTTCGAGATCTACGGTTACGCGTGCGCGTATTCGCCCGATCCGGCCCGGCCCGGACATGCGCTGCTGCCGTTCGAGATAGCGACCGGACGGCTGGTCGAGGAAATCTGGGAGCGCTGGCTGGAGTTCGATCCGGTGCGAATGGCGCCGCGCCACGCCGACGCGCTGCGCAGCATGCGCCGGATCTACCTCGACGCCGGGCGTCAGGACGAGTACTACCTCGATCTCGGCGCCCAGGCCTTCTCCGACGAGCTGACCAAGCTCGGGGTGCAGCACACGCTGGAGCTGTTCGAAGGCAAGCATGGCGGGATCGACTATCGCTACCCCGGTGCGATCCGCGAGCTCGTGAGCGCGCTGCGATGAGCCGGCACCGACGAGCGCGAGCGCGGTAAGCGTGTCGAGCACCGCCGATCTGGATCTCGCCTTCGCCGGCCCCGCGGCGCTCGCCGAGCTGGTCCGCGGCAAGCAGGTCCATCCCCGGGAGCTGGTCGAGCTCAGCCTGCGGCGGATCGAGGCGCTCAACCCGGCGACCAACGCGTTCAGGGTGACGATGGCCGAGGAGGCCCTGGCGATGTCCGACGCCGTGGCCGGGTCAGAGGGCCCGCTGGCCGGGGTGCCGATCGCCGTCAAGGATGAGCACCCCGTCGCCGGCCAGGCGTGCACGCGGGGGAGCCGGTCGTACGGACCGCCTGCGCGCGAGGACAGCGAGCTCATACGGCGGCTGAGAGCGGCCGGAGCGATTCCGGTCGGGATCACCAACGTGCCCGAGCTGATGATCTTTCCCTGGACCGCGACCGAGGCCAACGGCGTTACCCGCAATCCCTGGGATCTCGATCGTACGCCCGGAGGGTCCTCGGGCGGCTCAGCCGCGGCGGTGGCGGCCGGGATGGTGCCGGCGGCGACGGCGGCCGACGGCGGCGGCTCGATCCGGATCCCAGCCGCGTGCTGCGGACTGGTCGGGATGAAGCCGACGCGCGGGCGGGTGTCCTTGCAGCCGCAGAGCGAAGGATGGCTCGGTCTTGCCGTCTACGGGGCGCTCGCGCGCACGGTCCGCGACAGCGCCCTGATGCTCGATGCGATCCACGGCTCGCTGCCGTCCGACGCGCACGCCGCGCCGCCGTTCGCGGGCAGCTACTTCGAGGCCGCCGGGACGCCGCCGGCTCGCCTGCGGATCGCGATCTCGCGCAAGCTGCCGCCGGGCCTGCTCGGCAAGCTCTCGAGCGACCAGCGTCGCGCCTGGGAGCAGACGGGCGAGGTGCTCGAGCAGCTCGGGCACGCCGTCGTCCCGGCGGACCCGAGCTACGGCCTGGCGCAAATCGAGTTCGTGCAGACGTGGATCCGGGGCGTGTACCAGGAGTCCCTGACCGTACCCGACTGCTCGATGCTCGAGCGCTTGACGCGCCAGATGGCGGCCGCGGGTCGTTATCTTGTCCCGCCGGCGCGGCGCCGGGCGCTCCTGGCCAAGCGCGAGGCCACGACCGCTCGGATCATGGCGCTGTGGGACGAGTTCGACGTCCTGCTGACGCCGATGCTCGCGAAGCCGGCAATCGCCGCCGAAGGCGGTTTCGGCAAGGCCGCCCCGATGGCGATCGACATCGCCGGACGCTTCACCCCGTTCAGCCCGATCTTCAACCTGACGGGCCAGCCGGCGATCTCGGTCCCGGCCGGGTTCGGCACGGACGGCCTGCCGCTGAGCGTGCAACTGGTAGCGCGACATGGGGGAGAGGATCTGCTCTACGCTCTCGCCGGGCAGCTGGAGTCTGCCGAGCCCTGGGCCGATCGCCGGCCCGAGCTGGCCTCGCGTTGCTGAGGAGGTCGAGATGTCTCGGATCCGTCCCAACCGTCCACGCGGCACCCGGCTTGCCCTGCGCGTGCTGCCCGCCGCGCTGGTGGCCGGCCTGATGCTGGCCGCGTTCTCGCAGGCCGCCGCGGCGAAGGTGGTCTGGCTGTGCAAGCCCGGCCAGCACGCAGACCCGTGCACACCCGGGCTCTCGACGACGTCCTACTCCCCCTCGCTCAAGCCGACCGGAGTGCTCCACCCCAAGGCTGTCAAGCATCCGTCGATCGACTGCTTCTACGTCTATCCCACGGTCAGCGGCCAGAACACCACGTTGGCCAACTTCAAGGTCGACCCGGTGGAACGCTCGATCGCGCTCCAGCAGGCGGCGCGCTACTCCCAGTACTGCCGGGTGTTCGCGCCGGTCTACCGCCAGGTGACCCTGACGGCGCTGCTGGCGGGAACCCAGGAGACACCCGCGCAGCTCAGGATCCCCGTGGGCGATGTCAGGACCGCCTTCCGCACCTACCTGCAGAAGTACAACCACGGCCGCGGCTTCGTCCTGATCGGACACTCGCAGGGCTCGTTCGTGCTGCGGCAGCTGATCGCCAAGGACATCGACCCCAAGCCCGCCGTCCTCAGGCGTATGCTCTCGTCGATCCTGATGGGCGGCAACGTCCTGGTCAAGAACGGCAAGAACGTGGGCGGCGACTTCAAGCACGTCCCGGCCTGCCGCTCGAACACCCAGCTCGGCTGCGTGATCGCCTTCTCGACCTTTGACCAGCCGGTGCCGAATCCGAGTCTGTTCGGCCGCAGCACGGTCAAGGGCGAGCATGTGCTGTGCACCAATCCGGCGGCGCTCGGCGGCGGGTCAGGCCCGCTGGTGCCGATCTTCGCGAGTGCGCCGTTCTACCCCAAGAGCGTGTTGGCGGCCGGAATCGTCGCGCTCCACATCACGCAGCCGATGCCCCCGACGGTCTGGACCACCCAACCGCGCTCCTACAGCGGCAGCTGCAGTTCGGCCGGGGGCGCCAACGTGCTCGAGATCACGGCGCTGCACGGGGCTCAGGTGGCGACGCCGAGCCCGACCCCGGACTGGGGGCTGCATCTGCTCGACACCAACATCGCGCTGGGGAACCTGATCGCGATCGTCAAGCGCGAAGCGGCCGCGTTCACCGCCCGCAACGGCTGAGCTCGGGCCTGGACACGACCCCGCAGGTCCGGTACATTGATGTACCGTGACCACTGCGGCGCGTGACAGAGACCAGATCGCGGAGAGCACACCGACCGGCGCGTCAGGCTCGCCGGCCGGTCCCGTCGAGCAGGAGGTCCCGATCCGGATGCCGGCGATCACGCCCGGCCGCCCAGTGCTCCAGACCCTCCGGTTCGCAAGGCAACCGATGGCGTTCGCCCTCGAGGCGCAGCGGCGCTACGGGGACGTGTGGGGGATGCGCCTGCTCTCGCGCGGCGAGCCGTTCGTCGTCAGCTCACATCCCGATCATGCCGAGTCGCTGCTGAAGGCCAAAGCGGCCGACGCCCCTTCGCTGACCGGCGAATCGCCATTGCGGCCGATCCTCGGGCCCAACTCGGTGCTGACCTCGGGAGGCGCGCGCCACATGCGCCAGCGCAAGCTGCTGCTGCCGCCGTTCCACGGCGAGGCCGTCCAGCGCTACGTCCGGATGATCGCCGAGGTTGCCGACCGTGAGATCGACCGTTGGCCGGTGGGCGAGCCGTTCGCGCTCGCGCCACGGATGCAGGCGGTGACGCTCGACGTGATCATGAGCGGCGTGTTCGGGATCGACGGGCGTCCCGACCGGGGAAGCGCCGAGCAGCGTCTTCGCCAGACGATTCGGCGTCTGCTCGGAGCCTCCACGCATCCGCTCTATCAGCTCATCGAGCTGCGCAATGCGGGCCGACGGGAGGCTCGCGGGGTGTTGAGGGGGCTGCTGGCGTTCCTCGACCGTCAGATGTACGCGGTGATCCGGCGGCGACGCGCCGTGCGAGGCGGCACCGAGCGCCACGACGTGCTCTCGCTGCTCCTCGAAGCTCGCGACGAGCAGGGCCAGGCGCTGAGCGATGCGGAGCTGCGCGACGAGTTGATGTCGCTGGTGCTCGCGGGACACGAGACCACCGCCAATTCGCTCGCCTGGACGTTCGAGCGCCTGCTGCGCACTCCGGTTGCCTACGAGCGGCTGCGAGAGCTGACGCGGGCCGAGCGGGCTCTCGGGCCCGACGACCCGGCGGCCGCCGAGGCCGAGCGCTACGTCGAGGCGACGATTCACGAGGGGATGCGAATCCGCCCGGTGATCCCGATGATCGCCCGGTTGGTGACGCGCCCATGGCGGCTGGGCGAGTACGTGGTCCCGGCGCGCACGCCGGTGGCGATCAGCATCGTCGCGCTACACCACCGCGACGACGTCTACCCCAATCCCGACGTCTTCCGCCCGGAGCGGTTCCTCGACCAGAAGCCCGGCACCTACACGTGGATCCCGTTCGGCGGGGGCATCCGGCGTTGTCTCGGCGCCAGCCTGGCCATGGCCGAGCAGCGGGTCGTGCTCGGGGCGATCGCCCGGCGCGCCGATCTGACCGTGTCCGACACCGCTCCCGAGGCGCCGCGTCAGCGCAACGTGACGATGATCCCGGCGCGAGGCGCGCGCGTGATCTTGGAGCGCAGGCACCCCGCCGCGACGCTATCCCCCGGCTGAGGTGGGCGCTACGGTGAGCGGTGTGAGCGTGCAGGAAGGCTCCGAGCCCGACGTTCGCCAGACGTCGAGGCCCGCGCGAGCGGATGACTCGTCCTCTCACCGCGCCCGGCTGATCGCGGCGATGGCGGAATCGATCGTCGAGAAGGGCTACCGCGAGACCACGGTCGCCGACGTGGTGCGGATCGCGCGGACCTCGCGGCGCACGTTCTATGAGCACTTCGAGGATCGCGACGCCTGCTTCCTGGAGCTGTTCGACGCCACGAACGACGCGATGATGGACCAGGTCTCCGCCGCCGTCGCACCCGAGGAGCCCCTCGATGAGCAGGTCGACCGCGCGATCGACGCGTACATAGACAACGTGACCGCACAGCCGGCGCTCTACAACAGCTTCGTGCGCGAGCTGCCGGGCCTCGGTCGGGCCGGCGCTGACCGCAACCTCGCGGTGATCGAGCGCTTTGCGCGGACGCTGGTCGACATGGTCGAGTCGGGACGGCGAGAGCAGCCGCAGATCGGCGCTCGTCCGCTGGCCATGGACACCGCCGTGATCATCGTCGGAGGGCTGCGCGAGCTGGCCGTGATCTCGCTCCAGCGAGGCCGCGACGTACGTGAGCTGCGCGCCAGCGCCGGCGCGACGGTGAAGGCGATCCTCGCCGGCACGCTGCTGTAGTCCGGCGCGCTGACGCGCCGTCCAGCCTGAGATCACGCGCTTGCACGCATCTCGGTGGTATGCTACCGTACCACGGTACATTGACGTACCGAGTCCCTGAACGAGACGAGGCGGCCGAGATGCTCGAGAGCACTCATCAGCACGTGGAGATCGCGATCGTGGGGGCCGGTTTCTCCGGTCTCGGGGCCGCGATCGCGCTCAAGCAGGATGGCGAGGACGATTTCGTGGTGCTCGAGCGGGCCGGCGAGCTAGGCGGCACCTGGCGCGACAACAGCTATCCCGGTTGCGCGTGTGACATTCCGAGCGTGCTCTACTCGTGGACCGCGGAGCAGAACCCGCGCTGGACCCGGGCGTTTGCCGGACAGCCCGAGATCCTCGACTACATGCGCGAGGTCGTCGAGCGTCACAGGCTGGCTTCGCACCTGCGCTTTGGGCATGAGGTTCGGCGCCTGGCGTGGAACGCCGAGCTGCGCCACTGGGAGATCGAGACCAGCGGCGGCGACCTGACGGCCGGCGTGGTGATCTCGGCCGCCGGCGCGCTTGCCGATCCGGCGATTCCTCAGCTGCCCGGGCTCGAGAGCTTCGAGGGGACGGTTTTTCACTCCGCCCGCTGGAACCACGACCACGACCTCGTCGGTCGTGATGTCGCCGTCGTAGGCACCGGCGCGTCGGCGATCCAGTTCGTGCCTGAGATACAGCCCCGGGTCGGACGCCTGCGCCTGTTCCAGCGGACGCCGCCGTGGGTGCTCCCGCGCGGGAACCCGGCGATGCCGCAACGCTGGAGGCGTCGTTTCGGGCGCCATCCGAAGCTGCTTGGACTGGCACGGCGTGCCGTGTTCACGCTGCTCGAGACGTTCCACTTCGGCTTCAAGCACCCGCTCGTGATGCGGTTGGCCGAGAGGCGCGCCCGCCGGCACATCGCCCGTCAGGTGTTGGATCCGGTGTTGCGGGAGAAGCTCACGCCCGACTACCGGCTCGGTTGCAAGCGGGTGCTCGGCTCGAACACCTGGTATCCGGCGCTATGCGCCGAGAACGTCGATCTCATCAGCGCCGGGATCCGCGAGGTCACGAGCGACGGCCTGATCGACGACGCCGGCATCAATCACCCCGCCGACACGATCATCTTCGGGACCGGCTTCCGGGTCACCGATGCGCCGATCAGTCACATCATCACGGGGCGAAACGGTGCCACTTTGGCCGAGGCCTGGCAGGGGAGCCCCAAGGCTCATCTGGGGATGAGCGTGGCGGGGTTTCCGAACATGTTCATGCTGCTCGGTCCCAACACCGGACTCGGTCACAACTCCGTGCTGCTGATGATCGAGGCTCAGGTGGCGTACCTGAGGCAGCTTCTCGCCTACCGGCGGGGGCAGGGCAACCCGGCGATGGAGCCTCGCCCCGAAGTCCAGGCTCGCTACATAGCCGAGGTCGACGACGGCACGAGCGGCAGCGTGTGGACCGCCGGCGGCTGTCTCAGCTGGTACACGGACGCGACCGGGCGAAACTCGACGCTGTGGCCGGGTAGCGTGCGCGCATATCAGCGCCGTCTCGCCCGGTTTGACCCAGAGGACTATCTGGCCGAGGACCCCCGGCGCGCGCCGGCCCGCCGCCAGGCCGAACCGGTCCCCGAGCCGGTCTGAGCCAAGGAGAGACGATGTCGAAGAAGAGAATTCAGATCGACGGGCGAACCGCATTCGTGTCGGGAGCCGCGTCCGGAATCGGCCGTGCGGTCGCGCAGCGGCTCTCGGCCCATGGCTGCCCGGTGGCGATCGTCGACCAGGATGAGGATGGCCTGTCGGCTACGGCCCAGTTGCTGGACGGGCCGGTCCTTGTCCGCCGGTTCGACGTCCGCGACCGTCAGGCCCAACTGGCGTTCGCCGCCGAAGTCGCCCAGTGGGCCCCGGCACCACTGGGGATGGTGTTCAACAACGCGGGGGTGACGACGGCGCAGAGCGTCGAGGAGGCGGCCGTCGAGGACGACGAGTGGGTGCTCGACGTCAACCTGGGCGGTGTCATCAACGGCGTCCGCGCGTTCCTGCCGATCCTGCGCGCGCAGGATTCGGGCGCGATCGTCAATACCTCGAGCGTCTTCGGACTGGTCGGGATGCCGTTTCAGAGCGCCTACTGCGCCTCGAAGTTCGCCGTGCGGGGCTTCACCGACTCGCTTCGTCAGGAGCTGCGCGGGACCGGCGTCCACGCGGTGACGGTCCATCCCGGGGGAGTCAAGACGAACATCGTCCGCAACGCTCGATACCACAGCTATCCAAATCAGCCCAACATGGACCACGAAGAGTTCTCGCGATCGTTCGAGTCGATCGCGTACACGACCCCGGCCAAAGCGGCACGGACGATCCACGAAGGGGTCAAAGCTGGGAAGAGCCGGATCCTGGTCGGACCAGACGCGTACCTGTTCGACGCCCTGGCCCGCGGCATGCCGACGCGTTACTACGACGTGCTGGCTCGACTCGAATCACTCGTGAGCCGACGGACGGGCTACCACCTGCTGTGAGCTCGGCGACGCCCCCTCACCAGCACGGCGACGAACACCACCCCGACGGCGATCAGTGAGCCGCGTCGGCGACTCCGGCGCGCTCCGGCTTCGCCGGTGGCCCAGGATTCGGCTGCGGCTT
>DATCNP010000071.1:0-21772 GCA_036565205.1 Solirubrobacteraceae bacterium | reverse complement strand
CGACTCGACCTTGAAGGCCACCGCCAGGCCCCCGCCGACGTCGACCACCCCTGCGTTCTCACCCGGGCCGAGCAGCACGTGCGGTCCCTCGGTCGGCAGCCGGCGCAGGAGCTTCTTGGAGTGCTTGTACGCGCAGTGCTCGGACCACATCAGTGACAGCATCGCCAGCTCGGTGTCGCCCGGCTCGCGTCCGAGCCGCTCGACGATCAGCTCATACTCGGAGTCGGTCAGGCCGAGCTGGCGGTAGCGGGGCTCGATCACGCTCACGGCGCTCACGGCTCAGACGACGACGCGGTCGGCGACGGCGGCACGGATCGAGTCCAGCAGCTTCAGACCGTCGGTCGAGCCGGTGAGCGGATCGACCGCGTGCTCGGGGTGGGGCATCAGGCCGAACACGTTGCGCTGCGCATTGCAAACGCCGGCGATATCCCGCAGCGAGCCGTTCGGGTTCTCGCCCGGCGCGTACCGAAGCAGGACCTGGCCCTCGGATTCGAGCCGGTCGAGCTCGGGCTCGGGAGCGTAGAAGCAGCCGGTGGTGTGCTTTATCGGGATCGACAGGCGCTCGCCTCGCGCGCACGCGCGCGTGAACGGCGAATCTGAGTGCACGACCTCGAGCGCGACCTGGCGAAAGACGAACTTGAGCGTCGCGTTGGGCAACAGCGCCCCCGGTAGGAGCCGCGCTTCGCACAGCACCTGGAAGCCGTTGCAGATCCCGAGCACCAGCCCTCCCTCGCGCGCGAACGCGGCCACCTCCTCCATCAGCGGAGCAAAGCGGGCGATCGCCCCGACGCGCAGATAGTCGCCGTACGAGAAGCCGCCGGGGACGATCACCGCATCGACGCCCTGGAGGTCGCGGTCGCCATGCCAGAGAATCACCGCGTCGCCAACCCGCTCGGCGGCGAGCAGGGCGTCGACCTCGTCGCACGAGCCGGGGAAACGAACGACGCCGAACTTCACTTCGTGTCCGGGCCCACGGCCGGCTCAAGCCCGGCGATCTCGTAGTCCTCGATCAGCGGGTTGGTCAGCAGGCGCTCACACATCTCGGCCAGCCGGTCGGGATCCTCGACGTCGAGCTCGATCAGCCGCCCGACGTGGACGTTCTTGACGCCGGTGAAACCGAGCGCTGGGAGCGCGCGCTCGACCGCCTGCCCCTGAGGATCGAGGATCCCCGCCTTCGGCTTGACCAGCACCCGCGCGCGCACGTCGCTACCCGGAGCCCGTGCGCTTCAGCCAGGCGTCGAACCTCTCGCCGGTCACCATCTCGTAGGCCTCGAGGTACTTCTCGCGCGTCCGGGCGACGACTTCGTCGGGAATCGCGGGCGCCGGCGGGTCGCGGTCCCAACCGGTCGAGGAGGCCCAGTCGCGGACGAACTGCTTGTCGAAGCTCGGCTGGCTGCGGCCCGGCTCGTACTGGTCGGCAGGCCAGAAGCGAGAGGAGTCGGGCGTGCACATCTCATCACCGATCGTCAGCGTTCCGTCGGCGTCGAGTCCCAGCTCGAACTTCGTGTCGGCGAGGATGATCCCGCGTTCGCGGGCGTGCTCAGCGGCGTGCTCGTAGAGCGCGATCGAGACCTCCCGCGCACGCTCGGCGAGCCCTCGGTCGCCGATCAGCTCGACCGCTCCCTCGAAGTCGATCGCCTCGTCGTGGCCGACGTCGGCCTTGGTGCTGGGGGTGAAGATCGGCTCCGGGAGCCGGTCTGACTCGCGCAACCCAGCGGGAAGCTCGATCCCCGACACCGCGCCCGTGCGCTGATAGTCCTTCCAGCCCGAGCCGGTGATGTAGCCGCGAACGACGCACTCGACGCTCAGCATCTCGAGCCGGCGCACGACCATCCCGCGGCCGCGGACCTCGTCGGGAACGCCGTCGGTGACCGAGATCACGTGGTTCGGGACGATTTCGCTGGTGCGCTCGAACCAGAAGGTCGAGAGGCCGGTGAGCACGGCTCCCTTATCGGGGATCGGCGTCGGATGCACGACGTCATAGGTCGAGATCCGGTCTGAGGCGACGATCAGCAACTCGTCGCCGACGTCGTAGATCTCGCGGACCTTCCCGGAGGCGCGCAGCGGGAGGTCGGCGAGCGAGGTCACTGCCGCGATGCTAGCGACTGGCTACGACGATTCCGGGGCGATCGCGTCGAGCCGGGCCACGATCTCGCCGGCGTAGCGGACGAACGGGGCGTAGTCGAATATCGCCTCGAGGTCGAGGCCCTCACGAGCCGGATCGCTCGCGACCAGGTCGCGCAGCTGGGTGCGCTCGTCGAGCGCCCGCTGCGCGAGTCGCTGGACGACGCGGTAGGCATCGTCGCGAGTCAGTCCGCCGCCGACGAGCGCGAGCAGCAGCCGCTGAGAGAACAGCGCGCCGTGAGTCAGCTCGAGGTTCTCACGCATCCTCTGCTGGTCGACCACCATCCCGTCGACGAGCGCGAGAACACGGCGCTGGAGGTGGTCGATCAAGCTGGTCGAGTCGGGCAGGATGACCCGCTCGACCGACGAGTGGGAGATGTCGCGCTCGTGCCAGAGCGCGACGTTCTCCAGCGCCGCCTGGGCGTCGGCGCGGAGCACGCGGGCGAGGCCGGCGACCTGCTCTGACTTGATCGGGTTGCGCTTGTGGGGCATAGCACTCGAGCCCTTCTGGCCCTGAGCGAACGGCTCGCGTATCTCGTTCACCTCGGTGCGCGCGAGGTGGCGCAGCTCGGTGGCGAAACGCTCGAGCCCCGCGCCGGCGAGCGCGATCGCCTGCAGCAACTCGGCGTGGCGGTCGCGCGCAACGACCTGGGTCGAGACGGGCTCCGGCTCGAGCCCGAGGCGCCCCAGCACCCTGCGCTCGAAGTCCGGCGACGTGGCCGAATAGGTACCGACAGCACCCGAGATGGCACCGACGGCGGCCTGGGCGAAGGCGCGCTCGAGCCGGCGGACATTGCGATCGGCCTCGAAGGCAAACCCGGCGAGCTTGATCCCGAAGGTCGTCGGCTCGGCGTGAATCCCATGCGTGCGGCCCGCGCATAGGGTGTGGACGTGCTCCCGAGCTCGGGCCGCGAGGGCGCTCACGAGCCGGCGAGAGTCGGGGAGCACCAGCTCGCCGGCGCGCTTCAGCTGCAACGCGAGAGCGGTGTCGAGCACGTCGCTCGAGGTCAGCCCGTAATGGATCCAGCGTCCCGCAGCTCCGGCGCTGTCGGACAGGACGTCGACGAACGCCGCAGTGTCGTGGTCGGTGACCTTCTCGCGCTCGTTGACCTCATCGACGGTGAACGTGGCCGCGCGGATCGCCTGAAGCTCCTCCGGGGTCGGCCCCTCCATCTCCTCGCAGGCCGCAACCTCGACTTCCCGCATCGCGTCAAAGCGCGAGTGGTCAGACCAGAGGTCGGCCAGCTCGCGGCGGGTGTAGCGCGCGATCACGTAGCGAAGCTAACGCTCAGACCGGCTGCAGCTTGCCGGTGTCCCCGGCGGCCTGGAGGATCGTCTCGAGCAGGCCGGGGAAGCGGAGCTCGAGATCGTCGCGGCGCAACATGTTGAGGCGGCTCGTCCCCTGCTGACGCTGCTTGATCACCCCGGCTTCACGCAGGACGCGGAAGTGGTGCGTGCAGGTGGACTTGGTGACCGGCAGGTGGAAGCTCCCGCACGAGTACTCGTGCGCTCCGGCGGCCAGCTCGGCAACGATCATCAGCCGCACAGGATCACTGAGCGCGTGAAGCACCGCGCCAAGCTCGATCTCCTCCGTCGGCGGCTGAGAGATTTGTTCGGTGGACTGCAGCGTGGCTACCCCTTTTGTCCGTTCGATTGTACGACGGTCGTCGTACATCTGATATCGTACGGTGTCCATCGTACAACGGAGCTGAGCATGAGAGCACAGATCACCTTCCCCAGCGCCTCGAACCCTGAGGCAAAGCGCCCCGCCCCACGCCCTCAGCGGCGAGCGGCCGCCGTCGTGGCCCAGTACATCCACGAGCTCGTCCAGGCTCAGGCTTCGGCAGCCCCCCGTCCTTGCAACCAAGCCGCCTGAGCCGGGCCAGACACGGATACGTCTCGCAGGCGCTCAGGCACTGAGCGACGCCGCGTCTACGCCGCGATGATCCGGGCGGCCAGCACGGCGGCGTTGCGCGCGTTGTCGACGCCGACGCAGGCCACCGGGACGCCGGGAGGCATCTGCGCGATCGAGAGCAGCGCGTCGAGCCCGCCGGCGACCGAAGTGCGGCTGGTCAGGGGAACGCCGATCACCGGGAGCTCGGTGTGAGCGGCGACCACGCCCGGAAGCGCGGCCGAGAGGCCGGCGCCGGCGATGATCACCCGGATCCCGCGGCCCTTGGCGGCGCGAGCGTAGTCCGAGACCTTGTCGGGCTCGCGGTGGGCGGACATCACGTTCGTCTCGGAGCGGATCCCCCGTGAGCTGAGCTCCCGCTCGGCCGCTTCCATTGCCGGCAGGTCGCTCTTCGAGCCCATCACGATCCCGACCTGCGGACCGTCGATGCCGCGCGGCTCGGGCGCCACCTCCGCGGCGGTGATCGCCTCCGCCTCCCTGACCGGCGCGGGATCGAGAACGACCGGTGGTTCCTCGGTCCCGGGCTCGGGGACGATTTCCGCCGCTTCGCTCACCGGACCGCCCGCAGAGCTATGTCAAGACGAAGTTGCCTGCCGTCGAACTCGATCATGTCGGCCGCAGCATATGCGCCCGCGCGGGCGGCGGCTGCGTCCTCACCGAGCGCCGTGACGCCGAGAACCCGTCCGCCCGCGGTGACGATCTCCCCGTCGTCGTTGCGCGCGGTTCCGGCGTGGGTGACCGACGCGCTCGAGGGCACCGCGTCCAGGCCGCGGATCACGTCGCCGTGCGAGGACGAGGCGGGGTAGCCGGCACTGGCGAGCACGACGGTGACGGCTGTCTCGTCAGCCCACTGCAGGCGCGCGCCGGGCAGGGCGCCGGGCGTCGTCGCCAGCTCGAGCAGCTCGAGCAGATCCGAGCGGAGCCGGGGCAGGATCGCCTGCGTCTCGGGGTCGCCGAAGCGCACGTTGAACTCGAGCACCTTGGGGCCCTCGCCGGTCATCATCAGACCCGCGTAGAGGACGCCGTGGAACGGGATGCCGCGACGGGTGAGCTCGTCGAGAACGGGCTGGTGGACCGCGCGACAGATCTCGGCCGCGCGCGTCTCGTCGACGGCCGGGACCGGGGAGTAGGAGCCCATCCCCCCCGTGTTCGGACCTTCGTCGCCGTCGAATATCCGCTTGTAGTCCTGGGCCGAGGCGAGCGGGACGGCGGTGCGCCCGTCGCACAGCGCGAGCAGGGAGAGCTCTTCGCCTTCGAGGTGCTCCTCGACCAACACCCGCTCGGTGCCGAAACGTCGCTCGACCAGCAGGTCCTCGAGCGCCACGCGGGCCTGCTGCTCGTCCTGGGCGATGATCACGCCCTTCCCGGCGGCCAGGCCGTCGGCCTTGATCACCACCGGGTAGCCGTCGATCGCGTCCATCCCGGCCTGCGGATCGGTGACGACGGTGTGCCGTGCGGTCGGGATGCCCGCGGCGAGCATGATCTCCTTGCAGAAGGCCTTCGAGCCCTCGAGCTCGGCTGCCGCCCGACTCGGACCGAAGCAGCGGATGCCGGCCTGCGCGAGGGCGTCGGAGACTCCGGCGACAAGTGGAGCCTCGGGGCCGACCACTACGAGATCGGCCCGCTCGCGCCGCGCGAGAGCGACCACGGCGTCGGCATCCTGCGGGTCGACGTCGACCGTACGAGCGTCAGCTGCGATCCCGGCGTTGCCAGGTGCGCAGATCAGCTCGGGCCGGCGCGGCGAGAGCGCGAGCGCCTTGACCAGCGCGTGCTCGCGCCCGCCGGCCCCGAGGACCAGGACGCGTGTGGCACCCGGTTCAGATCGAGCCAATGAAGTCGTCGATCGGGATCGCCACCAGCGTCTCGTAGCGTCCCGTTCCGCGAGAACCGAGCTCGAGCGAGACCCTGGAGATCGTCTTCTCGTCGGGCGCCTCGATCACGTTGACGAAGTCGAACTGACCGAGCGTCGCCCACTGGGCCTTGACGCTCGCGCCGAGCTGTTCGACCTCCCGGTTCACCTCGCGGATTCGGGACGGATTGTTCTTGATCGTCTGCACGCCCTCGGGCGTAAGGGTGGTGAGCATGATGTAGGTCGGCACGTGCGTCTCCTTGCCGTCGGGTCGGTCACCAATGCTCGACTTGTACCCGATCAGCTCAGGCCGTGGCGGTGACCTCGGCCCGCTCCAGCACCAGCTCTCCGTCGCGAGCGTCCACGCGGACCGTGTCCCCGGGAACGAAGTGCCCCTCGAGGATCGCCAGCGCGAGCGGATCGACCAGCCGCTTCTGGATCACCCGCTTCAGCGGCCGGGCGCCGTACGTGGGGTCGTAGCCCAGGTCGCCGATCAGCGTCCGGGCGGTGTCGGTCAGCTCGATGTCGAGCTCGCGCTCCCGCACCCGGCGCAGCAGCAGCGCGACCTGAAGATCGACGATCTCGGCGATCTGTTCGCGGCTGAGGGGCTCGAACTCGACGATGTCGTCGAGGCGGTTGATGAACTCGGGCTTGAAGCTCGCCTCGACGCCGGCGCGACCGCCGGGGATGTTCGAGGTCATGACCAGCACGGCGTTCTTGAATGAGACGGTCCGGCCCTGGCCGTCGGTCAGGCGCCCGTCATCCATCACCTGGAGCAGCGCGTTGAAGACATCCGGATGGGCCTTCTCGATCTCGTCGAGCAGGACCACCGAGTAGGGCCGGCGACGGACCGCCTCGGTCAGCTGGCCGCCCTCCTCGTAGCCGACATAGCCCGGAGGCGCGCCGACGAGCCTCGAGACGGAGTGCTTCTCCATGTACTCGGACATGTCGATCCGGACCATTGCGTCCTGGGTGTCGAACATGAACTCCGCCAGCGCACGGGCGAGCTCGGTCTTGCCCACACCGGTCGGGCCGAGGAACAGGAATGTGCCGATCGGCCGATCGGGGTCCTGAAGTCCGGCGCGAGAGCGGCGCAGCGCGCTCGCGACCGCGGACACCGCCTCGTCCTGTCCGATCACACGCCGGTGAAGGCGCTCCTCCATGTGCACGAGCTTCTCGATCTCGCCCTCGAGCAGGCGAGAGACCGGCACGCCGGTCCACTTGGCCACGATCTCGGCCACGTCCTCGGCGTCGACCACGTCCTTGAGGAACTTCGGCCCCTCGCCGGCGCTGACCGCGCTCTGCTCGGCCGATTCGGCGGCCTCGAGCTGCTTCTCGAGCTCGGGGATCGTGCCGTACTGGAGCTCCGCGGCGCGGCCGAGGTCGGACTCGCGCTGAGCGCGCTCGAGCTCGATCCGGGCCTGCTCCAGCTTCTCCTGGTACTCGGCCACCGCGCCAAGCGCCTCCTTCTCCGACTCCCATTCCGCGTGCATCCCGGCCGAGGTCTCGCGTTCCTCGGCAAGCAAGCGCTCGAGCTGCTCGCGGCGGGCCGCCGTGCCCGGATCGTCGTCGTCGCCGAGGGACTGCAGCTCAATCTCGAGCTGCATGATGTGGCGATCGACCTCGTCGATCTCGATCGGCTTGGAGTCGATCTCCATCCGGATCCGCGACGCGGCCTCGTCGACGAGGTCGATCGCCTTGTCGGGCAGAAACCGGTCGGCGATGTAACGGTGGCTGAGCGTCGCGGCGGCGACGAGCGCCGAATCCTGGATGCGGACCTTGTGGTGAACCTGGTAGCGCTCCTTGAGGCCACGCAGGATCGCGATCGTGTCCTCCACGCTCGGCTCGTCCACGTAGACGGGCTGGAAGCGGCGCTCGAGCGCGGCGTCCTTCTCGATGTGCTTGCGGTACTCGTCGAGCGTGGTCGCGCCGATCGCGCGCAGCTCGCCGCGGGCGAGCATCGGCTTGAGCAGGTTGGCGGCGTCGACCGCGCCCTCCGCGGCCCCCGCGCCGACGATCGTGTGGAGCTCGTCGATGAACAGCACGACCTGACCCGCGGCGTCGGCGATCTCCTTGAGCACGGCCTTGAGCCTGTCCTCGAATTCTCCGCGGTACTTCGAGCCGGCGATCAGAGCGCCGATGTCGAGCGAGATAACACGGCGATCCCTGAGCCCCTCGGGCACATCGCCGGAGACGATGCGCTGGGCGAGTCCCTCGGCGATCGCAGTCTTGCCGACGCCCGGCTCACCGATCAGGACGGGGTTGTTCTTGGTGCGACGACTCAGCACCTGGATCACCCGCCGGATTTCATCATCGCGCCCGATCACCGGGTCGAGCTTGCCCTGCGCCGCGGCTTCGGTCAGGTCGCGGCCGTAGCGCTCCAGCGCCTGGAACTTCTCCTCGGGGTTCTGATCGGTCACGCGGTGCGAGCCACGAACCTCGCTCAGCGCCTTGATCAGCTCGTCGTGCCCGGCGCCATTACCGCGCAGGGCATCGCCGGCGGCGCCGGGATGCGCCGCCAGGGCGAGCATCAGATGCTCGGTCGAGACGTACTCATCTCCCAGCTCGCGCATCTCGCTCTCGGCGCCGCGCAAGATCTGGACCAGTTCGCCCGAGCCGGCGGCGGGCTCCTCGCGCCCGCCCGGCGTGGTCAGGGCGGGCAGCGCCTCCAGCGCCACGTTGACGTCGCTGCGCACGGCGGAGGGCTCAACGCCGAGCTTGCGCAGAACCGGGACGACGATGCCGGCCTCCTGCTCGAGCAGCACGGCGAGCAGATGCTCGGGCATCGTCTGCGGGTTGCGGCGCTCATCGGCGAGCTGCTGCGCCGCTTGGAGCGCCTCCTGGGATTTGATCGTAAAGCGGTCTGATTGCATTGTGATTTCGTTCCGGTTCGCTGAAAGATCTTAGTCTACGTGACTTAGATTATGACACGCGAGGGGGCGCGGCGCAAGGGCTCGGCGGGTTCCGTCGGTGCCGCCGGCGGCGGCGCGGCGCGGGATAGCACGGGGCAGCCCCGACCCCCCGCGGATCGGGCGTGTCTGGCAGAAGCGCCGACGCCTGGGGCGTCAGCTGCTGATCCGCAGCTTCTGCCCGCGGGTCTGCTTCTCGATGTTGAGGCCGGCGTCGACGATCACGCCGAACACGATCGCGCGGCCCCCGCCTGTAGCGTGCAAGATCTTCGACTGCTGCTTCGAGAACGGGAGCGAAATCGTCCTGTGGTTCCTGCCGCGCAGGAAGAACAGCTTGGAAATCACGAGGAAGCTCTTCTTACCCGCTTTGACGGTCGCGAACGAGGCCATCAGGCAGCGACCGGAACAGGAGACCGTGGCCAGCATCCGGCCGCTGCTCAGAGGGTGCTGGTTACGCGGGAGCTTGAGTCCCACATTGACGATCTTCGGCTGCAGCTTGAGCGCAAAAGCGGCGAAACCGGCGAGGTTGACGGTGCCCAGTCCAGTCGCGAGGTCATAGCCCGGCGCCGCCGTGCAACAGCCCAGCGCGCGCATCTTCCCCGCGGGAAGGTACGGGCCGAGATCGTTGTCGCCCTGGGTGACATCGGAGATCGACAGCGGGCCGAACGCCGAGCGATCGACTTTGTACAGGAGCGGGTTCGCCAGCCCAAGGTCCTGGAGGCCGTGCGTACGCAGGTCCTGATCGAGGATCGCCATGCCCCCCGCGAGCAGCGGCGTCCCAGCGCTCGTACCGCCGACCGGCAGCCAGGGGTTGGGATGCTTGCTGTCGACGCAGTCCGGGCTGACCGTGCAGAAGATCGCGTAGCCGGGCGCAACGTCGGCGAGCATCGAGACATCGGGGATGCCGCGGACGTTCGGGGTGACGAACGACTTCTGGTAGCTCGGGCGCCTGAAGATCTGGCTGAGCCCGCCGCCACCCGCACCGAGCCCGAGCGGAGCGTCGTTCCAGGTCACCTGGGACACGAGCTGGTTGGCCGGATTCAGCACCGCGTTGGTTCCCCCCACAGCGGTAACCCACCACGAGGACGCCGGGTAGTTGATGTCCGGGTCGGCGATCGGCCCGTCGGGGCCGAGGCAGGCCGACGAGCCCGAGTCGCCACTGGCCGAGAGGTTCGAGATCCCGCTCGCGGCGGCGAGCTCGAGCGAGCCCTCGGCGGCCGCGATTCCAGCGGCCCCCATGCTCAGGAACAGCGCCGGTTCGCAGACGCTCAGCGAGGCCGAGATCACCTGGGGCTTGGATCCGGGGTTCTGCAGCGGCGCCGCCAGAGAGTTGACCACGTCGCTCGAGGTCGAGCCCGACTCGTAGACGTCGATCGCCTTCAGCCGCGGCGCGACGGCGTCGAGGATCTCGAGGTCGAGTGTCGACTCCGGCCCGGGCTTCAGCGCCCTCTTGATGCCTACGCCGAAGGTGTTGATGCGCGGCACGGTCAAGCCGAAGCAGCTCGCGAACGTGCGAACGTCCGAGGCGTGAAAGCCATCGATCTCGATCAGCGCAACGCGCTCGTCCTGGCCGAGCAGGCCGGCAGCCTGCAGCGGCTGGAAGCCGTAGGCCGTGAGGTACTGGTTGGGCGTGAAGCCTCCGCTGGCTATTGCCGGCGGACAGCCTGAAGGGGTGCCGCTGCGGACCAGGTTCTCCGAGCTCGTGTGTACGTCCCGGCGCAGCGCCGGGGAGGGAGCGCCGGAGAGCGGTCTGGTGTCGAGTCCGACCACGCCGGTGATGAGCCCGCGGACGGGCGCCGGCACGGTCACCCGGGCACTGGGACTGAAGTACTGCGCCGCGGATGCAGTGCGGAACCGGCTGAGCTGCGTGGCGAAGGTGCGCTGGGCCAGTCCGACGCTCATCGTGGCGTCGGCGAACAGTCCCGTCGCATCCACGTGCACCCCGGTTGCCCCGTGGGAGCGGAGGTATCGCACTACCTGGCGCCGCTCTCGGGCGCTGGCGCCGAACCGCGCGACGAGCCGCGAGAGCGGTTGATACTGGCCGTACTGAGGGGAGCTCCTGTTCGTGACCGCCTGGGCAAGGCGCCGGAGCCCGGCCAGGTCGGCTTTCAGCGGCAGCACCAGGCTCAGCTTCCGCGCCGCGGGCGCGGCGCCGAGGTTGGTCGCGTGGGCCACGGGCCCGGCGGCGAGCGCCGGCGGGGAGATGGCAGCCGCGGTCAGCAACGCCAGCGCGAAGAGCAGCAACGCCCACCCGCGCCGTGCTGGAGCTGCGTTCCGTCCTACGATTGAATCCTCCCCATTCCGCCGTTCGTCGCCGGACGGCTAATCGCTAACTTCCGGATCGTTGCACACCCGGGTGGGCCGGGCTTCGGTCGGCGGGATTCGACGCCGACTTCCGGGACGCTCGGCGAGGCCGCGAACTAGCGCGCGCCGAAGCCCTCGAGGTCGGCCCGGCGGACGATCTCGCCCCGGGCGTAGGGGACGATCTCGGCGCGAAGCTCCCGTCGCAGCGCCTCGAGTCGCCCGACCTCGGCCTTGAGGTCGCCGGCGCGCTTCTCCAGCGCCGCAATCTTCCTGGTCATCGCCTCGAGCTGCGCCTCCAGCTCGAGCACACGCTCGACGCCGGCGAGGTTCATGCCCAGCTCAGCAGTCATCTCCTGGATCCGCCGCAGCCGCTCGACGTCCTCGTGCGAGTACAGCCGGGTCCCCTTCGGCGAGCGCTTGGGCTCGATCAGGCCACGAGCCTCGTACATCCGCAGCGTCTGAGGATGCATGGCGGCGAGCTCGGCGGCGACTGAGATCATGAACACGCCACGATCGGATGAGACCTTGATCCTCGTGTGCACGCGTCGTGTGGCCATCAGCTCGCCTCACCCGCCGCCGAGAACAGCTTCGCGCGGGGATTTCCGTTCATCACCTCGGAGAGCTTGTCGACCGCCGCGGTCTGCTCGGCCGAGAGCGACGCCGGGACGTCGATCACGAACCGGTAGTGGATGTCTCCCTTGCCCTTCCCACCGAGCCGTTGCGGGCCCTCGCCGCGAAGCCGCTGGACGGTGCCGTGCTTGGTGCCGCGGGGGACGCGCAGGCGCTTCGTGCCGTTCAAAGTCGGAACCTCGATCACCGCGCCGCGAAGCGCTTCGGGAATCGTCAGCGGAACCTCGACCTCGAGGTTCTCGCCGTTGCGCTTGAACACCTCGGATTCAGATACTCGCGTGATCACGTAGAGGTCGCCGGGCTCGGAGCCGTTTCCCTGCTCGCCCTTTCCGGCCAGCCTGATCCGGCTTCCGTCCTTGACCCCGGCCGGGATGTTCACGCGCAGTCGCTTGACCGTCCGCTGAGCTCCGGTGCCGTTGCAGGTCGGGCAGGGATCGTCGATCACGGTCCCGGAGCCGTGACAGTTCGAGCACGGCTGCGACATCGAGAAGATCCCCTGGCTCTGGGCTTCGATGCCGCGACCCTCGCACACCGGGCAGACACGCGGCGAGGTGCCGGGCTTGGCGCCGCTGCCGTGACACGTGGGACATGGCGCGCTGGTCGGCACCGCGAGCGGTACCTGGGTCCCGTTGACGGCCTGGTCGAAGCTCAGCGACACTTCGGTCTCGAGGTCTCGGCCTCGAGCCGCACGGGGACGGCCACCACGCGCGCCACCGGGCGCCCTGCCGGCCGTACCCGCAGCGCCGCCGAACAGGTTCGAGAGGATGTCCCCGAAGCCGCCGCTGAACGTGCTCGGATCGAACCCGCCGGGCCCGCCGAAGCCGCCAAACGGCCCCGTCCCGCGGTCGTAGGCCTTGCGCTTGTCGGGATCGGACAGGACGTCGTTGGCCTGCGAGATCTCCTTGAAGCGCTCCTCGGCCCGGTTGTCCCCCGGGTTTCGATCCGGGTGATGCTGGCGGGCCAGCTTGCGGTAGGCCTTCTTGATCTCCTCCTCGGAGGCGTTCTTGCCGACTCCGAGGATCTTGTAATAGTCAGTCCGATCGGGCACGGGTGCTCACCGCCCTTCAGCCGGCGACCAGGACGCGCGCGGGACGCAACACGCTGTCGCCGATCCGGTAGCCCCGCTGGTAGACCTCGACCACGGTTCCCGGCTCGGCGCCCTCGACGGGCTGCTGAGCCACTGCCTCGTGGTAGACGGGGTTGAAAGGCTCGCCCTCGGGCGAGAACGGCTCGATCCCTGCCCGCTGGAGCGCGGTGAGGACATCCGCGTGGACGTGCTTGATGCCGGCGATGAACGAGCCGTTGCCGTTGGGGTCGGCGGACTCAGCCGCGGTCGTGTCGGCGTGGGCGAGCGCCCGCTCGAGGTTGTCCACGGCCGGGAGCAGCTCGCGGGCCAGCTTGACCACACCTCGCTGCTGCGCCGCCGCGGCCTCACGCGCCGCGCGCTTGCGGTAGTTCTCGAAGTCAGCCTGCGTCCGCTGGGCCAGGGCGAGGTACTCGTCGGCCTTCTGCGCCTTCGTGCTCACGGCCTCGAGGTCGACCGGCTGGGACTGCGCGGGCTCGCCGGCGCCCTCGGCGTTCTCGAGGTCTGCACCGTCCTCGGGCTCGTGCTTCTCACTCTCGGCGGGGTCAGGCGAGGCAGGCTTCTTATCAATGTTCTCCGGGGTCGCCTCCGGAGCCGAGGCCACTCGAGAGGCGGCCTCGGCAGCGGATGCGTCCCCGGAGTCAACGCCTGACTCCGGGGCAAAATCGCGATCCGTGGGCATCGATTAGCTCTTGCCCTCGTCGACAACTTCCGCGTCGACCACGTCCTCCTCGGCGCTCGCGCCGTTGGTGGAAGCGCCGGCGCCCTCATCCGCCCCATCCGGGGTAGGCGGGGCCGCCTGCTCCTGAGCGCGCTGGTACATCGCCTCGGAGACCTTGTGGAAGGCCGAGTTGAGCGCGTCGGTCTTGGCCCTGATCTCGTCCGTGTCCTCGGAGGCGAGGACCTCGCGCACGGCCTTGATCGCGGACTCGATCTCCTCCTTGGAGGAGGCGTCGACCTGCTCGCCGAGATCCTTCAGCTGGCGCTCGGCCTGGTAGGCAGCGTGCTCGCCGTTGTTGCGGGCCTCCGCGAGCTCACGCAGTCGCTTGTCGTCCTCGGCGTGAGTCTCGGCGTCGGACACCATCCGCTTGATCTCGTCGTCGGAGAGGCCGGAGCCCGCCCTGATCTCGATCTTCTGCTCCTTGCCGGTGCCGAGATCCTTGGCCGAGACGTTCAGAATGCCGTTGGCATCGATGTCGAACGCGACCTCGACCTGGGGAATGCCGCGCGGCGCCGGCGGGATGCCGGTGAGCTGGAACTTGCCCAGCGACTTGTTGTAGCTGGCCATCTCGCGCTCGCCCTGCAGGACGTGGATCTCGACCGACGGCTGGTTGTCCTCGGCCGTCGAGAAGACCTCCGACTTGCGGGTCGGGATCGTGGTGTTGCGCTCGATCAGTCGTGTCATCACGCCGCCCTTGGTCTCGATCCCCAGCGTCAGCGGCGTGACGTCGAGCAGCAGCACGTCCTTGACGTCGCCGGCGAGCACGCCGGCCTGGATCGCGGCGCCGACGGCTACGACCTCATCGGGGTTCACACCCCGGTGCGGCTCCTTGCCGGTCAGCTCCTTGACCTTCTCCTGGACGGAGGGCATGCGGGTCATGCCGCCGACGAGGACCACGTGGTCGATCGTCGAGGCGCCCTTCTCCTTGGCGTCGTCGAGCGCCTGGCGGACCGGGGCGACGGTGCGGTCGAGCAGCGCCGCGGTGAGCTCGTTGAGCTTCGCCCGGGTAAGGCGGGTGTCGAGGTGCTTCGGACCGCTCGAGTCGGCGGTGATGAACGGCAGGTTGATCTGCGTCTCCTGCGTCGTCGAGAGCTCGATCTTGGCCTTCTCGGCCGCCTCGTAGAGCCGCTGGAGCGCCATCGGGTCGGCACTCAGGTCGATCCCCTGGGACTTCTTGAACTCCGAGACGAGCCAGTCGACCAGCGCCTTGTCGAAGTTGTCGCCGCCGAGGTGGTTGTCACCAGCGGTGGCCTTGACCTCGAACACGCCATCGCCGATCTCGAGCACTGACACGTCGAACGTGCCGCCGCCGAGGTCGAAGATCAGGATCGTCTGGTCGGTCTCCTTGTCGAGCCCGTACGCGAGCGACGCCGCGGTCGGCTCGTTGATGATCCGCTTGACGTCGAGTCCCGCGACCTTGCCGGCGTCCTTGGTCGCCTGGCGCTGGTCGTCGTTGAAGTACGCGGGAACCGTGATGACCGCGCTGTCGACCGTCTCGCCCAGGTACGCCTCGGCGTCGGTCTTCAGCTTCTGGAGGATCATCGCGCTGATCTCAGGGGGTGAGTACTCCTTGCCGCCGGCCTCAACGCGTGCGTCGCCGCCGCTGCCCGAGATGACCTTGTACGGGACGATTGACTCCTCCTCCTGCACCTCGGCCTCCTTGCGGCCCATGAAGCGCTTGATCGAGAAGACGGTGTTCTGCGGGTTGGTGACGGCCTGCCGCTTGGCGACAGTGCCGACGAGGCGCTCGCCGCCGGAGGTGAACGCGACTACGGACGGGGTTGTGCGCCCGCCCTCAGCGTTTTCAATCACCGTCGGCTCGCCGCCCTCGAGCACGGCCATGCAGGAGTTGGTCGTACCGAGGTCGATTCCGATCGTTTTACCCATCGTTTAGTTCTACTCCTCTGGTGTCGTAAAAATCTTAGTGAGAGCATAGCAGATTTGGGTGGCGCCGGTGCATGCTTAAAGCGGCAGGCTCGGGCCGGAGATGGGGCGCTGACGAGCTCGAGCATGCCCCGCGCCACCCAAACCTGCTGCTCGAGCGTCCTGGCGCGCTTCTCAGGGCCGTGCGATGAACCTATCTGCGCTTGGGCACATGCGCCGCAGGGCGCAGCCGGGGCAGTCGGGTTTGCGCGCGTGGCAGGTCCGACGGCCGTGGCGCAGGAGGTTGAGATGGAACTCGAGCTCCTCGCCGGGCGGAGTGATCGCCAGCATCGTGTCGTGGAGCTCCTCGAACGCCGCTCCGGGCCGGAGCAGCTCGAGCCGCATACCCACGCGGGAGACGTGGGTGTCAACCGGCACGTCCCGCATCCCCAGGGCGAACAGCAGCACGCAGGCGGCGGTCTTGCGGCCGACGCCGGGGAGGTTCGTCAGGTACTCCTGGGCATCCGGGACGCTGCGGTCCGCCAGCCAGTCCAAGGAGAGCTCGCCCTCCGGGGCCGTCTCGGTGATCGCCCGCAGGATGTCCTTGATCCGCGCCGACTTGACCTTCGAGATCCCGCCGGGCCTGATCGCCTCCTCGATCTGGTCCACCGGCGCGTCGCGGATCGCTCCCCAATCCTCGAAGCGCTCGCGCAGCGCGAGGTAGGCGACGTCGCGGTTGCGATCGTTGGTCGACTGCGACAGGACGGTGAGGATCAGCTCGGCGATCGGACGCCCGTGTGGACCGGCGAGAGGGATTCCGTATACGAGGCGTAGCCGGTCACGGACGGCCCGCACCCGACGCGGCGGCGGCCGGCGCCAGGTCCGCGAGACAGCCGCCGCCTCGGTCGGACGCCCCCGGCCCGTATGGGAAGGCTGAGAGGCGGCAGGCATCGGCTGGACGTTATCCTCGCCTCCGGGTGCGCGTCGACGAGCACACGATCGAGATCGCCGGAGCTCCGATCGTCTACCGAAGCGCTCCGTGGACCGGCACGCCCGTGGTCTACCTCCACAGCGCCCCCACGAGCTCGGAGGACTGGCTGCCATTCCTCGAGCGGACAGGTGGGATCGCGCCCGATCTGCCCGGGTTCGGTCGCTCGGCCAAGGGCGGCCAGCTCGAATACACGCTCGAGGCGTATGAGCGCTTTCTCGGCGCGCTGCTCGATGCCGTCGGGATCGAGCACGTGCAGGTCGTCGGCCACGGCTGGGGGGCGGCCGTTGCCCTTCAGCTCTGCCGTCGCCAACCCGAAAGGGTGCAGCGGATGGTGCTGGTCGACGCGGTGCCGCTGCTCGAGGGATTTCGCTGGCCGGGGTTCGTGCGCCTGTTCAGGTCCCCCGTGCTGGGTGAGCTGATCATGGGCTCGGTCAACCGGCGCATGCTCGCCCGGCTCCTGCGTCGCGGCAGCGTCGAGGCCGGCGCGTGGCCCGCCTCGCGGATCGACAACGTGTGGGAGCAGTTCGACCAGGGGACGCAGCGGGCGATTTTGCGCCTTCACCGCTCGCTCGACGATGACGCGCTCGTTATCGCCGGCGAGGGGCTCGAGCGCCTCGGGCAGCCCACGCTGATCGTGTGGGGCGAACTCGACCCATGGCTCGATCCGGCCTTCGCCCACGCTTATTCGGCGCGCCTGCCGGCCGCCGAGGTCGAGCTGATCCCCGGCGCCGGCCACTGGCCGTGGCTCGACCGGCCTGACGTGATCGACACGATCGCCGCCTTCGTCGGCGCGTCTGGATGACGTTCGCCGCGCTCCCGCGATGAAGCTCGAGTTCAGGCGGGCAGCCCCGGCGCTGGCCGCAGCGCTGCTCGCCGCCGCCTACGTGATCATCGCCCCGCCCAGCGGCGACCTGCCAGCGCACCTGTTCCGCGCGCAGCTGTTCAAAGCTGACGGTTTCACGCTCTGGAACAGCTTCTGGTACGCCGGCCATCACACGCCCGGGTACAGCGTCCTGTTCCCGCCCGTGTCCGCGGCGCTCACGCCTCAGCTCGCGGCCGCGATCGCCGCTGTGGGGACGGCGGCGCTGTTCGAGCCGGTGGCGCGCCGGCACTTCGGGCCCCGGGCGTGGCTGGGGGCGCTGGTGTTCGGCCTGGCGACCGCGACCAGCCTGTACACGGGACGGCTCGCGTTCGCCTTCGGCCTGCTGCCGGCGCTCGGCGCCGTGGTCGCACTCGACCGCCGCCGGACAGGGCTCGCCGCCGGGCTCGCCGTGCTGACCGCACTCTCGAGCCCGGTTGCGGCGCTGTTCCTGGCCGTGTTCGCAGCCGGTGCGGCGATCGGCGAGCTGATCTTGGAGCGACGCGTGCGTGCGGCGATGCCGGGAACGTTGGTGGCGCTGGCCGCCCTGGTCCCAATCGGCCTGCTCTCGCTCGCGTTCCCCGAGGGCGGGCACGAGCCGTTCGCGTTCTCAGCGATGTGGCCGATCCCGGTGCTGGGAATCGGAGCGCTGCTCGCACTCCCGCGCGAGACCGTGAAGCTGCGTGCCGGCGTCGCGATCTACACGCTCGGCACGGTCGCTGCCTACCTGATCCCGAGTCCCGTGGGCAGCAACGCCGCACGACTGGGGACCGGAATCGCCGCGCCGCTCGCCGCGCTGCTGTGGTGGCGGGCTCGCGCCGGCCTGCTGGCGCTCGTCGCGATACCGCTCGTGTACCTCGAGTGGCAGGCGCCCGTCCACGACATCTTGTCGGCCACCGGCCAGCCATCGACCACAGCCGCTTTCTACCAGCCCCTGCTTCGCTTCCTGGAGCGCCAGACCGGCGCCCCGTTCCGGACCGAGATCCCGTTCACGGAATTTCACATGGAGGCGTACGTCGTCGCCAGGCGCTTTGCGCTCGCGCGTGGGTGGGAGCGTCAGCTCGACGTGCGGGACAACGCGCTCTTCTACGACGGGACGCTGACCGCAGGCAGGTACCACGAGTGGCTCGCGCGCACGGCGGTCCGCTTCGTCGCTCTCCCCGACGCCCCGCTCGACTACTCGGCGCTGTCCGAGGCGGCGCTGATCAACCACGGGCTTCCGTATCTCCGGCTGGCGCTGCGGACCCGAAGCTGGCGCATCTATGCCGTCAGACACCCGACGGCGATCGTCAGCGGCCCCGCGACCCTGACCGCGCTCGACGCAGGCTCGCTCGTCCTCCGGGCTCGACGCAGGGGCACCGCGATCGTGCGCGTGCACTTCACCCCGTACTGGTCGCTGGCCGAGGGCGCGGGCTGCGTAGCACCGGCGGGCACCTACACAAAGCTCACCATCCGGCGGCCCGGGACGATGCGGCTGGTGACGAGCTTCTCGCTCTCGCGCGTCGGCGCGACATCGCCGCGCTGCAGCTGACCCGCGTACCCAGGACAAACCTGGGGCGCCGCTAGGATGCCGGATTCATGCGGCATCGAATTCGCTGGATCGAGGCGCACGTTTTGCCGCGCGGTTGGCGAGACGTGTTCAAGCAGGTGGCCCTGTTCCTGGCCGCCTACCTCGTATACCAGCTCGTTCGCGGGCTGATCAACGACGGCAGCCCGTACAAGCCGTTCGGCGACGCGATGAGGATCATCGATCTCGAGCGGGTGTTGCACGTGTTCGTGGAGCCGAGCATCCAGGCCTGGGCGCTGAACAAGCACTGGCTGATGGACCTCGCCGACTGGACGTACGTGAACGCGCACTACATCGTCACGCTGGGCGCGCTGGTGTTCATCTACCTGCGCCGGAACGACTCCTTCTACTTCGTGCGCAACATGTTCATGATCGCGATGGCGATCGCGCTCGTCGGCTACGCGGTGTATCCCACGGCGCCGCCGCGGCTGATGCCGGAGTGGGGCTTCACCGACTCGATCTCGCAGTTCCTCGGAACGCCGGTCGACTACGGCCCGGGGAAGGGGCTGCTCAACTTCTACGCCGCGGTGCCCTCGATGCACGTCTGCTTCGCGCTTATGATCGGCATGCCGATGACGCGTCTGGTCAAGCACTGGCCGGCCAAGGTCGCCTGGGGCCTGTACCCGCTGCTGATCACGTTCGTCGTCGTCGCGACCGGCAACCACTACCTGACCGACGAGTTCCTCGGCGGCGTCACCGCCGTCGTCTCGGCGCTCATGGCCCAGCGGCTGCTGGCCCGCGCTCGCCCCGAAGCCTGGGCGTTCGGACGGGCAACGGCTTAGGCATGGCGGAGCGCACGCAGCCGCCGCCCGCCCCGAACACGCCGCCATCCACGCGCCGCTCGCGCTCGCGCCGCGACGGACCGACGACCCAGGAGCTGGTACGCGAGCGGCTGATCGAGTCGCGGCTGACGCCGAACGCGATCTCGCTGACCGGGTTCGCGCTCAACCTCGCGGCCGCCGGCCTGATCGTCGGCAGGCTGTTCTTCCTCGCCGGGGTGGCGTTCATCGTCGGCTCGATCATGGACACGCTCGACGGGCGCTACTCGAGGATGTCCGGCAAGGGCACCCAGTTCGGGGCGTTCCTGGACTCGACGCTCGACCGGCTCGAGGAGGGAATCGTGCTGACGGCGGCTGGCGCCTACTTCGCCTCCCGCAACAACCAGGCCGCGGTCGCGGCGGTCGTCGCGGCGGTCATGTTCTCGCTGATGGTGTCCTACACCCGCGCGCGGGCGGAGGCACTGGGGGTGGCGTGCACCGTCGGGCTGGCCACGCGCCCGGTGCGCGTCGTGATCCTCTCGATCGGCCTGGTGTTCGCCAAGGGCGCCTCGATCGGCGACTTCTCGCTGCTCGCGCCGGCCGTCTACGTGCTCGCCGCGCTCAGCCTGGTGACCACGATCCAGCGGATCGCCCACGTGCGCGGAGCACTCCGCTCGCGCGCCGCCGTGTAACAAACCGGCGCCTGAGGAATACCTAAAGCGTCGCCTGCGCCAGCCGCGCGGGCCCTAGATCGAGAAGGGAACTCTTCAAGTGAGCACCAGCAACGGTTCCACCAACGGTGCCGCCCGCCACCAGGCCGACAAGGTCAGGGTTGCGATCATCGGCGTCGGCAACTGCGCGAGCTCGTTCGTGCAGGGCGTCCAGTACTACCGCGACGCCGATCCGAGCGAGCGCGTGCCCGGACTCATGCACGTCGACCTCGGCGGTTACCACGTCCGCGACATCGAGTTCAGCGCCGCGTTCGACATCGACGCCGACAAGGTCGGAAAGGACCTGTCGGAGGCGATCTGGGCCGGACAGAACAACACGCTCAAGCTCGGTGACGACATCCCCAAGCTCGGCGTCGAGGTGATGCGGGGCATGACCCACGACGGGCTCGGGAAGTACCTCAAGGAGAAGATCACCAAGGCGCCCGGCCCCACGGCCGACATCGTCGAGATCCTCAAGCAGACCCGCACCGACGTGGTCGTGTCCTACCTGCCGGTGGGCTCCGAGCAGGCCACCAAGTGGTACGTCGAGCAGATCCTCGAAGCCGGCTGCGGGTTCGTCAACTGCATCCCCGTGTTCATCGCCCGCGAGGACTACTGGAACAAGCGCTTCAAGAAGGCCGGACTGCCGATCGTCGGCGACGACATCAAGTCTCAGGTCGGCGCGACGATCGTCCACCGCGCGCTCGCGCGGCTGTTCTACGACCGCGGCGTGAAGCTGCTTCGCACCTCGCAGCTCAACGTCGGCGGGAACATGGACTTCTACAACATGCTCGAGCGCGACCGGCTCGAGTCGAAGAAGATCTCCAAGACCAACGCCGTCACCTCGATCGTCGGGTACGAGATGGCCAAGGACGACGTCCACGTCGGCCCCTCGGACTACGTGCCGTGGCTGACCGATCGCAAATGGGCGCACATCCGCCTCGAGGGTCAGGCGTTCGGAGACGTGCCGCTGTCCGTCGAGCTGAAGCTCGAGGTCTGGGACTCGCCCAATTCGGCCGGGATCGTCACCGACGCTGTGCGAATCTGCAAGCTCGCGCTCAACAACGGCCTCTCGGGCCAGCTCGACGGACCGAGCTCCTACCTGATGAAGTCGCCGATGAACCAGCGACCGGACTCCGAGGCGCACGACCTGACCGAGGCGTTCATCAAGAAGTACGCGCGCAACGCCGCGAAGGCCAAGTCCTCCGGCTCGGGCGCGAAAGCCTCAGCCAAGAAGTAGGCAGGCGCGAAACCAGGGGCCGCCTCCGTGCGGCCCCCATAAACTCCTTCGCCGTGCCCGAGCTCGCCATTGCGCAGGTGACGCCGTTTGCCTGGGAGGCGTCGAACGAGGTCAACGAGTACGTCGCCCGGGTTTCAGCGGAGCTGGCCGGGCGGGGGCACCGGGTGCTGATCGTCGCGCCGTCGGAGTCGGGCTCGCTCGTGCGCGACAGCCGCCGCGCGATCCGCTCGCACCCGGAGACGCTGCTCGAC
>DATCNP010000070.1:0-6744 GCA_036565205.1 Solirubrobacteraceae bacterium | reverse complement strand
GGCCCGCTCCGATCGAACCATCATCACCCTCGGGCGGCCTGCCGCTCCCCGACGCTGTCCCGGCCCGCGTCAGGCTGCGCGATCACCGCCGCCTACGTGATCTCCAGCCTGCCCGCCAGCGTCGCCCCGCGCGCGAGCCGCGCCGGGTTCCGATTCCCAGCCCGTAGCTCGCGGCCCCGGACGCCGGACCGGGCGCTGGTGTCCCGGCGCTAGAAGCGCGCCGGGCAGACCGCGTCGCTCTTGATCCGGCGGCTGACCTCGAGCAGCTCCACACGCAGGCCCTGGATCACATCGCCAGCTCGTCGCACGCGGATGCATTGCACGATCGGAAGCGAGGAGCCGGCGTTCCAGGCCACCCGGGCGGTACCCAGCGTGCCGGTCAGCGTGAAGCCGGTCGACGGTTGCAATTGGATGATCGAGACCGACCCGCGGTGGCGCAGGTGGCCGGCGTCGTAGGCCGCGCGCGCCCGGCAGGCCGGGTGCGATCTGCACCTCTGAATCGCCGCGATCACAGCCGACGTCGAGCCGCGCGCCTCGGCCTTGACCAGGTCGGTGATCGCCGAGCTCTCGGCCCCGTCGGCGCTCCACGCCCGCGCCAGCAGCGCGCTGATGGCGATGAACAGGATCACCGCGAGCGGGATCAGGACCATATACAGGCGGCGCAGCACGGGCCGCACGCTAGCGCGCGGTCGGAACTAGGAGTCGCTGAGCTCCATGAAGCGCTCGACCGACGCCTCCTGGTGCTCGAGTCGGTCCCCGAGCGCACGCGCGTGCTCGGCCGCGAGCACGAGGAAGTCCTCGACGCATCGCTCGGGGTCATCGGCAAGCGGGTAGACCCGGGTCAAATCCTGCTGCGCGCAGGCGATCCCCATCGGCGGCCGGCCGTCGGCGAGCGTCCGTGCCCCGCACACCGGGGTCACGACCAGCTGCGTATCGGTGGCCACAAGCGCGGTCGGCAGCAGGCGCGCCGCCGGGAGCTTGACCGGCAACCGCACCGAGTGATCGATGCAGACGCCGCCTCCGGTCAGGTCACTGAGTGGCTCGCGCCACACGCCGAGCACGGTGTCGGCTCCGACCAGCGCGTCGCGAAGCGCACACGCCTGCTCGAGGTAGAGCCGCTCGGCCTCCTCGCGATCCTCCGCGTCGGCGAGGTCGAGATCGCATGGAACCCGTAACAGCTCGCTGGCGGCGACGCGGGCACCGGCGCCGCGGCTGCCGGGTGCGACGTAGGTCTGAAGCGTCCCCAGGTCGCGGCGGCCGTGGAAGATCACCGTCACGGCTTCCGAGACCGGCAGTCCGGCGACGCGCAGCGAGACGGCAACCGAGGCGGACTCGTCGAGCAGCGCCCGGCGCAGTAGGTCGTCAGCTGTACCGCCTTCGTGACCGTTATCCGCTTCGAGCATGCTCGACTCCTTATCGGCTCTATTGCCGTTTCACATTTAGTCAAACACGTCGGTCGGCCACCAGCGCCATATGGAGGACCGGCCGCGGTGGAAGCTATCCGTGAGGCGCATCGGCCCGGAGCGGGTAGCCTGCACGACGATGAAGCTGCTCTACAAGCCGTTCGGTCTGATTTTCAAGTTCATCGGACGCCGGCTCGCCCGGTCGGTGTTCCAGCAGATCTGGTCGGCGATCGACGACCAGGCCCCGCCGAAGCCGACTACCCGGGATGCCAGCGTGGGAAAGATCGTGGGTGCGCAAGCGCTCGAGGCCGGGGTGAGCGCCGGCGTGGGCGCAGCAGTCGATCGCGCCGGCGTGGTCACGTTCCACTATCTGATCGGCGGCTGGCCGGGCAAGGAGACCGAGGCGCCGAAGGACGACTAGCCCGCGGGCTCGACCGTCGGCTCGGCGCACCACGGCGACAGACCGTCGCGAGCCCAGTCCGGGATCGGCGTCTTGGCCAGAGTCTCGCGGCCGACCATCACGTGGCGCATCTGCACCTCGACGAGGAGCTCGGAGCCGCGGAGGATCCTGTGGCGCGTCTCGATGCTCGTCGTACCCAGGCGCATGACCGCGACCTCCAGCGTGAGCAGATCGTCAAACCGCGCCGAGGCCAGGAACCGCAGGCGGGCCTCGCCGACGAGGATGTCGAGCCCGCGCTCGAGCATCGTGGCGTAGCTCCCGAATGCCGCCCGCCAGAGCTCGGTGATGCCGATGTCGGCGTAGGCCAGGTAGTGGCCGTTGAACACGACCCCCTGGGGATCGCACTCGGCCCAGCGCACTCGCAGCTGGTGCTCGAACGGGTCACCCATCGCGGCCCCTCCCGCGCAGCACGAACCCGCGCTCGGCCAGTGCTGCGACCGCATCCTCGAAGGCGCCGAAGTCGCGCGCGAGCAGCGCGTCGATCGGCCTGCCGGCCGGCCCCTTGGCGCGGACCCAGCGGCGCAGCAGCGCCGGGCCGGCCTGCTCGGCGGGTTCGTCGAGCAGCGCCAGCAGGATCGGAAGCTCGGAGCGGTGCTCGAGCTGCCCCGAGAGCAGCGCCAGCGGATCGACGTCGAGCACCGTGCAGAGCTCGTCCTCGCTCAGACCGAGCAGCTCCATCAGCCGTGCCGCGCGTTCGCTCTGCACGCGGCCGCCGATGCGGGGATCGTCGCTGGCGCTCAGAACAGCTGGTTCTCGCCGCCGAACACGTCGCTGACCGAGCCGTCGGTGAAGATCTGGCGGATCGAGTTCGTGAGCAGGTCGGCGCACGAGAGCACGCGCACGTTGTCGGGCGCTCCGGGCGGGAGCGGGATTGTGTCGGTGACAACGACCTGCTCGAAGCGCGCGGCGGCCAGGTGCTCCCAGGCGTCGCCTGAGAAGACGCCGTGCGTGGCCGCCGCATAGACGCGGTGGGCGCCGGCGTCGAGCACGGCACGGGCCGCTGCCCGCAGCGTGCCGGCGGTGTCGATGATGTCGTCGACGAGCACGGCTGTCTTGCCCTCGACCTCACCGATCACGTACTCGATCTCGGCCACCTGCTGGGCCGGGCGCTCCTTGTTGAGGATCGCCAGGTCGGCGCCGATCTTCGAGGCAAACCGCTTGTTCAACTTCACCCGGCCGGCGTCCGGCGAGACCACGACGAGGTCCTCGAGCCCGAGGTCGGCGAAGTACTGGGTCAGCATGAACAGCCCGGTCATGTGGTCGCACGGCTTCTGGAAGAAGCCCTGTATCTGCCCGGAGTGCAGGTCCATCGTCACGATCCGGTCGATCCCGGCCGACTCGAGCATCCGCGCCACCAGCCGCGCGCTGATCGGCTCGCGGGGAGCTGACTTCTTGTCCTGGCGCGAGTACCCGTACCACGGCGTGACGGCGATCACGCGGTGAGCCGAGCCGCCCACGGCAGCATCGATCATCTCGAGCAGCTCCATCAGGGCGTCGTTGGCGCTCAGCCCCTCCTCCGCGTTGCCACAGGTCGGCTGAACGATGAACACGTCGGCGCCGCGGACGGACTCCTCGTAGCGGCAATAGACCTCACCGTTGGAGAATGTCTTCAGCGTCACCGGCGAGAGCTCGACTCCGAGCTTGGAGCCGATCTTCGCCGCAAGCTCCGGGTTCGCCCGACCCGAAACGAGCATCAGACGCTTCTTGGTGTCCAGTTGCATTTCGTTGGGCATCGGGCGCGGCTCGAGCACGCTCATTGGATCGGCGAGTTTACGCTCGGGCGGCGACGACATCGTCACTTTTCTTCGCTGGGCGTCGGCGGCTCAGGCGGTCGCTCCGCGCGGCGCTCGGCGTAGCGCTCGACGTTGCGCTGGCGCGAGCGCGCAATGCCCAGCGCGCCCGGCGGAACGTCCTCGGTGATCACCGATCCAGCAGCCGTGTAGGAGTCGTCGCCGAGGATCACCGGGGCGACCAGCGACGTGTCGACGCTGACCCTGACCCGAGCGCCGATCGTGGTGCGGTTCTTGCGCGAGTAGTCGTAGTTGGCGGTGATCGTCCCGGCACCGATGTTGGCGCCCTCCCCGATGTCGGTGTCACCGATGTAGGACAGGTGCGGGACCTTGGTCCCGGGGCCGATGTCGGAGTTCTTGACCTCGACGAACGTCCCGACCTTCGAACCCTCGCGCAGGACCGTGCCCGGTCGCAGGTAGGCGAACGGCCCGACGCTGACCCGGTCGCCGATTTCGGCCTGCTTGACGTAGGCATGGACGACGTTCGCGTGGTCGCCGATCACGGCATCGAAGACGGTCGCGTGCGGGCCCACCGAGGCACCCGATCCGATCCGCGTCGTGCCGTGGAGGCTGGTGAACGGCGCGATCACCGTGTCCGCCCCGATCCGCACGGCCGCGTCGATCACCGTCGCGGTGGGATCGACGATCGTCACACCGGCGAGCATGTGGCGCTCGTGGATCCGGCGCTGGGCCACGGCGCGGACTTCCGCCAGCTGCCGGCGATCGTTGACCTGGAGCGTCGTGTCGGCGTCCGGAAGCTCGTGGGCCAGCACCGAGCGCTCGTGAGCTCGCATGATCGCGAGCACGTCCGGGAGGTAGTGCTCGCCCTGGGCGTTATCGGCCCTTACCTCGTCGAGCGCGGCGACAAGCGCCCGCACCTCAAAGGCGAACACGCCGGTGTTGACCTCGCGGATGTGGAGCTCGGGCTCGGTCGCGTCGCCGGGCGCCTTGGACTCGACGACGCGCTCGACGGTCCCGTCCGGAGCGCGCACCACGCGTCCGTAGCCGCTCGGGTCCTCGAGCGTCACGGTGGCGATCGTCGCCGCGGCGCCGGAGCGCTCGTGAGCCTGGGCCAGAGCGGCGATCGCTTCTGCCCCGATCAGCGGCACGTCGCCGTTGAGGACGATCACCGTCTGCACCTCGTCCAGGTGCCCGACCGCGGCCCGCACGGCGTCGGCGGTTCCGAGCGGCTGCGCCTGCACCGCGAGCTCGACCTCGCCGTCGAGCGATGGTGCGAGCACCCGCTCCGGCCCATCCACGACGATCACCTTTCCCGCCCCGGCGTCACGAGCGGCGGCCACCGACCAGGCGATCAATGGCTCGCCGCACAGGGGATGAAGCAGCTTCGGGATCGACGACCGCATGCGGGTGCCCTGGCCCGCGGCGAGGATGAGGACGGCCGGCGCGCTCACGTCGAGATCGTAGGCGAATACGCCCACAGGTGCGCGAGCGCGTATGCACGGTAGGGACGCCAGGCTTCGGCGAGCTCGGTCACCGCGCGCGGTCGCGAGTCGAGGCCCAGCCACTCGATCGCTCGCTTGACGCCGAGGTCGGTCTCAAGAAACGCGTCGGGGTCGCGAAGCGCGCGCATGGCGATGTACTCCGTCGTCCACGGTCCGATCCCCGGCAGCGCGAGCAGCGCGCGGCGCGCCCGGGCGTGATCCACCTCCGCGTCAAGCACCAGCTCGCCAGCGCGAGCAGCGCGCGGCGGCGTGACCGCGGCATCGCGAGGTGTTCGGGATCCGCCGCCGCCAGCGCGGCAGCGGTCGGAAACACGTGCGTCACCCCTCCGACCGGGTGCTCGAGCGTCTCGCCGTACTCGGAGACCAGGCGCGCGGCGTGGGTCACGGCTCCGGCGACCGACACCTGCTGACCGAGCACCGCGCGAACCGCGAGCTCGTGGCAGTCGACGTGCCCGGCGACCCGGCGTCCGGGTGCCGCACACGCGAGCGACCCGATCGTCGGGTCGCGGCCGAGGACATCGAGCACGGCCTGTGGATCGCAGTCCAAGTCCAGCAACGCCCGTGAGCGCTGCACGGCGACGGCGACGGCGAGGTCGCTCGGGTCGGCCAGCCGGTATCGGGCTCGCACACAACCTCTGCTCGGCTCGAGCTCGAGCACCAAGGGTCCGCCAGGCAGCCCGAGGCTGCGCCGGTAGACGCCGTCGGCGTACTCCTCCACGCCGGGTATCGCGCGAGCGCCGAGAAACGACAGCAGTGACTTGGAATCGAACGGCGGTGTGTAGTTGAGGAGCAGCTCCACCCAGCCGTGCTCCGAACGGCGAGTGTCGGTCGCGGCGAGCTCGGAGTCGATCTCCACGGGCCCAAGATGGCACACCGGCTGATCCGCCCGTCGGGGAGTGATTGCTAGATTGGCGCGCCCACGTTCGGGTGATCCCTGGGGGGTCGTCCAACAGGCCAGGACACCGGGTTTTGGTCCCGGCAATCGGGGTTCGAGTCCTCGCCCCCCAGCTCGCCGGTCAGGCCGGCGGCTCTCCGCGTGTCCCGGGCCGTCCGACGATCGCCGTCAGCTGTGTAGCGAGCAGCGGGTCGGCGAGCGCGGCGGCGATATCGGCAGAGTGGTGAAGCGCCCGCTCACTGCGCAGGATGCCGACCTGCAGACCGGCGTGCTGCGCCGCCGCGAGCGCGACCATCATCGCATCGGGATTGCGCCAGGTCTGCTCGGGGAGCCCGAACAGCTCGGGCAGCGGCCGCGCGATCGCCAGCAGGTAAAGGCCGCCGTCGAACACCGGACCGAGCGAGAGATCGCAGCCATGCTCGAGGTCATCGATGGCGCCGGACGCATGGTCGGCCCGCCAGCGCAGCAGGTCCGGCCAAACGATCAGCAGCGGCCCGGCTCCCCGCGCGAACAGCCGGGCACTGGCATCGGCGAGTCGGGCCGCGATGCCCTCGCCGTTCTGCGGGAACAGCTTCGCGCGCGGGCCGGCGATGGCGCGAAACTCGGCTGCAGCGTCTGGCTGGTCGTGTGCCACCTGGACCGGTTCGGGCGAGACCTCCGCCGCCCACGCCAGCGCCCGCTCGATCAGCGCCAGCTGGAGCGCCACACAGCGCTCGGCGCCGAGCATCGGCTC
>DATCNP010000069.1:0-15643 GCA_036565205.1 Solirubrobacteraceae bacterium | reverse complement strand
CGCCAGAGCCGCCCGAGCCCGCGCCGGCGCCGGCGCCTGCCCCCGCGCCCGCGCCCGAGCCTGAGCCGCACGCCCACTTCGCGCCCGAGCCGCCCGAGCCCGCGCCGGCGACTGGGCCGCTGTGGGTGGGGGCGCTCGAGGAGGAGATCCAGCGTGCGGAGCACTCGGGCACGCCGCTTTCGCTGCTCCTGGCCGAGCTCGAGGATGCCGATCGCGTGGCCGCGGTCGAGCCCGCGGACGAAGCGGCCGCGACCTTCTCGCGATTCACGCAGGCGGTCCGGACCGCCGCCCGGCGCCAGGACGTCGTCGTCTGTGAGACCGAGTCGCGGGCGTGGATCATCGCCCGCGACACCGCCCGCGCCGGTGCTCGGTCGCTCGGTTCGAGGATCGTTGCCGCTGTCAGCGAGCGCTCCCCATGGCGAGGCGCCCCGATGGTGGCCAGCGTCGGCTTCGCCGTCCTCGGCGCCGAGGGGCGCACGGCGGACGAGATGATCGAGGCGGCCGAGGAGGCACGCTTCGCCGCCGCCGCTCAGGGGGTTGGACTCGCGGCGGCAACGCCACCGCCAAGCGGGCCTCGGTCGGTCTGAGGCGCGCTAGCGCCTGGGCTCCGACACGGCACCGATCATGGCGGTGCCGTCGATCCCGAGCGCTTTGCCTGTAGCCACGGTGAGGTCCCAATCCGCGCCGTTCGCGTATGGCCCTCGGTCGATCACCGGGACGATCATCGTGCGCCCGCGGTAGTAGATCGCCACCGGCGTCCCGCATTTCAGCGTGCGGTTGGCGACACCGATCGTGCTCCGGCGCAGCTTCATGCCGCATGCCGTCGACTGGCCGTAGAAGCCGGGTCCGAACTCGGTGGCGAGCGACGGGCGGTAGACGGTGACTGCGACAGTCGGCGCGCCGCCCCCCGATTCGGAGGCGATGTGGGATCCACTGGATGTGAGCACCGCGCGGATCGAGAACGCGCCGATGTGGTTAGTTCGCCATGGGGCGGAAAAGGTCCCGTCGGGGTTCACGATGGCGCTGACGGTCGGCGCCCAGGCCCAGTGCGTCTGGCGACCGAGCCGCTCGATCTCGACCGTCGAGCCGGCGGCGCTCTGCGGCGCCTGGCCCTGGATCTGGAGCGGACCGCGCAGCAGCGCCGAGGCACGGCTCGAGATCGTGAGTCCCCCAGAAGTCGCGGAGACCGTCACGTTGCCGCTCTTCACCGCCGGACCGGCGCCGGATTGCGCTGAGCCCGGCGCGCCGCTCGTCGGGGCGCTGCTCGGGGCGCCGCCCGCCGAGGACCCGCCTGAACCAGGCGCCGTCCCACCCGTGGCCGCCCAGCTCGGAGCGCTGAGCACGAGCGAGTACCCGAGCAGCACGGCGACGGCATGGGCGATGGGGCGTCGAGCACCGGTCAGCTTTGATCAATCCCTTGGTTCCGGGTGGCGCCTACGAGGTGAGCTGACGGGCTCGCGCTGTTATCGCGCTACGGTCCTTTGCGGGACCGATTCGCCCCTGCGAACCATGGTTCGCAAGTGGTTCCCCCGCCGACCGCCCGCGGACGGACGATCGCTCGGCTGAAGGCGCGAGCGTATACGAAACCCCGCTCCGGTGTTATCCCCGACAAGGCACGAGCGCCAGTCGGGGCCATGCCGCGGAGGCCCACCGGCTTTTCAGCGGTGCCCGACCGGCTTTTCAGCGGCGCCCGACCGGCTTTTCAGCGGTGCCCGACCGGGATCAACCGGCTACGGGCGCGGAAGGCGCGACAACGCGTTGCGGAGCGCTCGCGCGCTGATCGAGAGGCCGATCTCGGCCAGCTCGGCAGCTGCCTGGACGGCCGTACCGACGGGCCCGGCGCTCGCCGGCTTGGCCGGTGCTGTCTCGGAGCGCCTTGCCTCGGTTTCCGTGTGGCCTCGAGCCGCCACGGGCTCTGGCTTGGCCGCGCGTCCCGTTCTCCGATCAGCCTGCGCGCCCGCACGCTTGGCACCCGCACCCTTGACACCACCCGCATCCTTGGCACCCGCCGCACGCTTGGCACCCGTGCGCCTGGTCCCCGCCCCACCCTTGGCTCCGGCGCGCGTCGCGCCCGAGCCTTTGGCGCTCGTCGCCTTGCCCTTGCGAGCCGCTGATCCCGCCTTGGCGGTTGTCCTCGCCGGGCGAGAAGCCGCGGGCAGCTTGCGCTCGGGGACGCCGGCTGCCGGTGGCACGGTGGCGGCGGCGTGATCGCGCGCAGCGTCCGGACCCTGCTCGGCGGCCCGGTCGGACGCGGCGGCTCCCTGACCGGAGTCGACCACCGCCCCTTGATCCGGGACCGCCGCCTGCGCTGGCGCAGGCCCCTGCGCCGCTCCGCGCTTGTCGCTTCGCCGGTGGGGGCGGGTCCGGGGCAGGGCCCCGAGAACGTCCGAAGGTCGCTCGTCACTCATCCCCGACATCATCGCGCACCTCGGCGATCGGGGCGGTCCGCCGTCAGGCCGTCCCGGATCCGACTCAAAAGCCCGCAGATTCCGTACTCGGTGGCTAGCGTTCCTTGTTTCGCCTCAAGGGCTGGCCCACACCTCCGATAACCAGGGCGAGACAGCCGGAGGCTCGACGATCGCATGTGCGAGAACTTAATTGGGACTCAACCTGAAACGCCGGACGCAGTTGGTGGTACTAACTGTGTTGCGGCTGGCCGCGGCCTGCGCGCGAAGCTATCACTTCACGGTCCGATGCAACGAGCGGCTTGCTCGACCGCCCGCAGCGCCGAGGCTTTGATTGACTTCAGAAAGTATAGCGGCTACAATGAACACGTATGTTTGAGTTGCGGGCGTACGCTCTGGTGACACCCGCTTTGTTCTCTGGTTTGAGTATTGGCGCGCCCAGCGCGATCAGCGCCTACGACGGAAACGGAACCTGATGTCAGTAGCGGAACTGCAGGAGCTCGAAGAGATCAAGGGCCTGATGAACCGTGGCCAGCAGCTCGGCGTGTTGACCTACGCCGAGATCGCCGGAGCGGTTTCGGAGCTCGACCTCGACGAGGCGGATGTCGAAGAGCTCCACGGCTTTCTCGAGCGGGCGGAGATAGAGCTGGTGGAGGAGGTCGATCCGGCGCTCGCGGCGACCGAGGTCGAGCGTGCGCCCGACAAGCGTGGTCGCCGCAAGGCCAAGACCGCGATCGACCTGAAGCCCGACATGACCACCGATTCGCTTCAGCTGTTCCTGAAGGACATCGGCAAGGTACGTCTGCTCACCGCCCAGGAGGAGGTCGACCTGGCCAAGCGCATCGAGCGCGGCGACCTGGACGCGAAGCAGAAGATGGTCGAGTCGAACCTGCGACTCGTGGTCTCGATCGCCAAGAACTACCGCAACCAGGGGCTCCCGTTCCTCGACTTGATCCAGGAGGGCACGCTCGGGTTGGTCCGCGCGGCCGAGAAGTTCGACTACCGCAAGGGCTTCAAGTTCTCCACCTACGCGACCTGGTGGATCCGCCAGGCGATCGCCCGCGCGCTCGCCGACAAGGCGCGGACGATCCGGATCCCGGTCCACGTCGTCGAGAAGCTGAACAAGATCGGCCGTGCCGAGCGCAAGCTCGTCACCGAGCTCGGACGTGAGCCCACCGCCGAGGAGATCGCCGAGGTCACGGGGATCGAGCCGGAGGAGGTCGAGTCGATCAAGCGCTCGGCACAGGCTCCGGTCTCACTGGAGAAGCCGGTCGGCGACGAAGAGGAATCCGAGTTCGGTCAGTTCATCGCCGACGAGCGAGCCGAGTCGCCCTACGAACGGGCCGCCGAGATCCTCACGAAGGAGGCGCTCCGCGAGGCACTCGAGAACCTCTCCTACCGGGAGCGGCGTGTCCTGGAGCTTCGTTACGGCCTCGGAGGCGAGCACCCTCGGACCCTCGACGAGGTCGGCCGGACGTTCAACGTCACGCGCGAGCGCATCCGGCAGATCGAGAACCAGTCGCTCAAGAAGCTGCAGTCGCTCGCCGAGGCACAGAAGCTCCGCGACGTAGCCTGAGTCCCGGCGTCAGGCCGGCTCTGCTCGCTGGCGGGCGAGCGGCGAATGAGTGCACTGCCTGTGCGCTGATTCGGGAGGCTCATAGCTGCGGATGTCTCCCCATCCCTCGAGCGTGGTTGTCCGCAACTCGACCAGCGCAGGTTTAGAGGTCTCGCATCGGTGGGTAACGACGCCGCCGTTCGGAGGGACTCGAGAAACCTGGAGGTAGGGCATGAGGTTGCGGTTCGTGACGTTCGGGCTGGGGGGCGTCCTGGCACACTTGTGGCGCTCTTGCAGTTGATTCCTGCTGGAGCGACGGCGGCCAACCAGCAGGCGAGCCGGCGCGTGATCGTGCTGCTCAAGAACCAGGAAACCGGGCTCCCGGCGACGAAGCGCGATTTCGGTCGGCGACGCGCGGCGATCCAGCGCCTGCAGGCGCCGATTCGCTCCCAGCTGTCAGCATCGGGCGCGAACAGCGTCAAGGCGTTCACGGTCGTCAACGCGGTCTCCGCGACTGTCTCCCAGAACGAAGCGTCGCAGCTGAAGTCGAACCCGGCGGTGCGGGAGGTCGTGCCCGACCAGGCGATCCGTGCCGGGGCCCCCACTCCGCCCGGCGCTCAGGCGACGAGCGGGCCTCCGACGGCTCCGCTGCCCGGAGCGTGCGCGGCACCGGGCAAGGTCGAGCTCGACCCGCAGGCGCTCCAGACGATCCGTGCCGACTCGGACAATCCCACCTTCAAGACAGCCCGAGCGCTGGGGATCGACGGCTCCGGCGTGAAGGTCGCATTCATCGCCGACGGACTCGACATCAACAACCCTGACTTCATCCGTCCCAATGGGCAGCACGTGTTCTTCGACTTCAAGGACTTCGGCGGCGATGGGACGGCCGTGCCGACCGGCGGCGGCGAGGCGTTCCTCGACGCCAGTTCGATCGCCGCCCAGGGCCGCAAGGTGTACGACGTCAGCCACTACAGCGACCTGCCACTCAACAGCAGCTGCAAGATTCGCGTCGAGGGCGTAGCCCCGGGGGCAAGCCTGGCCGGACTGGACATCTTCGGGGCCGAGGACACCGGCTTCAACTCATCGTTCCTCCAGGCGATCGACTACGCGGTCGGCGTCGATCACGTCCAGGTGCTCAACGAGTCGCTCGGGATGAACCTCTACCCCGACGACGCGCCGAGCCTCGACCTGATCAAGCAGGCCAACGACAACGCAACCGCCGCGGGGACCACCGTCACCGTGTCCACCGGCGACGCCGGCGTGACCGGGACTCTCTCGAGCCCGGGCACCGCCCCACACGTCATCTCGATGGGTGCGACAACCACATACCGCCTGCTGGCTCAGGTTGGCTATGGCGGCGCTCGGTTCCCGGGTGTCAGCGGCTGGCTCAACAACAACATCAGCTCGTTCAGCTCAGCTGGTTTCGCCCAGGACGCGAGCACGCTGGACGCGGTCGCGCCCGGCGAGCTCAACTGGGCGCTGTGCTCGACCAACACGAACATGTTCTTCGACTGCGTGAACTATGCGGGCAAGCCGACGCCGGTCCAGGCGACGGGCGGAACGAGCGAATCGGCTCCGCTCGCCGCGGGCACGGCCGCGCTCGTCATTCAGGCCTACCGCAAGACCCACCAGGGCAACTCGCCCAGCCCGGCGGTGGTCAAGCAGATCATCGACAGCACGACCGACGACATCGCCGCACCGGCCGAGCAGCAGGGCGCCGGCTTGATCGACGCGTTCAAGGCTGTCCAGGCGGCGGAGTCCTACCAGGCGCCGTCCTCACGCACGGGCAGCACATTGCTGAAATCGGCGACCCAGCTGACCGCGACGGGCCCGAGCGCAAGCAGCCAGACGCTCACCGACACGCTGACCAACAACGGGGCTCAGTCCCACACCTACGATCTGTCGAGCCGGACGCTCGGCGCCTACACGCAGCTCACGCGGTCGACGGTCCAGCTGAGCGACGCAAACAGCCCCAAGCAGCGTGACTGGCAGGGGATCATGGACAACGTCGAGACGGTGAAGTTCTCGGTCCCGGGCGGCCAGGACCGGCTGGAGACGTCGATCGCGTTCCAGAACGCGTCACCGACGAGTCTCAACGCTCGTGTCCGGATGACACTGGTGGATCCGAACGGGAACCTGGCCGATTACTCGGTGCCCCAGGGCGATGGGAACTTCGGACACTCGGAGGTCGCAGACCCGGCCCCGGGCCAGTGGACCGCGTTCATCTACAGCCGTAACTCGCAGGCCGGAGGGACCGAGGGACCGGTGGTGTTCGGCGCGAGTGTCGCCCGTTACCACCAGTTCGGCACCGTGACCCCCTCGTCGGTGACGCTTGCTCCGGGGCAGTCGGCGACGGCGACGCTGCAGGTCACGACGCCGGCGCAGCCCAGCGATCAGGCGGGGTCGATGCTGATCCACCAGCGCGGCGCCGGCTCCGGCCAGGTCAACCAGGGCGCCGGACACGACGGCTCGCTGGACGACAGCACGACCACGGTCCCGGTCACGCTGCGGAGCCTGATTCCCGCCGGACACGCGAGCTTCAGCGGCGTCCTGACCGGCGGCAATGGCCGTGACCCGTTCACCGGTCAGGCCAACTACTACCAAATCGATGTCCCGTCGGGCGCGCCTGAGCTGAACGCGACGGTGAGGCTGAACAACGACGCCGACAATCCGTTCACCGCGCTGCTCGTCTCTCCCACCGGCGAGGCACAGTCGGTCTCGTCGAACTCGTTGCCGGCGGCCAACAACAGCCTCGTGAACGTGCAGGGAGCCCAGCTCCACACGCTCTCGCCGGCGGCGGGTAGGTGGACGCTGATCATCGCGTTCGTGCCGAGGGACTCCGGAACGCGGCTGTCAGAGCCGTTCACGGTCACGATGGACCAGGACGCGCGTATCGCGAGGGCCAATGGCTTGCCTGACTCGCCATCGACCACGCTGGCTGCAGGCAAGCCGGACACCTTCCCGGTCACGATCCAGAACACCGGCAACGCGCCGGAGGCGTTCTTCGTCGACGCTCGCTCACCGGGATCGACCCAGATCACCGTCCCCACGCTGACCACCGCGACAGCGCCGGAGCCGTTCACGGCCGCGGACACGCCGCCGCTGTACCTGGTCCCGACGCACACGACATTGATCAAGGAGCAGGCCAGCACCAGCGGGGCGCAGCCGATCCAGTTCGACTCGAACCCGGGGATCGGCGACCCGGACATCGCCTCGAGCGCCGGCAAGACCGCCACCGCGTCGTTCGCGGACAACCCGGTCACCCCGGGGCAGTGGGGCATCCTCCCGGTCGAAGTTGGGCCGTTCGGTGCGACCCCGGGGCCGAAGGAGACGGCGACGACCTCGATGTCGGTGGTCACCCAGCCGTTCGATCCCGCGGTCACCGCCTCGTCCGGCGACCTGTGGCTGGCAAGCGAGAACACCAAGTCGCTGGCCAGCTTCGCTCCGGTGCAGGTCAACCCCGGCCAGGTCGCGACGATCAACGTCACGATCACGCCTTCGGCGCCATCCGGGACGAAGGTCACCGGCACCCTGTTCGTCGACGACTTCAGCGCGATCGCGCCGGCGGCGTTCAACAACCCGTTCGGAAACGACGTAGCCGCCCTTCCCTACAGCTACACCGTGAAGTGACCTGAGAGCGCATCGCGGACTTGGGCGTCTCCGGACGCCCGGCGTTGCGGCCACCGCCGGACCGAGCCTGGCGGTGGCCGTCGCGTGTCCCCGCTTCAGTTCGTGAAGCATTGCGCTAGACTCGGCTTTGCGATGCCTAGTAGAGACACCTGTCCGGTCTGCCGCACTGCTGAGATCGTCTCCGGAAAGTGGACGCTCCTGGTGATTCGCGACCTCGCCGACGGTAGATCGCGATTCTGCGAGCTCGAGCGCTCGCTTCAGGGAATCAGCCCGCGGACGCTTTCGTTGCGCCTGCGCGCGCTCGAGGAGGAGGGAATCGTCGAGCGTCAGACCTTCCCTGAGGTTCCGCCGCGGGTTGAATATGTCCTCACCGACAAGGGACGCGCACTCGCGCCCCTGATCGAGGACATGCGCGCCTACGGCCGCGAGTGGCTGGGGGCAGACTGGGATCAGCCGGTGCAGGACAGCGAGCCGGTCGCCGGCCGCGAACCGGTCGCCGCCGCCGTCTGAGCAGTCCGATGCGAATCGCGCTGGCCGCGGACGAGCTCACCGGCGTGGCCCGCGCACTGCCCGAAAACCTGCGCGCCCGCGGCCACGAACCGCTGCTGCACGGCGCCTACGTGCAATCCGAGCGAGCCGACTGGGCGTGGGCGAGCGTGGCGGCAGCCCGCGAAGTGCTCGACGGCCGAGCCGACCAGGCAATCGTCGCCTGCTGGACGGGGACCGGCGCGTCGATCGCGGCAAACAAGTTGGCCGGGATCCGCGCTGCGCTGTGCGGAGACGCCGAGACCGCCGCCGGTGCCCGGCGCTGGAACGACGCCAACGTGCTCGCGATCAGCCTGCGCGCCACTTCCGACGCGCAGCTCGAGGAGATACTCGACGCCTGGCTGGCGGCCGAGCCGAGCGATCAGCCGGCGGATGCAGAGAACATCGCGCATCTGTCCGAGCTCGAACGGGACGCTCGGCACGCGCCGAGCTGAGCGCCGGCCGGCTGGTAGCGAGCTTGCAGTCCGGGTCCGTCTGAAGGACACCTCGTCGAGATGAAGAATCGGCGGGCGTGCGCAACGGAACACTTCATCAGGCTCTCGAGGCTTTCACGGCCGACGCCGCCACCAGGCTCGGCTCGGAGACGGCCGGCGGAGCGGAGATCCCATTCGAGCTGACCGAGGAGCCCGGCGGACGCGTCCCTCTCTACTGCTACCGACCACTGACCGCCGACTTCATCCGGGACCGTCTCGGTCTGCTCACAGCGCTCGGCTCGTACGCTCCGGCGGTGCGCGCTCTCGCGGCTCTCGAGGGCGTCGAGGGCTACCTTCACGAGCACGGCGAGACGCGGGTATCAGATGAGCCGCGCAAGCGGGCCGATGCCGCGTTGCGGATCTTTCTCGGCTCGGTATTCGACGGGCGGAGTGAGTTCGGCTTCGATCCCGAGCGCTTCGAGGCCACATATGGCGAGCTCGAGCTCTCGCTCTACCAGGGACGCTGCACGGCGACGGTGATCGCCCCGCTGCTGGGGATCGCGCTGGACCCCGACACCAGCGAGCTGGCGTTCGGGGACGGGTTCTCGCTCGTCGCCGGCGACACCTACCCGGATGCACCGTCCGACGCCATCTGGGGCGACGGCCCGGAGCCCAACGTGCTCGCCGTTCTGACCGTGGCGCAGGACCGTGCCGCCCGGCCGCCGGTGTCGCTGGCCAGGGCCCGCTTCCGTCGGATCCTGACCGCGCTGAGGCTGTTCGAGCGAGGTGGATACGCGTTCGGCCCGCTGGCCTGGGCCAAGACCGATGCGGGTCCGTGGCGAGCTGTCGCCCTCGGCGGCAGTGGCCGCCCCCGGTCGGTGACGATCATCCCGGCCGCCCAGGAGGACGAGCTGCGGGCTTTCTGCAACCTCGTCGCCCGTAACGCTCCCAAGGCCGGCGAGCTCGCCTGGGCGCTGGCGCGCTTCGAGATGGGGTGTGAACGCCTGACTCCGTTCGAGGCTCTGACTGACTACCTGCACGCGTTGCGCGCGCTGCTCGAGCCCGAGGGGCCCGAGACGGGCCGCCTGGCCCAGCGCCTCGCGGTGATCTGCGCCCGGGAGGAGGATCGGGCTGCACTCGCCGAGCGGGCCGCCGAAGCGATATCGCTCGAGCGTGCGGTGATCACCGGGGTGGCGCCCGGGCGCCCGGGCGCCGACCAGCTCGTGGCCGAGATGGCCGAGCACCTGCGCGCAATCCTGCGCGACGCGCTGTGCGGCCACCTCGACTCTGATCTGCGCGCATTGGCCGACGAGCTGCTCGCAGAAGCCGCGGGCGTCGCCGTCTGAGGCCGCAGCGAGCCTCAGGCCACGGGCTGTCCGTTCGCCGTCAGCTTGACGTCGATGTTCCCGCGGGTGGCGTTGGAGTACGGACAGACCTGGTGCGCGGCCGCGACCAGCTCGACTGCCTTCGCACCGTCCTCGACGCTCGGCAACGCGACGTCGAGCTCGACGCCGAGCTTGAAGCCTCGGTCCTCGGGGGTCAGGCTCACGCGGCTGTCGATCGATACGTCGCCGACCTCGAGCTTCTCGCGGCGACCGACTGTTCCGAGCGCGCTTTCGAAACACGCGGCGAAGCCGACCGCGAACAGCTGCTCGGGGTTTGTGCCGCCGCCCTGGCCGCCCAGCTCGGTCGGCATCCGCAGCTGCACGTCGAGCACGCCGTCGGTGCTGACGCCGTGTCCCTCCGCCCGTCCGCCGGTGACCGTCGCTTCGGCCGTGTAGAGCGTCTTGGCCATCTTGTCCTCTTTCGCTCGAGAGTTGTGCAATCAACTGAACGCTAGCGACTGGCGGAGGCCGGCTCGCCGGTCGCGATCGCGGCAGATGTGGACATCTCCTCGTGCCCGGCTCGGCGCGCTAGGCTGGATGGAGGCCGCTCCCTACTCGGTCCCGCAAGGGGCCGGGAGTGTTTGCCCACCAGGCACAACACGTAAGTCCTGGGGCTCTAGTGATGTCAGGGGGAGCGCGACCGCAGAGGAAGAGCGGGCTCTGAGCCCGCTCTTCTGCGTTCCTGGGTGGTCGCCTCCTCAAGGTGTAGGGACCGGTCGCCCTTCAGACGACCGGTCCCACGGCCCCCAGCGTTACTCAGTCGCTCAGCGGTGGCGCCTCCCGTGGGAGATGCTGCCGGTTGGCTGGCCGGTGTTCGGATCCAGCACCAGCGGTGCATTGCGATACCCGTCGAACCTGAACAGGCCGGCGAGGTCGAACGGCAGTCCCTTGCGTGCATCCCTGTTGGCGAGGACCTGATCGGCCGAGCCGCTGATTGCCGGCAGGTTCCAGTTGAACTCGACCATGTTGATGATCGACGCCTGATCGTTCAGGTTGTGGTCGACGAAGTTACTGCGGGCGAACGGCGAGATGAGGATCATCGGCAGCCGCGGACCGAAGCCACAGCGGCCCTGCTCCCCGGCCAGCGACCTCCGGTCCCCGTTGTCGCTCAGGCACAGGCCCGAGGTCGGTCCGCTGAACGTCGTGTTGGTCAGATTGTCCGCCGGCGACTGCGACGGGTTCTGGACACCGGCCGACTGGTGGTCGTACCAGCCGTCCGAGTCGTCGTAGTTGATCAGCACCGCGGTGCTGCTCCAGTCCGGCGTGTGCATCAGGGCGTTGATCTCGCGGGTGACGAACTGCTGCTCATCCGCGGGGTCCGAGTAGCCGCCGTGCCCGTCCTCGAACCCTGGCGCCTTCAGGAAGGTGACGCCGGGAAGCGCCGAGGCCGGGAGCTGGTGCGCCCGGACCGCGGCCACGAGCTGATCGAAGTCGCTCGTGTCGTACTGGTGGTTGGGGGTGTTGAACTGCGGCGCACCGTTGTTGAACGACTGCGTGTCACGGCCGATCTCCGAGAGCCCGGCGAGCGTGTCCTGGCCGCCGCCGTTCGTCGGGATCGTGAGGTGGTGCGGGTTGGCCGTCGAGGCGTAGTACTGGAACGGCTCGTGGTGGGGGATGTAGTCGTCCTTGAAGCCGAACTGGCCGGTGCCACCGACGGCGGGGCCGACGGGGTGCACCGCGTCGCACAGTCCCTGGTTGGAGGAGTGCGGGACCGAGGTTTGGAACCCGGCCTTGGCGAACTGGTCGGGCGTGAATGTGCTGGTCGGCTGACCGGTCGCGTGCGTGGCCGCGAGCGCCTGCTGGAAGCTCGTGGTCGGACGGAAGCCGCCCTCGAACCAGCCCCAGGAGACTCCGGCGCGGTTCAGCAGATCGCCGATGTTCTGGCCGGTCAGGCCGGCGGCGTCCCGCGTCGAGCAGTCGTCCCAATAGGGCTGAGCGTCATTGGTCAGTGAGAACCCACCCTGCCCGTCCGGCGTCAGGTCGCCGTTGGGGGACGTGGACGTCGAGACCGGCGGGCTGTCGACCATGTGGGCCGTGTCGACATTCCCGGTATCGCCCGACGCGAGGTTGATTGCGCCCGGCGCGGAAGGCCCGAACGTGACTCCGTACGAGTTGTCGCTCATCGCGAAGTGCTGGGCGTAGTTCCACAGCCCGGTGACCGTGTTGCCGTCGTAGTAGTCCATCACCTGTGCGGCGTTGCACGGCGTCCCGAACGGTGACAGCGATCCGCCGTCGGTGCCGGTGCTCTGAACGAAGTGGTCCTCGAGCCCGTTGTCGGTCGCCTGCTGCTCATCGCTGTAGTTGTGGTCCTGGTCGCAGGTCAGCTGACCGCCGGGGCCGCCGGCCTTTCCGGTCGAGGTGCTGTCGAGCCGCATCGGCAGGCTCGTGTTCGGGTTGCTGACCAGCAGGTTCCGGGCATGACGCAACCGCGAGGGCAGCGAGGTCGACGTCGCCGGCGCCAGCCCGCCCACGGCCGGCGTGCCGGCTGCGGCGGTGAAGTGCTGTCCATCGGTATTGGCGGCGTTCGGGTAGGTCCCGAAGTAGTGATCGAAAGATACGTTCTCCTGGAAGATCACAACGATGTGCTTGATCGGCGTTGCAGTCCGGGCCTCGCGTCGATCGCCGTCGTGGCGGTGATGGAAATCGCCTGCGCTTGCCGCGCCGGCGAGTAAGACGGTTGCTATCGATCCTGCTAACGCGCTCAGCAGCAGGACGAGGATTCCTCTGCGCAACATTCGGCCTCCCGTTACTCCGGTGGGTTGACAGGGCGGGGCAGATCCCGCCGCTCAGAATAGTTCCACGGCGGCCCGCGCAAGGTTGCTCGACCGTGAACCGGTTGTTACTCCGCGGTTATCGAGGCGGCTCGCGTCGAGATGCGATCCTTGGCCAATGTTCCATGTCGAGCTGCGTCAGTTCCCCCACTCGACGCGTGCCTTCAACCTCTCCCAGGAGGACCTGTACGGCAGGATCGTCGAACCGTGGCTGGCCGGCGCCGAGGTGGAGCTCGAAGACCGCCGCTGGTCGCCGCGGAAGGCGAAGCTGACGATCTATGACGGGCCGGCGCTCCGGCCCGAGGAGATCGGCTTGGGGCGCGGCTGGGCGAACGTCACCCGCACCGGGGAGGACGTGACCTCGGACGTGCTGAGCTCCGTGCGGGCCTCCAGCTCGGCACCGGCCGTGTTAGAGGAGTTCAAGAACCGCATCGTCGACCGCTGCGAGGGTGAGGGCGTGCCGCTGCGGGAGATAATCGCGCTCGCCGGCGAGCTGCATCCCGACCGCCGCCCGAGTGAGCGACTCGACCTCTGCGAGCGCGCGGTCTGGGAGCTCCTGCATCAGCGCCGGCTGAGGATGATGAGCTCCGCCGGTCCGGTCGACAAGGACCAGTGGCAGGGCGTGGTCCTAGGTTGGTCGAGCTGGACGGGCACCGGGCCCTGGGAGCCGCTGCTCGAGGCGATCTGAGGACCGGGCCTCGGGCGTCGCCTCAGGCCACGACGTCGGCGATCAGGCGCTCGCGCTCGGCCTCGGAGGCGAACAGGTAGCGGTGGACGCGGAGCAGCCCCTCGACGTCGTGCACGTCGTCGTCGAGCTGGGGGACCGCCAGCAGCGGGCGACCGTCGAGCTCGGCAGTGAGTCGCTCCAGGCCGAGCTCGTCGCGGCGGGCGAGCAGGTGGTAGTCAGCCAGGTTCTCGGCGACGCGGCGCGCGAGCTCGGGACGCAGCCGCTTGGCCAGCTCCGCGGAGATCTCCCCGAGCTCGCTGTCGCCGACCAGGTCGTGATGGAAGCGGTTGACGATCACGCCGGCGAACGGCAGGCCGCTCTCTTCGAGCATCCTGCGCATCCAGATCGCCTCTTCGATCGAAGCCCGCTGGGCGGAGGTCACGAGCAGGAACGAGGTGCTGGGCGAGCGCAGCATCAACTCGACCTGCTTGGCCCGCGCGCTGAAGTCGTCGGTCATGTCACCCAGCAGTCCGAAGAACGTCGCAAGATCCGAGACCAGCTCGACCCCGGTGACGCGCCGCAGCGCCGAGAGCAGCGGTGCCGCCCCGCGGCCGATGACGCGCATTCCGAGCCCGGTCGGGCGCAGGAGCGCCTTCAGCGTGCTGCCCTCGAGGAAGGTGGTCAGACGGCCAGGAGCGTCGAGGAAGTCGAGCGCGTTGCGCGAGGGCGGCGTGTCGAGCACCAGCAGGTCGTAGTCGCCTTCGCGGTCGAGGTCGTAGAGCTTGGCGATCGCCGTGAACTCCTGCGAGCCCGATACGGCCGTCGACAGCTCACGGTAGACCCGGTTGCGCTTGATCTCGGCGGCCCGCTCCGGGTCGGGGGCGATCCGCTCGATCAGCTCGTCGAAGGTCCGCTTGGGGTCGAGCATCATCGCCCACAGCTCCCCCGTTACCTCGAGGCCGCCCGCGGCCAGGCGCTCGGGCTCGACGCGGCGCGGCTCGTTGTCGAGCTCCTGCAGGCCGAGCGCGTTGGCCAGCCGCTTGGCCGGATCGATCGTCACGACTGCGACCTTGGCGCCCCGCGCGGCCATGCCGAGCGCGATTGCGGCCGAGGTAGTCGTCTTGCCGACCCCGCCCGAGCCGCCACAGATGCAGACGCGCTTGCCCTCCAGCAGATCGGCGACGCTCATCCGCCGTGAGTGTAGGATCCGGCACCACCCTCCCCGATTTGCCAATTGGCGGTACGCTGCACGCGGGGTCCGGGACGTGCGGGCCAAATCGAACCATCCTGGGGAGGACCGCTGAATGTCTGCTCGCAGGCTCAGTTTGATGGTCGTCGTGTTCGCGCTGCTCATTCCGGCCGGAGCGGCTCGCGCCGCCTCGATCTGGACCCCGGTCGCCAGCGGCACTACCGACACGATCAGCTCGATCGTCTACCAGTCGCCGACTCGCTTCTGGTACGCGACGACGAACGGGAAGATCGAATACTTCAATGGGAGCTCGTTCGTGGCCGGCGCCGGGATCACCCCCGGGGAGAACTTCACCGACCTCGCGTTCCAGCCGACGAACGTGGCCGGCGGCCCCGGGACCTCCGGGCTGTACGGGTACGCGGTGGCCAGCAACGGGGACCTCTGGCAGACCTCCAACGGCGGCATCCGCTGGACGCCTGTGCCAGCGCCGCAAACGCCCGCGGACTGCACCAACCCCACAACCGCGGCTGAGACCGAGTTGAACGCGGTGGTGTGGAGCTCCAGCTCCACCGTCTACCTGCTGGGCAACAACTCGACGCTGGACAAGGCGACCAACGCCAACACGCCGACGCCGGCGTTCGCCGAGATCAACAAGGTGGGCACGGGAACGTGTGTGGCGCAGAACGACACCACACCCACGAACCTGACCGACGCCACCTTCCTGGCCGCCAATCCGCTCGACGGGTTCATCATCAGCCAGAACTTCGGTTCGCTATACGCGACCTCGAACGGTTTCGCCAGCGGCATCAAGAAGTCCGAGATGGTCAACAACTTCCAGGGCAATCCACGCCTCGCCCAGGACGCCGCCAATCCCAACCGGGTGTGGGCCGTCGATCACGCCGCCGGGGGCGGCGGCTGCGACGAGCTCTGCCTGCAGTTCTCGACCGACGGTGGCGTGACGGATGCCCACGCCACGTTCCCCAACGACGCCACCCCTACGGTTGGCCTGTACGACATCAGCTCCCAGGGCGGCACCGAGGTGACGGCCGGCAGCGGCGGGGAGATCTTCGACTCCATCGACG
>DATCNP010000068.1:0-16870 GCA_036565205.1 Solirubrobacteraceae bacterium | reverse complement strand
GCCCAGTGAAGCAAGGCTGGATGCCGAGCGGGCCGCGCGGGGGGGCCCGGCCGATACCCCCTTTCACCGCCGAGCACGAGCGCCTTCGCGAGGAGCTCCGGGAATACATCGAGGCCGAGCTGCGCCCTCACGCCGATGAGTGGGAGCACGCCGGCTGGTTCCCCAACGAGGTCTTCGGGCAGCTGGCCGCCCAGGGCTACCTCGGGCTGAAGTTCCCCGCCGCCTATGGCGGAGGCGGAGACGAGATCGCCGACGCTGTGCTGGCGGAGGAGCTCGCGCGCTGTGGGTCCGGCGGTCTCGCGGCCGGGATCGGGGCCCACAACGGGATCGCCCTGCCGCCGATCTGGAAGTTCGGCACCGAGGAGCAGAAGCAGCGCTACCTCGTCCCCGGGATCCGCGGCGAGAAGATCGCCGCGCTCGCGATCACCGAACCCGACGCCGGCTCGGACGTGGCCTCGATCAGGACGCGGGCGCGCAAGGTCGACGGGGGCTACGTGATAAACGGAGCGAAGACGTTCATCACTGGCGGCGTGCGCGCCGACGCGCTCGTCACCGCGGTCAAGACCACCGAGGAGGGCGGCCATCATGGGATCTCGTTCCTGATCGTCGAGCGCGGCCCCGGCGTCGAGTCCAGGGCGCTGCGAAAGCTCGGCTGGCACGCCTCCGACACGGCCGAGATCAGCTTCGACGACGTGTTCGTGCCGGCGGAGAACCTGCTCGGGCCGGAAAACGGCGGCTTCCATCTGATCATGGCCAACTTCCAGTGGGAGCGGCTGCTGATGGCGCTCGGCGCCGTCGGCGCGATGCAGGTGGTGTTCGAGCGGACGCTCGACTTCGTCCGGGCCGGCGCGCCCACCCAGTCCGTGCGCCACAGGCTGGCCGAGATCGCGGTCTCGATCGAAGGCGGCCGCGATGTCACGTACTCGGCGCTGCGGCGCTACCTCGCCGGCGCAGACGCCGTGCGCGAGGTGACGATCGCCAAGCTCGCCACCCAGCGCACCGCGTTCGATGTGATCGACGAGTGCCTCCAGCTCCACGGGGTACTGGGTTATCTCCGAGACGCCGAGATCGAGCGTGCCGCCCGCGACGCGCGGCTGGGTCCGATCGGCGGCGGAACCGACGAGATCATGAAGGAGATCCTGGGGCGCTCGCTGGGACTGTGAGTGCGTCCGCGCGTTTAGGTCCTGACTTCCGTTGAGCACGCGCGTAGCCGAAACTGAGTGGATGATCGACGCGGCTCCCCCCGCAGATGCTCAGATATCTGCCCCGAAGGGCCCGACGCGACTCTCGCGGTTGAGCGACGAGTTGCTGGCGCGCTACACCGCGCGCGGAAGCGAACGGGCCTTTGCAGTGCTGTACGAGCGCTACCACCAGCCCTTGTACGGGTACTGCCGGTCGATCGTGCGCGACGACACCGACGCGCAGGATGCGCTCCAGTCGACATTTGCCGGCGCGCTGTCGGCTCTGCAGCGGGGACGGCGCAACGCGCCGTTGCGCCCCTGGCTCTTCCGAATCGCGCACAACGAGGCTGTTTCGCTGATCCGCCGCAGGCGACGCGACTCAGAGCACGAACATGCGGGACCCAATTCGGCGACCGCGCTCTCGGCGGAGGACCGCGCTGCCGAGCGTGCCCGGTGGGCGCAGCTGACAGGCGACATCGCGACGCTGCCAGAGCGACTGCGCGGGGCGCTCCTGCTACGCGAGATGAGCGGTCTCCCACACGAGGAGATCGCCGTCGCGCTCGGGACGACGGCCGCGGGGGCCAAGCAGGCGATCTTCGAGGCACGCCAGGCGTTGGTCGAGCTCGCGGATGGGCGCGCAATGGAGTGTGAGGACGTGCGCAGGCGAATCTCCGATGGGGACGGACGGGTGCTCAGGGGCCGGCGTGTGCGCGCACATCTGCGCGATTGCGCGGCCTGCGAGCGATTCGCGGCCGCGATCCCCGCGCGTCAGGCCGACCTGCGCGCGTTCGCCCCGGCGCTGCCGCCGGCTGCGGCGGCTGCAGTCCTCTCCCACCTGAGCGGTGCGGTGCCAGGTCACGCCGCCGGCGGCGCGGGCTCGGTCTCCGCGGCCTCCACGGTTGCCGGCACGGGCGCCGCCGCCAAGGCGGCTGGAACCGTGATCGCCTGGAAGACGCTCGCTGCGGGCGCCGTCGCGCTGGTCGCCGCGGCGGGCGTGGCTGGGCTGGCACATCACGCGCCCGGCCACAGCTCCTTCGATCACCCGGGTGGGCTCGGCTCGCCCAGCACAGCCGCTGCTGCCATCAGACCAGGGCGCGGAGCCGGCGGTACGCGACCCGATGGGAACACGCGCCGGGGCTCCGGCGCGCTGCCGGTCACTCGGGCACGCCGTTTTCGACCCTCCGCGGCAAAGCGGCCCGCCGGCGCGGGCAGGAAGGGCAAGGCCGCCGGTGCCACCCACGGATCGAGGGGCAGGGCGAGCACAGGCGCCGGCGCCGCCGCCTCGAACGGAGCTCGTAGCGCCACGGCTCACGGCGGGGCTCGATCGCCCCGCTCAGCGACCGGCGGACGGGCGCGGAGCCAGGCCGGCGCGGCGGCGCGGACACATACGCCCAAGCGCGTTTCCCACACACGATCCCGTGGCAGGCCCGGCCGCTCGGGCACAGCCCGGCCTGCGCGACGGGCCGCGTCGGGCTCTCCGACAGGCTCCGGAGCGTTACGTCCTCCGCACCCCCGGGGAAGCAGCCGGCAACCGAGTATGGGCTCGCAACCGCCGACGAGCGTCGGTCCCGCGAGAAACGGCGGCCCAGCGCCCTAGCGCCCCGAGATAGTCCCTGACCTTGGCGGTCCTCCCACGTTTCGGGGGTAGGAACATCGATCTCAGGAGGAACCTGTGAGAAAGTCTTCAAGCCTTGCGATGCTGGTCGCGGCCGGCGCCCTGGGAGTGTCGGTGCCGGCCGGAGCCGCGCTGGCCCACCAGTCGGCCAATCCGGCCAAGTCGCACAAGTGCACCCCGCACGAGGTCGCCTACACCGCGTCGGGGACGTTCGTGTCCTGGGCCGCGACCCAGGCCAACCCTGGCCGTTTCACCGGGACGATCACAGTTCATGTGAACAAGGCCAATCACCACGCCGCGGGTGCCAAGGGCAACGACGTGACCTACACGCTCGCGAACACCAGGGTGCGGTTCGCCGAGGGCGCCAACCCGCCGCTCGCCGGCGACCGCGTCAACGTGATCGGCAAGATCAGCGAGGTGGCAACCAAGTGCACCGACCAGAGCGGCGCTGGCGTGATCACCGTCCGCAAGGTCGACATCCGCACGCCGAAGGGCAACAAGTAGGCCTCCAGTAGAGCTTGACGGTAGGGCGAGGAGCCCGGGCGCGGTCGACGTGGAGGACGCAGCGCCGCCGCGAAGATCGCCTCCCGGGCGCTTTCCCGACGAGATCATGAAGGAGATCCTGGGGCGCTCGCTGGGACTGTGACGGATTGAACGTCCCTGCAATCGGGTACTTCCCAGTACGCGTGAAGAGCGCATTTCAGGCGCCGGGCTCGGATGCTCGGCGCTGGCGCTTCGCAAACTAGTGGAGGCTCGCAATGGGACTTGGTACCTCACTCTTGCTGATCGCGGTCGGAGCGATTTTGCGCTTCGCCGTCACCGTCACCACGCACGGCTTCAACGTGCACACAGTCGGCGTCATCCTCCTGATCGTCGGGATCGTCGGCCTGTTCATCTCCGTGCTCTGGATGACCGTCTGGGCGGATCGCCGACGCGGCGTGGCGACCACGACCGCGACCCGCCGCGAGGTCCCGGTGAGCGAGGAGCGCTACTAGCGGCTGGCGATGGGCGCAGCTCAGCAACGAGCCCCTGGCGTCTGGAGTACTGTCGGGCACGACCCGCAGCCGGGCTGCGCCGGCGTGGATCGCGCATCAAATCTCGACCAAGTCGGGAATATGCAATTCACGCTCACAGCAACAACGGGCTCGACGGTCGTCGTCTGGCGCGAGGACGAGATGTTCCACGCCCAGCCGCCGGACGCCGCCTCACCGCCAGAGGTGTGCCTCGCCGTGGATCTGTTCGAGGTGATCGCCGAGCTCCTGGGCCTGGACCTCGAAGTGGACGAGCAGTCAGCCGAGGCAGTGCTGCTGGCCACGCGCGCGCAGGAGACTCTGGCCGCGTGATGGGGGTCGCAGGCAGCTGATGGACTCAGCCCGCGGGCAGCTCCTGATCGCCGGTCCGAGCCTGCTCGATCCGAACTTCTGGCGCACGGTTGTGCTGATCGTCGAGCACACCGAGGAGGGCGCTCTCGGGCTCGTGATCAACCGCCCCTCGGAGACCACGGTCGAAGAGGCCTTGCCGGAGCTCGAAGCGCTGGTCGACGTCGACCAGCCGCTGTACATCGGCGGTCCGGTGGCGCCGTCGGCGGTGATCGTGCTGGCCGAGTTCGAGGACGCCTCGGACGCCGCCCTGATCGCGTTCGACGACATCGGCGTGCTCTCGACCGGGACCCCGATGGAGCAGCGCGCGGCCGGCCTACGGCGAGGGCGGGCGTTCGTCGGACACTCGGGGTGGGGACCCGAGCAGCTCGATTCCGAGCTCGAGCTCGGCGACTGGATCCTCGAGCCGGCGCGCGGAGAGGATGCCTTCACCGAGCGGCCGCTGGAGCTCTGGCCGGGGGTGCTCGAGCGCAAGGGCGGCAGCTACGCCCTGGTCGCGCGGATGCCGCCCGACCCGTCGGTCAACTGACGCCCCGCGACCGGGTTCTACGATCCGGCGATGGCCCACGGGCACTCGCACGGCGGGCACCGCGACGCGGACCGCGGCGCCCTGCGCTCAGCGCTCGTACTGATCTCGGCGTTCATGCTCGCCGAGGTGGTGGCCGGGCTGCTGGCCTCCTCGCTGGCGCTGCTCTCCGACGCGGCCCACATGCTCACCGATGCCGCCGCGCTGGCGATCTCGCTTTGGGCATCGAAGCTGGCGGCCAGACCCGCCCGCGGCGCGATGACTTATGGCCTCGGCCGGGTCGAGATCCTCAGCGCGCAGGCAAACGGCGTGACGCTGCTGGTGCTGAGCGTGGTGATCGTGCTCGACGCGATCTCGCGCCTCGTCTCGCCGCCCAGGGTCGACGCGACGCCGGTGCTGATCGTCGCGATCGCCGGGGCGGCGGTGAATGTCGTCGCGGCGCGGATCCTGGCCGGCCGGGGCGAGGGCCGGCGCAGCCTTAACGTGGAGGGGTCCTACCGCCACATCCTGACCGACCTCTACGGCTTCCTGGCCACCGCGGTCGCCGCCGTGGTGATCCTTGCCACCGGCTTCGAGCGCGCCGACGCGGTTGCCTCGCTGGTGATCTCGGCGCTGATGTTGCGCGCGGCCTACGCACTGCTCAAGGCCTCGGGGAGGGTGTTCATGGAGGCCGCGCCGGCTGACATCGATCCCGACGAGGTCGGTCGCACGCTGGCCGCACAGCCCGGCGTCGTCGAGGTCCACGATCGCACGTCTGGGAGGTCACCTCCGGCTTCCCCGCGCTCTCGGCGCACGTCGTCGTACGGGCGGGCGACGACTGCCACGACCGGCGCCGCGTGCTGCAGCAGCTCGTCGAGCAGCGATTCGGCCTGCACCACACGACGCTCCAGGTTGACCACGAGGCGGCGCACCAGGCGCCACTGCAGATCGAGGTCAAGCCCCGCGAGTAGACTCGCCGTCAATGAGGGTGGTCAAGCCGGGTCCTGATCGCGAGGTGCCACGTGGCGTGCTCGGCGGCGCGGAGATCTCCCAGGCAACGGCGGGGGCGCAGAACATCTACCTCGGCGTGTTCCGGGTCCCGCCGGGAACTCGCTCGCATCCGCACTACCACGAGGGATGCGAGAGCGCCGTGTACATGCTGGCGGGCCAGCTGCGCGTTCGCTGGGGCGACCGGCTCGAGCAGGAGGTGATGCTCGAGCCCGGAGACCTCGTGTATGTCCCGCCGCGCGAGACCCACGTGCTCGAGAACACCTCCGAGCAGGACGCGGCCGAATACGTCGTCGCCCGCGACTCCCCGCACGAGGACGCGGTCGTCGTGCCCTGGGCGCAGGAGGGCGCTTGATCCACGAGGAGGCCCGGTTCGCGGGAGCGGGCGGGCTCGAGATCTATTGCCAGTCGTGGCTTCCCGAGATCGAGCCGCGAGCGGCGGTGGTGATCGTCCACGGGGCTGGCGAGCACAGCGGACGCTACCCCCACGTCGCCGCGCGCCTGGTGGCCGGCGGATACGCGGTGCACGCCCTGGACCATCGTGGCCACGGCCGCTCGGGCGGCGCCCGAGCGCTGATCGACCGGATGGACAACGCAGTGGCCGACCTCGACTCGCTGGTCCTCCGCGTCGCCGCTCGGCACCCCTCGGCCGAGATCTTCATGCTCGGCCACAGCATGGGTGGCACGGTCTCGCTGTGCTACGCGGCTGCTCACCAGGATCGCCTCGCCGGCCTGATCCTCTCGGCTCCGCTGGCCGCGCTCGAGGCGGCGTCGCCGCTGATGCGACTCACCGGAAAGCTGCTCTCGACGGTGGCGCCGAAGTTCGGGCTGATCGCCGTGGACGCCTCGCTGGTGAGCCGCGACCCCGAGGTGGTCAGCGCCTACGAGTCCGATGCGCTGGTCCACCACGGCAAGCTGCCGGCGCGTACGGTGGCCGAGCTGGCGGTCGCGGTGGAGTCGTTTCCCGACTCCGTGGGCGCGATCAGGTGCCCGACGCTGATCCTGTACGGGACCGCGGATCGCATCTGCCCGCCGTCGGGCAGCTTGATGGTCGGCGACCGGATCGGCTCAGCCGACGTGACCGTCAAGTCCTTCGACGGTCTCTACCACGAGATCCTCAACGAACCCGAGCAGGGCGCGGTGCTCGACGAGCTCTGCTCGTGGCTGGGTGCTCACTCCGGCGGCGTGCCGGCGATCGGTACGACGCCCATGTCGAGCCGGCAGCCGCTGAGATAGTCCCCACCGCGGGAGAGCACGAAGGACACGAACGTGGCCAGCTCCTGAGCGATGGTCGTGGTCCCTGGTGCCACCGCCACCGTGGTGATCGAGTGGCGCGCCCATTCGACCGACAGCGTCCGAGCCAGGTTCTCGAGCGCCGCCCGGGCGGCGTCGGCGTGGAGACCGGCGTCGGGCCGGGGACAGAGCAGGATCAGCTTGCCGCCCGCGCCGGACGGGATCAGCGCCCCCGTCGCGACCGCGCGGGTGGCGATCCAGGCCTGCTCGAGCGCCGGCTGAAGGCCCAGCGTGCGAAACGCCGGGCCGGCGTCGTGAACCAGTGCGTGGATCGGCGAGTCGGCATCGACCCAGGCGCGCGCTGCGTCCTCGTCGAGCAGGACCCCGGCCGGGATTTCCGCGACGTCAGCGCCAAGGCGGCGCAGCGGCGAGACCAGCTCGACGGCGCCGCCGCCCAGCGCCACCCGGTGCCCCTCGAGCAGGTGATCGCGAAACAGGGCCATCAGCGGCGACAAGCTACAGCGCGTGGGGGTAGGATCGCGGCAACGCGAGGAAGGAGACCACGATGATGCTGTCCTACGCGAACGGGATCGCCGACCAGCCGCTGCTCGGCGAGACGATCGGGCACAACCTCGAGCGGACGATTGCCAGAGTCCCCGACGCGGAGGCGCTCGTCTCATGCCACCAGGGCGTGCGCTACACCTATGCGGAATTTGGCCAGGCGGTTGACCGCCTGGCCGGAGGGATGCTGTCGGGCGGCCTGCGCCGCGGCGACCGGGTCGGCGTGTGGAGTCCCAATCGGGCCGAGTGGGCGCTGGTCCAGTACGCGACCGCGAAGCTCGGAGTGATCCTGGTCAACATCAACCCGGCCTACCGTGCCTCCGAGCTCGAGTATGTCCTCGGGCAGTCGGGCACGCGCTGGATCTTCGCCGCCCCCGAGTGCAAGGGAAGCGACTTCGCCGAGATGGTGGCCAGCGTTCGCGACGCGCTGCCGGCGCTCGAGCGGGCGGTCTTCTTCGGCAGCGCGGAGTGGGAGGAGCTCAGCGCCGGTGGCGCATCGGAGCACGACGTGCGGGATGTGATGAACGGGCTCGACTTCGATGACCCGATCAACATCCAGTACACGAGCGGCACCACCGGGTTCCCCAAGGGCGCGACGCTCACCCACCACAACATCCTCAACAACGCCCGCTTCGTCGCCAGCATGCTGCACTACACCGACGCGGACCGGATCTGCCTGCCCGTCCCGCTCTACCACTGCTTCGGGATGGTGATGGGCAACCTCGGCGCCACCACCAACGGCGCCTGCATGGTCTACCCGGCCGAGACGTTCGATCCCGAGGCGACGCTTCGCGCCTGCCAGGACGAGCGCTGCACGAGCCTGTACGGCGTCCCGACGATGTACATCGCGATGCTGGCGCACCCGGCGTTCGGAAGCTTCGATCTCAGTTCCCTGCGCACCGGCATCATGGCCGGCTCCCCGTGTCCGGTCGAGGTGATGAAGCAGGTCGCGGACGAGATGGGGATCAAAGAGATCTCGATCGCCTTCGGGATGACAGAGACCTCGCCGGTGACGACCTTCGTACGGACCGACGACACGCTCGAGAACCGGTGCTCGACGGTCGGGCAGGTGATGCCCCACACGGAGATCAAGATCATCGACCCGGACACCGGCAACACGGTGCCGCGCGGCCAGCCCGGAGAATTCTTGGCCCGGGGGTACGTGGTGATGCGCGGTTACTGGAACGAACCCGATCGCACCGCCGAGGCGATCGACGCGGCGCGCTGGATGCACAGCGGCGACCTCGCAACGATGGACGAGCAGGGCTACGTGCGGGTCGTCGGACGGATCAAGGACATGATCCTCCGCGGCGGCGAGAACGTGTACCCCAGGGAGATAGAGGAGTTCCTCTACAGCCACCCGCAGATCGCCGACGTGCAGGTGATCGGGGTCCCCGACGAGCGCTACGGGGAGCAGCTGATGGCGTGGGTCATCGCTCGTCCGGACGCCGAGCTGACCGAGGACGTGGTGCGCGAGTTCTGCCAGGGGCGGATCGCCCACTACAAGGTTCCCCGCTACGTGAAGTTCGTCGATTCGTTCCCGATGACCGTCACCGGCAAGGTCCAGAAGTACAAGATGCGCGAAGCCGCGATCGAGGAGCTCGGGCTGGCCGAGGCTGCCGGCATCGCGACCGCGTAGGGGGTCGGGCGGCCCTGACCGACGCGCCGCGGCCTCAGCCGGCGCGCTGTTCTCGAGCGGGCTGCGCGCTCCGAGCCCGCGCCCGTGCGGCGAGAATCGCGCCGCGCCGGCCGGTTCGCTCGAGCTCGTCGTGCATCTCCCTGATGCGCCCGAGGATGTAGTCGGCCGCATCCTGCTGCTGCCCGCGCGATGGGTTCTCCACCACCTCGAATTTGAACGGCTCTCCATACTGGATCGTCACCTTGGGGAACTGGAGACGCTTCCAGTTGCGCACCTGGTGCGAGCCGAGGATCGCCACCGGCACGATCGCCGCACCGGACTCGAGCGCCAGCCGGCCGATCCCTGCGCGCGCCTGATCGGCCAGCTTCCCGGTCCGCGTGCGGCCTCCCTCCGGGTACATGCCGATCGCCCCGCCGCGCTCGAGGATCTTGAAGGCGCTGATGAACGCCTCCTCGTCGTGGTGGCCGCGGCGGATCGGGAAGACGCCGCCGTGGCTGTAGATCCACTGGCTCGGGCCGGGTTTGAACAGCTGTGACTTGGCCATGAACTGAATTCGGCGCCGGATGAATGCCCCGGAGAAGAAGTGGTCCATGAACGAGGCGTGGTTGGGTGCGATGATCACCGGCCCGTTGGGCACGTTCTCGCTTCCGTAGCCCCGCGCCCGGAAGGTGATCAGGGCGTAGAGGATCGTGAGGATCCGGACGACCTCGTAGGACTTCGCCTCCGGCTCGCGCGTGCGGACGCGCTCGTGGAAGGGAGCGAAGTACTCGGGCGGCCGGGGGTCCTTGTAGACCTGCGGCTTGAGCTCTACGTCTGTCATCGCTTCAGCGAAAGCCAGCTAGCCGGTCAGTGGCAGCACCATCGCGGGCTTCTCGATCGGGTGATCCTCGCGGACCGGCACCACGGCGGTGCCGAGGGCGAAGAACTCGATCACGTGCGAGCCCCAGCCGTGGCTGCGCTCGATGATCTGGGCACCGACGATCCCGCGAGCCTGAAGCTCTGTCGCCTCGTTCTGCATCCGCTCCATTGCCAGTTCCCGCGCCTCGTACAGGGCCTGGGTGTACATCGGCATCTCCTGGTTTCGGCCGATCTGCTTCCAGGCGGCGCGCAGCCCCTGGTGGGCGACGTGGTAGACGCAGTTGCCCATCACCAGCCCGACCGGCCGGTAGCCGGTTCTCAGCAGGGTCGAGAAGTCCTGGCCGCTCAGGTCTGACGTGAACGGACGTCCGTTCGGCGCCCGGTGCAGAACGCCATCGCGATGCTTCACCGCCGTCCCGACGGCGATGAACTCGGCCAGGTCCGCGCCCCATTCGTAGCGCCCGATGTCGAGCCGGACGCCGACGATGCCGTCGGCCCCGAGTTGGTCGGCCTCTTCCTCCATCCGCGTCATCGCCAGCTCGCGCGCGTGGTACATCGCCTGGGTCAGAACCCCCATCTCCTGGTTCTGGTTCCAGCTCGCCTGCTGGAATCCGATGTGGTAGATCGAGCTGCCCAGGACCAGCCCCAGCGGTTCGAAGCCGGCCTCCTTGACGAGCAGGAACTCGTTGATCGAGAGGTCGCTGGTGAAGAAACCACTTGCGACGTCCTTCTTCATCCGCTCGATCCGGCCGCGCCCCGACGCAGGGATCCCGGCCAGCGACCCGGACTCGTAGGCGCCCGCGTGAGGCCCCTCGGCGGGCGACCCGTTTCCGGCGGTCACGGCGACCTGCTCCTCGACTTGCGGCTGTTTGGCGTCGTCGTCTCCGTCGCGTTTCAGAAATCCCATCCGGTCCACTCCTATCGCAGCAGCAGGCGCTCGAGCGCCTGCCTGGTTGTCTCGCTCCGCCGCGCTTCGTCCGCGAGCGCCTCCCCGAGCGCCGCGAGCCACGCGTCCACCTCGACCGACTCGCTCTTGAGCACGATCCCTCCCGACATCCGCGAGCAGCGCGTATCGATGGCGCCGTTGTCGGTGCGCAGCTCGAATCGCAGGCCGCCGGCGTCGACCGCCATCCGGCGGACGAGCTTCGGGCCCCGCAGGCCCGAGCGGCGGCGCTCGACGCGGACGCCGTAGGGCAGCACCTCCTCGAGCTTGAGCGCCAGCGACTCGACGAACGCGTCGAGGTCGCTCGCGTCGACGCGCAACGATGCGGCGATCAGATCGAGATCGAGCGATGCGTCATCCGTTGCCATGGGTGCAGTCTCAATCTACGCCTCCTCCCAGCCGCGCGCTCGATCGAGCGCCCGGCGCCAGGAGTGCAGAAGCGTCTCCCGCTCGTCGGCGCCCATGGACGGCTCGAAACGTCGCCGGTCTCGCCAGCTCTCGCTGACATGGTCGATCGTCCATAGCCCGACTCCGACACCGGCGAGGTAGGCCGCCCCGAGCGCCGTGACCTCGGGGATCTCCGGCAGCACCACCGGAAGGATGTCGGCTTGGAACTGCATCAGCCAGTCGTTCGTGCTTGCGCCGCCATCGGCGCGCAGCTCGCTCAGCTCGATCCCGCTGGCTTCCTGCATCGCCCGGACCGCGTCGTGGGTCTGGTAGGCGATCGACTCGAGCTTCGCGCGCGCGAGATGCGCACGCGTGCTGCCGCGGGTCAGGCCGACGATCGTCCCGCGCGCATAGGGATCCCAGTGCGGAGAGCCGAGCCCGGTGAGTGCCGGGACGAAGTAGACGCCGTCGTTTCCTTCCAGGGATCCGGCCAGCCGCTCGGTATCCGCGGCGGCGTCGATGATCTCCAGCCCGTCGCGCAGCCACTGGACGGCGGCGCCGGTGACGAAGATCGCCGCCTCGAGCGCGTAGGCGAGACGGTCGCCGATCTGCCATGCGACCGTGGAGAGCAGGCCCTCGGCCGCAGCCGGAGCCCTGTAGCCGGAGTTCTGGAGCACGAACGAGCCCGTGCCGTAGGTGTTCTTCCCCAGCCCGGGGTCGACGCAGGCCTGGCCGAAAAGCGCCGCCTGCTGGTCTCCGGCCACCCCCGCGACCGGGACCTCGTGGCCGTGCAGCGCCTCGGGGCGCGTGAGCCCGATCGTGCCGCTGCTGGCCACGACAGTGGGCAACGCCCGCTCGTCGACACCGAACAGCTCGAGCAGCTCGGGATCCCAGCGCCCGGACCTGATGTCGAGCAGCATCGTGCGCGATGCGTTCGACGCGTCCGTCGCGCACTCGCCGGTCAGCTTGAAGATCACCCAGGCATCGATCGTCCCGAACACGGCTCGGCCCTGGCGCATCAGATCCGGCAGGCCCTCGACGTTGCGCAGCAGCCACTCGATCTTGGTCGCCGAGAAGTACGGGTCGAGCACCAGGCCCGTCCGCTCGCGCACCAGCGGTTCGTGTCCCTGAGAGCGCAGCTCGTCGCAGCGCGCCGCCGTGCGACGGTCCTGCCACACGATCGCGCGGTGCAGCGGCTCGCCGGTGTTGCGATCCCAGACGCAAACCGTCTCGCGCTGGTTGGTGATCCCGACGGCCTGCAGCTCACCGGGGCGCAGCCCGGCGTCGGCGATCGCCGCGCCCGCGACCGCGTGCGTCACATCCCAGATCTCCTCTGCGTCGTGCTCGATCCAACCGGGCTTCGGAAAGTGCTGAGCGAACTCGCGATAGGCGCGGCCGATCAGCTCCGCCTGCTCGTCGAACACCAGACAGGTCGTTCCCGTGGTGCCCTGGTCGATCGCGAGGATCACGGGGCGTGAAGCCTATCCCCGAGCCGACGGAGACTCAGATGCCGCCGTGTCCGAGCGCGAACGCGGCGAGCGCCAGCACGAGCATGACCGCCAGGACCGCGCCTCCAAGCTGGCCGACCGGAAACCGAGCCGGGCGACGTCGCGCGAGCTGACGGCGGGAGCACGAACTGATGAACACGTTGGGCCCGAGCATCCTGTGGTAGCTCCTCGATCCAACTACCTGGAGGATGTAAGTCAAGCGATCGGCTCGGACTGAACCCGGAAACTGGGGGCTATTCTCCGCAGCGGTCCACGAGCACAGGAGGGTGCGGTGACGGACATCGAGGCCCACATCACGGGCACAGTCTGGAAGATCGAAGTCGAGGTTGGCGACAATGTCCAGGAGGGCGACACGGTGGTGATCCTCGAGTCGATGAAGATGGAGATGCCCGTCGAAGCCGAGGATCCCGGCGTGGTGAGCGAGATTCGCTGCCAAGAGGGCCAGTCGGTCTCCGAGGGCGACACGCTCGTTGTCCTCGACTAGCCGGCCAGGAGAGGAGAACCCGACCGGCGGACGGCCGGGCGGCGGACGGCTGCTGGTGGACGAGCCGGCTGCCGGGGTCGCGCGGCTGACGATCTCGAACCCGGACAGACGCGGAGCGCTCGATCAGGCGATCCTCGATGGCTTCGCCCGGACGATGCCCCAGCTCGACTCCCGGTGCGTGATCGTGACCGGCGAAGCGCGGATCTTCTCGGCCGGATACGACATCGGCGAGCTGCCGGATTCCGTGTTCGCGGACGAGGCCGAGAAGCTTGTCGCGAATCCGTTTGCGGCGGCGATCGACGCGCTCGAGGCCTACCCGTTCCCCACGCTGGCGGTCCTCAACGGTCATGCGATCGGCGGCGGCCTCGAGCTCGCGCTGGCCTGCGACCTGCGCATCGCGGCCACGAAGATCAAACTCGGCATGCCGCCGGCGAAGCTCGGGCTCGTCTACTCACACACCGGAATTCGGAAGTTCATCGACGCGATCGGCGCTCCGCGCACGCGGCAGCTGTTCCTGGTTGGCTCCAACATCGACGCCGCCACGGCGTGCGCGTGGGGGCTGGTGAACAGGCTCGCCGAGCCCGAGCAGCTCGCGGACACGGCGCTGCAGCTGGCGGTGGAGATAGCTGGCAACGCCCCCCTGGCCCAGGTCGGCAACAAGCGCGTGATCGCGGCCGTGCTCGAGGCACGGGCGAAGCTCGACCCCGGGCTGGAGAACAGCCTGATCGAGCTGCGCCGCGACTGCTTCGCGTCCGAGGACTTCAAGGAGGGTGTACGGGCGTTCGCCGAGAAGCGCACGCCGAACTGGTCAGGGCACTGACAGGTAAGAAACGGGTTGTGGTCGATTAACACATAAAAGACTTATATTCGGCGTATTGTGCAACCCATGGTACCGTCGGTACGAGGAACTTCTGGTTCCGGGACCAGGGCGTGACCAGCAGTCCGATGGGGATCTGCTAGGGCCGAGAGCACGGCGACGGCGGCGACGGCGACGACGACAACCGCCACGACCAGCCGAACGCATCGCACTGACCGGCTGATCTGGGGCGTTCGGCGTCGGGTGGGGTGACCTGGCGCCGGACTCAGCCACTTCCTGCGCGCCCGCGGCGGATCGCTCCGTCCGCGGGCGCTCATATCTTGCCGGATGATGCCGCCGCTGATCGACCCTCCCGAAGCGCTGCGCCTCGGCGAGCTGGAGGACCACGGCGAGATCGAGGCGCTCGTCCAGCGCGCCTGGGATGCCCGTGTGCAGCGCTTCGGCGATTCGACCGACATGTGCTCGCTGGTCAACGCCAAGTCGGGCGGATGTGCGGAGGACTGCGGCTTCTGCGCTCAGTCGAAGTACGCCGAGGCAGATACGCCGCTGCACGCGATGATGGAGCCCGAGCAGATCCTCGAGCATGCCCGGGCCGCCGAGGCGGCAGGCGCACACCGCTTCTGCATGGTGACCCAGGGGCAGGGCCTCTCCAAGCGCGACTTCGAGAAGGTGCTCGCCGGCGCGAGGCTGGTGGCGAAACACACCAACCTCAAGCGTTGCGCCTCGATCGGCCACATGTCCGCGGACCGTGCGCTGGCGCTCAAGGAGGCGGGCATCCAGCGCGTGCACCACAACGTCGAGACGGCCGAGTCCCACTATCCGGAGGTCTCGACGACGGTCCGCTACCAGGGACGGATACGGACGATCGAAGCCGTCCGGGAGGCCGGGCTCGAAACCTGCGTCGGGGGAATCCTGAACCTGGGCGAGACACGCGAGCAGCGGGTCGAGATGGCGTTCGAGCTCGCCGCGATCAATCCCACCAGCGTGCCGATCAACCTTCTCAACCCTCGCCCGGGGACGAAGTTCGGCGACCGCGAGCTGATGGATCCGTGGGAGGTGGTCAAGTGGATCGCGATCTTCCGCCTGATCCTGCCCGAGGCGCTGTTCCGTCTCTGCGGTGGCCGCGTCGAGAACCTCGGAGAGCTACAGGCCACCGCAGTGAAGGCAGGGCTCAACGGCGTGATGATGGGCAACTTCCTGACCACGCTCGGCAACACGCCGGAGGAGGACCGGGGGATGTTCGAGGAGCTCGGGCTGAACGTCGCCCGGCAGCCCGACAACGGGTCCAACCCGCGGCCCGACAACCGGACCGGATGGCTCGAGGGCGAGGCGCCCGAGCGGCTCTCATCTCCGCCTGCCGAGGCCGCGGCCGAGCTCGAGGTTCGCCTCTGGGACCCGTCGGAGCAGCTTCGGTTCTCGGCAAAGCGGTCGGTCCCGAACAGGCCGGACGGCGCGCCCAACCGCGGGCGAGCCGGCGCCGGCATGAACTCGCCGGCATCGGATGCACGGCCGGTGGAGGCGGCTTGATCGAGATCGAAGCACGGCTGCACGAGCTGGCCGCGCTGGGACTCGGCCGGCGCACGCGTCTGGTCAGCGGCCCCCAGGGCCCACACGTGCTGCTCGACGGCAAGCCCGTCCTGTTGCTGTGCTCGAACAACTATCTCGGGCTCGCCGATCATCCGCGCGTCCGTGAAGCGGCGGCTGAGGCGGCGATGCGGTGGGGAGTCGGCGCTGGGGCGTCGCGGCTGGTGTCGGGGACGATGACGATCCACCGCCGGCTCGAGGAACGCCTGGCCGCTTTCAAGCGCCGCGAGAGCGCGCTCCTGTTCGGCTCCGGCTACATGGCCAACGCCGGCGTGATCGCCGCCCTGGCCCGTCCCGGCGACGTGATCTTCTCCGATGAGCTCAACCACGCCTCGATCATCGACGGATGTCGTCTCTCTCGCGCCGAGATCTTCGTCTATGACCATTGCGACACCGAGCACCTCGAGTGGGGAATCGAGCAGGCCGAGGGCCGCGGCGCGCTGATCGTCACCGACAGCGTTTTCTCGATGGACGGCGACATCGCACCGCTGCCGGAGATCGTGGAGCTCGCCCACCGTCATCGGCTGCGCACGCTGGTCGACGATGCTCACGGCACCGGCACGATCGGGCCCGGAGGCCGCGGCGCGCTGGCGCAGCACGGGCTCGAGGATCACGTCGACGCTGTCGTCGGGACGCTCGGCAAGGCACTCGGCTGCTACGGCGCGTTCGTCGCCTGCGATGAGCAGATGGCGCGCTACCTGGTGAATGCGGCCCGGACCTTCATCTACTCGACCGCGCTGCCACCGCCGGCCGTGGCCGGCGCGCTGGCCGCGCTCGAGCTGCTCGAGGAGAGTCCCAAGCGGGTCCAGCGGCTGGCCACCAACGCTCGCGTCCTGCGGACGGAGCTCGAGACGGAGGGCTTCGACCTCAGCGGCTGCGCCACTCACATCCTTCCGCTGGTGATCGGCGACGCCGAGCTGACGATGCGGATCTGCGAGCGTGCGCTGGCCGGGGGCATCTTCGCCCAGGCGATCCGGCCGCCGACGGTCCCGCCGATGACCTCGAGGCTGCGGCTCGCCGTGATGGCGACGCACCGCGAGGAGGAGCTTCGCGCCGCGGCGCGACTGCTGGCCCGGGCCGTGCGGGGGGCCGGGCTCGAGCCGGGAGCGAGCGCCGCGGCCCCAGGCGAGGACGGCGAGCTCGAGCTCGAGCTCGAGCTCGAGCTCGA
>DATCNP010000067.1:0-11753 GCA_036565205.1 Solirubrobacteraceae bacterium | reverse complement strand
GCGCCGACCTGATTCCGGACATCGTCCCCGAAAGCGACGAGTTCATGGACGCCGAGGCGCGCGCTGCCGCCGAAGCCGAGGTGGAAGCCGCCGCGGCCCGCGCCCAGGCCGAGAGCGAGGATGAGTCGCGGCCGATCGCCGACGCTGCGATCGATCTCGCCGCCGGAGCTCGCTACACCGCGACCGGCAAGCGCAAGACGGCCGTCGCGCGGGTGATCCTGAAGCCCGGCACGGGCACGTACGCGATCAACGGCAAGGAACTCGACGCTTTCTTCCCCCGTGACACGCTGCGGCGCGTGATTCGCCAGCCGCTGGAGACGGTCGGCTACGAGTCGCGCATGGACGTGATCGCGAAGATGCACGGGGGTGGCGTCGCGGCCCAGGCCGGCGCACTGCGCCACGGGATCTCGCGGGCGCTGATCGCCGCCGACCCGAACCTCCGCGGCGAGCTCAAGCGCCGCGGCTTCTTGACCCGTGACCCCCGGGTCAAGGAGCGCAAGAAGGCCGGCCTCAAGAAAGCCCGTAAGCGGCCGCAGTTCTCCAAGCGCTAGTGCCCCGATTCATAAATTCGGTGGCACTAATTTCCGAACCGCGACCCTAGTCCGCTCCTCGAGCATGCCGCGCCAGCTCTTCGGCACGGATGGGGTTCGTGGACGCGCAGGGCAGTTCCTCACCGCCGAGCTGGCGCTGGGCCTGGCCCGGGTGGCGACCGCGCGCACGCCCGAGGAGCGGCCTCAGGTCCTGATCGTCCGGGACACGCGCGAATCGGGCGAGATGCTCGAATCGGCGATTGCCGCCGGGGTGACATCGGCTGGGGGCGACGCGCTGATCGCGGGAGTGCTGCCGACGCCGGCGGCGCCGCTGCTCGTCCGGCGTCACGGTTTCCAGATGGCCGCGGTCATCTCGGCCTCCCACAACCCGTATGAGGACAACGGCATCAAGCTGTTCGCCTCAGACGGCTTCAAGCTCGACGACGAGACCGAGCATGCGATTGAGGACCTGCTCGGTCAGCCTGTGCACACGCCGCCTCGGATCGGGCGAGTGCGTCGTTTTCACGGCGCGCTCGAGGACTACCTTCGCGAGCTCCACGTGCGCTTCGCCGACCTTGACCTGACGGCGCGGCGGATTCTGCTCGACTGTGCGCACGGTGCGACGTATCGCGCTGCACCTGAGATCTTTCGCCGCCTCGGCGCGGAGGTTGAGGTGCTCGCTGACGAGCCGGACGGCCGCAACATCAACGACGGGTGCGGATCGACCCATCTGGAATCGGTCATCGAGGGGGTTCTCCGCGGCGGCCACGACGCCGCGTTCGCCTTCGACGGCGACGGCGACAGGGTGCTGGCGGTCGATCGTGCGGGAGAGGTGGTCGATGGAGATGAGCTCGTGGCCCTCGCTGCGATCCATCTCCGCGATCGGGGGGAGCTGCCCGCCGATGGGGTTGCTGTGACCGTGATGACGAACTTCGGCTTCCACACCGCGATGGCCAAGGCCGGCATCCAGGTGGCGACCACGGCGGTCGGCGATCGCTACGTGCTCGATGAGCTCCGCCGACGGGGCTGGACGCTCGGCGGCGAGCAGTCCGGGCACATCATCGACCTCAAGTTCGGTCCCTCCGGCGACGGGATCGCCAGCGCACTGCTCACGCTCGAAGCGCTCGGCGGACGGGACCTGCAGGAGCGCGACGCGATGGCGAAGCTGCCCCAGCGGTTGATCAACGTCGTAGCCGAGGATCGTCCAGCGCTGACAGCGGCAATGGAGAATCAGAGCGTCCTGCGCGCAATGGAGCGCGAGCAGGCCGCGCTCCAGGGGCGCGGGCGCGTTCTTGTTCGCCCATCGGGCACGGAGCCCTTGATACGTGTGATGGTCGAAGCGCCGAGCGAACAGGAGACCGACCTGGTCTGCGGGCGGCTCGTGAAGACGATCGAGGACGCTCTGCAAGGTCGCGCTCAAATAGGCGACGCTACCGGCCGATAAGATCCGACATTCGTTCTCCGACGGGACAGATCGGTGAACGCGGGTCGCCGAATGCGGCTCGACAGCTACGAAGGAGTCTTCACGTATGTGCGGAATCGTCGGCTACGTCGGCCCCAGGAAGGTACGCCCGTTGCTGCTCGAAGGCCTCGAGAAGCTCGAATATCGGGGCTACGACAGCGCCGGAATCTCGGTCTTGAACGGCGACCGGATCGACGCGGTGCGCGCGGTCGGCAACCTGAGTGCGCTGCGGGTCGCGATCGGCGGCCGGGATATGGGCTCTTCCGTGGCACTCGCCGAGCGGCCGACGCCGGGGGCGGGGATCGGGCATACCCGGTGGGCGACTCACGGTCGGGTCACCCAGGAGAATGCCCATCCGCATTTCGACACCACCGATCGAGTCCACATCGTCGTCAACGGGATCGTCGAGAACTACATCTCGCTGAAGAACCAGCTCGTCGAGGAGGGGGCGATGTTCACCTCCGAGACCGACGCTGAAGTGATCGCACACCTCGTCGCCAAGTACAACGACGGCGACCTGGTCGAGGCCGTGCGCCTCGCGTACGCCGATCTCCGAGGTCATTACGCATTTGTCGCGATGAGCGCCGATCAGCCCGGTCTGCTCGTAGGCGCGCGAAACGAATGCCCGCTGATCATCGGCCGGGGCGAGGGCGAGCAGTTCATCGGCTCGGCGATTCCGGCCTTTCTCCGTTATACCCGGACCGTTCAATACATCGGCGACGACGAGCTGGTGGTCCTGCGCCCCGAGGGGGTCGAGTTCCTGACCGCCGACGGCGAGCCGGTCGAGCACGAGACCGTGGAGATCGATTGGGATACCGCCACGGCCGAGAAGCAGGGCTACGAGACCTTCATGCTCAAGGAGATCTACGAGCAGGCCGATGCCGTCGCCGAGACAATCGGCGAGCGCGCCGCGAGAGGGGTCGGGATCGATCTGGGCGACCTCGGAGCTGTCAACGACGCGTTGCTCACCCGGATCAAGCGGATCGTGGTCGTGGGCTGCGGAACGGCGTATCACGCAGGATTGATCGGCAGGTACGCGATCGAGCAATGGACGCGGATTCCTGTCGAGGTGGATATAGCCTCGGAGTACCGCTACCGCAACCCGGTCGTGGGACCGGACGACCTCGTCATCGGGATCTCGCAATCGGGGGAGACCGCTGACACGCTGGCGGCGATGAGGACTGCGCGAGACCGCGGCGCAACGGTACTGGCGCTGACCAACATCATGGGTTCGCAGGCGACACGTCAGGCCGACGGCGTGCTCTACACACGCGCGGGCCTCGAGATCGGCGTGGCGGCGACGAAGACGTTCGTCAGCCAGGTCGTCGCGATGTACCTGCTCGGGCTGCGACTCGCTGAGCTTCGTGGCACGCTCGAACCGGATGTGCTCAAGGCGACGATCTCCGACCTCAAACGCCTGCCGCACAAGATCACCGAACTGCTCTCGCGTGCCGGCGACGTTGTCGATCCGATCGCCCGGAGCTGCTACGACGCCGACTTCTTCCTCTACCTCGGGCGTCACGTGGGTCTTCCCGTCGCGCTCGAGGGAGCGCTGAAGCTGAAGGAGATCTCATACATCGCCACCGACGCGTACGCCGCCGGGGAGATGAAGCACGGACCGATCGCGCTGCTCGACGAGAGCACCCCCGTTGTCGTGATCGCGACGGAATCGCCGGTACTCGGGAAGGTGGTCTCGAACATCCAGGAGGTGCGGGCCAGGGGCGCACGGGTGATCGCGATCGCCAGCGAGGGCGACGAGCAGATCGCCCAGCACGCGGACGAAGTGATCCGGATCCCGCGGACCGACTGGATGCTCGCGCCACTGCTCGCAGTCATCCCGCTCCAGCTGCTCGCCTACCGGATCGCCCGCCTTCGTGGCTTGAACGTCGATCAGCCGCGGAACCTCGCCAAGACCGTCACGGTGGAGTGACCGCCGACCCCGGACCTTCGATGGAGTGCGGCGCGGTCGGGATCGACCTGCTGGAGATCGAACGGCTCGAGCGTGCGCTCGAGCGACGGCCGCGGTTGGCCCTGCGGCTGTTCACCGATGCCGAGCGCGACTATGCGGCCTCGATGGCGCGGCCGGGCCAGCATCTCGCTGCACGCTTCTGCGCGAAGGAGGCCGTGGCCAAGGCGCTCGGGCTGGACGCATGGAGCTTCCGCGACATCGAGGTGGTCTCCGCCGGCGGGCCGCCTGCGGTCGTCCTGCATGGAGCCGCCCTGCGCCGGGCGCAGGAGCTCGATGTTCGAGTGCGGATCTCGCTCACCCATACCCGCCGAGACGCCGCCGCCGTCGCGGTTCTGGCCGGCCCCGAGCGTCCGCCGAGCGCCCGCGACTGACGCCGTGAATTCGCTCCCCGATTGGCTCGAGCCCCTTCCGGACGCCGCCCAGCAGCGGGCGCTGGACGAGTGGGCGATCACCGAGGGCAAGGTTCCCGGGATCGAGCTGATGGAGAGGGCCGGCTCCGGGCTGGCCGAGGTGGTGCTCGAGCGCTGCCCGACAGGGAGGCTGCTCGTCGTCTGCGGCAAGGGAAACAATGGCGGCGACGGTCTGGTCGCGGCGCGCCTGCTGCGCGAGTGGGGGCGAGACGTCGACGTACGACTGCTCGGCGACGCGGCGGATTTGCACGGCGACGCGCTGGCAAACTACGAGCGCCTGCCTGGGAAAGCGCCAGAGCCATTCGCAGTGGAAGCACTCACGGACGCGAGCGGGATCGTCGACGCGATCCTCGGGACCGGCTTCTCCGGAACGCCACGGGAGCCGGCTGCGAGCGCGATCGCCTCGATCTCGCAGGCGGCCGAGACCGCGACCGTGATCGCCTGCGACGTGCCCAGCGGCGTCGACGGCTCGACCGGGGAGGTCGAGTCGATCGCCGTCAAAGCCCACACCACCGTGACCTTTCACGCTGCCAAGCCCGGACTCTGGATCGCACCGGGCAAGGACCACGCCGGGACAGTACGGGTGATCGAGATCGGGATCCCCGCGGGCGGTCCGCTCGATGCCGAGCTCGGGCTGATCGGCGACGGCGTCACCGCGGCGATCCCCCGCCGCGGTCGCGAGTCGACGAAGTTCGCGGCCGGCAGCGTGCTCGTCTGCGGAGGGTCGATCGGACTGACCGGGGCTCCGTGCCTGGCCTCCGAGTCGGCGATGCGGGCCGGGGCCGGCTATGTGACGGCGCTCGTGCCGGCGTCGCTGAACCAGATCTTCGAGTCGCGCCTCCTCGAGGTGATGACGATCCCGCTGCCCGACGAGGATGGGTCGCTGAGCACCGGTGGCGCCGAGGTCGTGCTCGAGCGTGCCGGCCGCGCGGACGCGCTCGTGCTCGGTCCCGGGCTCGGGCGCGGCGACGGGGCCAAGCAGCTGGCTCGGGAGCTCGCGAGCACGATCGACCTGCCTCTGCTGTTGGACGCCGACGGCCTGAACGCGCACGCGGGTGAACTCCAGACGCTGGCCGGGAGATCGGCGGCGACTGTGTTGACCCCCCACGCCGGGGAGCTCGCACGCCTGCTCGGCAGTCAGAGCGCCGATGTGCAGGCCCACCGACTCCGCTCGGTGCGCGAAGCCGCCTCGCAGGCCAGCGCGGTCGTCGTCCTCAAAGGCGACGACACGCTCATCGCCCGCCCCGACGGCCGCGTGGCCGTCAGCCCTGGCGGCTCCTCGGCGCTGGCCACGGCCGGCACGGGCGATGTGCTCTCGGGCGTGATCGGCGCCTATCTGGCAAAGGGGATGGACCCGTTTCACGCCGCCTGCGCCGGAGTTCACGTGCACGCCCGAGCCGGGGCAATCGCCGCCGAACGAATCGGTCCCGAGGGAGTGATCGCGCGGGATGTGATCGAGCTGCTGCCGCGAGCGCTCGGCGCCCGGAGCTGACGTGGCCCGCCGTGCGGTGGCCCGGATCAACCTGGCCGCGATCGAGCGAAACTGCGCCCGCCTGTGCGCTGGGCTGTCCGGCGATGCCGACCTTTGCGCCGTGGTCAAGGCTGACGGATACGGCCACGGAGCGACGCAGACGGCGAGGGCCGCGCTGGCTGCCGGGGCCACACGGCTGGCCGTGGCGACCGCTGAAGAGGCGCTCGGCCTGCGGGAAGCCGGAATCACCGCGCCGGTCCTGGTGATGGGGGCGATCAGCGGCTGTGAACTGCCGGTGGCGATCGAGGCCCGCGCCGAGCTGGCGGCCTGGAGCGAGCGGTTCATCGAGCAGGTGAGCGAGGCGGGGGCCGGCGCGCCGGTGCGTATTCACGTCAAGCTCGACACCGGGATGGGGCGGTTGGGGACGAGAGAGCACGCCGAGGCGCTCGCGGTCGCCGAGCGCGTCGCCGGCTCGGCGCCTGGACTGGAGCTCGCGGGGGCGATGACCCACTTCGCCACTGCGGACGACGATCACGAGTTCGTGGCGCAGCAGCTCGAGGAGTTCCGTCCCTTCGCGGATGCCGTCCGGGTAATCGCGCCTGGCGCAGTCGTGCACGCCGCCAACAGCGCGGCGACGATCGGCGTGCCCGAGAGCCACTTCGACATGGTCAGATGCGGGATCGCGATCTACGGTTGTGATCCGATGAACATCGATGCTGAGCGCCACGGACTCGAGCCGGCGCTCGAGCTGACCTCCTATCTGGCGGCGGTCAAGCTCGCGCGCGCAGGCGACACTGTCGGTTATGGCCGGCGCTACCGCGCGAGTCGGGAGACCTGGATCGGAACGATCCCGATCGGCTACGCGGACGGAGTCAGGCGGCTGCTGAGCAACAACGGCGACGTCCTCGTCGAGGGCCGGCGCTACCCGCTCGTTGGGACCGTGAGCATGGACAACGTCACAATCGACCTCGGGGCGCCGACCTCAGCCGCGGTGGGCATGCGAGCGACGATCATCGGCGCCGACGGTGCCGAGCGCCAGAGTGCGGAGGAGCTCGCCCGCCGCGTGGACACGATCAGCTACGAGATCGTGTCCGGCATCTCGGCCCGGGTGCCGCGGTCCTATCATCGCGACGGGGTCGCCGCGTCGTGAGCGAGCCGCTCAGCGAGCTGGCCGAGCTCGACCGCGCGTGGCTCGTCGGTGGCGCCGTGCGCGACCGTCTGCTGGGTCGCGAGAGCACCGACTACGACGTCGCCGTCGTGACCGACCCGGCTCGGATCGCCCGCTCGCTCGGGCAATCCGCGGGCGGGCACGCCTTCGCGCTGTCGGAAAGCTTCGGAGCCTGGCGCGTCGTGGCGCACGACCGGCGCTGGCAGGTCGACCTGATCCCGCTGCTCGGCGCGAGTGTCGAGGAGGACCTCGCCCAGCGCGACCTGACCATCAATGCGATCGCCGAGCCTCTCGCCGGTGGCGATTACGTGGACCCGTTCGGCGGCCTGGCCGATCTGCGGTCGCGACGTCTGCGGATGGTCTCGCCGGGTGCATTCGAGCGTGATCCGCTGCGGACGGTGCGAGTCGCACGGCTGGCCTGCGAGCTCGGATTCGAGGTCGACGCGACGACCATCGAGGCCGCGCGGAGCGCCGCGCCCGGTCTGCACCGGGTCGCCGCGGAGCGCATATTCGCCGAGCTGAAGCGGGTGCTCGTCTCAGAGCGCCCGGTGCGCGGAATCGAGATGCTGGAGAGCGTCGGGGCGACGGCTGTCGTGCTGCCCGAGCTGCTCGAGCTCCGAGGGGTGGAGCAGAGCCATTTCCACCATCTCGACGTCTACGACCATACGCTGGACGCGCTCGCGCGGACGGTGGAGCTCGAGGGTGACCTCCAGCCCGTGTTCGCCGATGCCGCACCCGCCGTGCGGGCCGTGCTCGAGGAGCCGCTGGCCGACGAGCTCACACGCGGGCAGGCGCTGCGCTTCGGGGCGCTGTTGCACGACATCGCCAAGCCGCAGACCCGTCAGGTGACGCCGACCGGCCGGGTCACGTTCATGGGTCACGACGAGGCGGGGGCCGGCACCGCGGTCGAGATCCTGCGCAGGCTCCGGGCGAGCGAGCGCCTGTGCGAATACGTGGCCGGCCTGACCCGTAACCACCTACGGCTCGGCTTTCTCGTCCACGAGGCGCCGCTGCCGCGTCGCGCGGTCTACCGGTACCTGAAGGCCTGCGCGCCGGTCGAGGTCGAGGTCACGGTCCTGAGCGTCGCCGACCGGCTGGCCACCGGCGGCACGGGAGCGACGGTCGCGATCGCCGGCCACCTCGAGCTCGCGCGCGAGCTGATGGATGAGGCGCTGGCTTGGCGCGCGGATCCGCCGCGGCCGCCGGTGCGCGGCGACCAGTTGGCGCGGGAACTGGGGATTCCCCGCGGGCCCGAACTCGGCTCGCTGCTCCAGACGCTCGAGGAGGCGAGCTTCACGGGCGAGATCAGCTCCCCCCAGGACGCGATCCAGCTCGCCCGGCTGCGACTCGATGGAGGCGGGTAAGCTCCGCCTCGTGGGCGAGCCCGACTGCCTGTTCTGCAAGATCATCGCCGGCGAGGTGCCGTCGCAGCGGATCGACGAGGACGAGCGCACGGTGGCTTTCATGGACATCAACCCCGCCACGCGCGGCCACGCGCTCGTCGTTCCGCGGACGCACTGGAAGGATCTTCGCGAGATCGACTCAGAGGATCTGACCGCGGTCACGCTCGCCGCTCAGCGGCTGGCCGGCAGGGCAGTGGATCGCCTGCAGGCCGACGGCGTCAATCTGCTCAACTCGTGCGGCGCTGCGGCCTGGCAGACCGTGTTTCACTTCCACGTGCACGTGATCCCCCGCTACGCCGACGATCCACTGCGCCTCCCTTGGAACCCGGAGCCGGGCGACGCCGACGAGATCGCTGCGGCCGCCGGGCAGCTCAGGTGATCTCCAGCCCGGCGCCCACCCTGCTACGTTTTCTCGCGTCTGCCGGGCCCAGAAACGGGCCTGGCGCTGTCAAGCAAGTAGCTGCGCTAAGGGGAGTACATGGCAACGGGTACCGTCAAGTGGTTCAGTGACGAGAAGGGGTTCGGGTTCATAACTCCCGACGACGGGGGTCGCGATCTTTTCGTGCACTACAGCGGCATCGGCGGCGACGGATACCGATCGCTGCCCGAGGGATCCAAGGTCTCCTATGAGGAGGAAGCCGGTCCCAAGGGCCCGAAGGCCGTGAACGTCACGAAGATGTAGCCCGCCACAGCCGCGCCGCCCACGGTTTCCGGCATTTGGCGCTGGCCGGCGCGGCCCCGGCGAGGCTTGCAGGGTTGCCGTCAGGCGCAACTTGAAGGCTCCGGTTGGTGTTGAATGATGATGATGAAACGCTTCTCGCTCCTCGCCGCTGCTCTCGTCCCGATCGCCCTGGGGCTCGTACCGTCAGCCGCCTCGGCGAGAATCGTGGAGCTCGGTGCGACGTCGACACCGCTGGCCAAGCCCGCGTGTCCGCCGAACACGCCGCCGGCCAAGTGCTTCATCGTCCTCACCCGCACGACCGCGGTGCAGTCCAAGAGCGACGGCGTCGTCGATCCGACAGCTGTCAAGAGGCCCGGCTGGATCGTCGCCTTCAGCGTCGGTCTCGCGCAGCTCTCGAGCAACATCAAGACCGAGAAGAGCTTCCTACACCAGCTCGACGTGTCCTTCGGCGGCACGCCCCAGGTCGCGATCACGGTGCTCAAGCCCGGTCCCAAGCACAAGTTCACCGTGGTGGCGGAGACGCCGCTGTTCCATGTGCTGCCCTATCTCGGGCAGCTGCTCCAGCTGCCGCTCTCGGCGCCCCCGAACTTCACGCAGTTCAAGCCCCTGGCGGTGAAGCCCGGCGAGGTCATCGGCCTGACCGTGCCGACCTGGGCGCCGGTCCTGTCATACAACCTGACCTCGAACCAGTTCGCCTACCGACAGAGCCGGACGTCCAACTGCAAGAACGCCGCGGCAGTGGAGACAGCACAGCTGTCGGTCAACAACAGCACGCAATACCTCTGCACCTACTCCGGGACCCGGGTGCAGTACAGCGCGACCGAGATCACGGACGTGCCGTTCCCGAAGCACTACGTGCACTGACCGGCGGCCGCGCCCAGGATCCCACGCGCCCAGGATCCAGCGCGCCGCGGATCCCGCGCACCCAGGATCCCGCGCGCCCAGGATCCCACCCGCCCAGGAGACGAGCGTCCACGGGACGAGCGCCGGGCCTCTAGCAGGCGCCCGGATTCTGCTGGCAGAAAGCCGACCCGGGTGCGGCGCCGCCGCTGCTCGAGCCGCCGCCGGTAGTACCGGTGCCACCGCCCCCCGCGCCCGTCCCGCCCGTCGTCCCGGTGGGTGCAGGGGTGGTTCCGGTCGAGGCGGGGGTACCCGTCGAGGCGGGGGTGGTACCGGTCGAACCCGAGCTGCTCGAGCTCGAGGACGTGGTCGATGTTGTGCTCGTGCTCGAGCTGGTCGCCGGCGTGATCGAGCCGGTCGGGACCGTAAAGGTCGGCGCGCCGGACGTGTCGGTCGAGGCCGAGCCCCCGCCGCAGCCGGCGGAGCCGAGCGCGAGGGTCAAGGCTGCCAGGATCCCGATCGCGGTCCGGGGCCTCGGAGCGAGATGGCTCATCTGCTCACCCAGGGACCTCAGGACCCGAGCGGCTCCATTCGTCTGCCGCAATGTGGGCAGTCGTTGAGGTCCTTTTGTGTCAATTGGTCGCACCAGTTGCAGAAGCGCAGATGATCTACCGCCCAGGGCAGCTCGGACGCGGTGGGTGCGAGCGGCAGCAGCATGCCCACCACTTCGAGCGGCTCGCCCGTTTCCCGGTCGGTGTAGGTGTGTCCGGGTTCGGCCTCGATTACGACTTCGCGACCCGTCGAGGCCGTGCGCATCCGGTACTTCTGGCGCGTCCTCATCGCCCGGCATGCTACCAGCGCCAGGAGCCAGACCAGTGCCCCGCGAGCGCAGCGCCGACGGTGCTGTGGGGCCGCGGCCTTGGATAGAGTGCGGCCCCAAGCTGATGACGGACGCCTTCGCACGCATGCCACGGAGCTTTTTTGCGCTGCTTGCCGGAGCGTTGGCGGTAGTCGCCCTCGCCGGCTGCGCGATCAAGCACCCGACGGCCGATCTGGTGTCCGGGAAACAGGTGTTCGTCGCCAAATGCGGCTCGTGTCACACGCTGGCCCATGCCAGCTCGAGCGGACAGATCGGGCCCAATCTGGACGACGCGTTTCGCCAGGACCGTGCGGACGGGGTCAAGAGCACCTCGATCCAGGGGCTGGTCGATTACTGGATCCGCTACCCCAACACGCAGGGCGTGATGCCGGCCGGACTGATCAAAGGCCAGAAGGCCCAGGACGTGGCGGCCTACGTCGGCGCCGTGGCCGGGAAGCCGGGTCAGGACACGGGCTCGCTCGCGAGCGCCGTCGCGGCCGTCAATCAGAAGCCGGCGGTGGAGAAGAACGGCAGCCTCGAGATCGACGCCGATCCCACCGGCCAGCTCAAGTTCCTGGCCTCGAGCGCGAGGGCCACGGCCGGCAAGGTGACGATCAAGATGTTGAACAAGTCCTCGGTCACGCACGACATCGCGATCCAGGGCAACGGGGTCCAGCAGACGGGCGCGCTCGTGGCCAACGGCGGCACCTCGACGGTCAGCGCCAGCCTGAAGCCCGGGACCTACACGTTCCTGTGCACGGTTCCCGGTCACGCCGCCGCCGGGATGAAGGGAACCCTGACCGTCAAGTAGCTCCGGCGCCGGCCTCCGAGCGGGTGCTCGGCTGATGCAGGCGCTCCCACAGCTCGTCCCCCCGCCCGGCGGCGACGGCGCGCCCGGCGCGACGCTCGTCGAGCGCGATTCCGTGCTCGCTCGCGTAGTCCAGAAGCCGCTGGCGCTC
>DATCNP010000066.1:0-1640 GCA_036565205.1 Solirubrobacteraceae bacterium | reverse complement strand
GCGAGCCACGGCGTCCGCGGGCGCGTCCATTTGGGCTCCCGATGCGCGTTCAGGGGGCCGTTCTTCGAACGGTGATCCCGCTCGTGCAGGGCTTGGACGTGCCAGCGGTCAGGCTCTGCCAGGCGATCTTGTAGGCCGGCGGGACCGGCGGCTCGAAGATCACGGTCCCGGTGAAGCCGGCGTTCAACCAGTGCGATTGCGCCGAGCTGGTCTGGATGTTGATCAGGCTGGGGACCGTGCACATCAGCCCAGGCGTAGGCGTCGGGGCCGGGGTCGGCGTGGGAGCGAGACTTGGGGTCGGCGTGGGAGCGAGACTCGGGGTCGGCGTCGGAACCAGTGTTGGCGCGGGGGTCGATGTCGGGAGCGAGGTCGGCGCTGGATCGAATGAGCTCGCTGGCGTCGGCAACGGCGCCGGGGTAGGGAAGTGAGGCGGCACGAAGATCGGTTCGGCAGTGCCGTTCGCTCCGATCGTCGCCGTCGGCGCAGCGGATTCGACGAGCGACGGCGACGCCGAGCTGGCTGTCGACCCGGCTGGCAGGACCGCCACGCCCCCGAGGCCCTGGGTCGACTTCGGTGCACCCGTGATGTCGACGATTCCGCCGTCACGCGCCGGCAGGTTCAGGAGCGCGATCCCGCTCGCGACCGCAATCACCGCGATGAGCGCGATGATCGCGGGCCGGGGGATCGATGTCCCCGTGCCTCGGCGCCCGACGGAAGCAGGAGTCGCAGACAGCGCGGGTACGGCCCGCAGAGGCTCGACTGCCGTCAGAGGCATTCGAGGTGTCGGAAGGGGTGAGGCCACAGCGGCGGCCGGCGGCGCTGCCATGGCAACCGCTTGTCCAACGACCGTAGGACGCGCGAGATCGAGCGGCCGAACGGCAACCGGCTTGCCGCGCCACCGCCAGGGCAGGAGCAGCAGCTCGAAATCGCGGCCAGAGATGAGGTCACGGATCGTGATTGCGCCGGCGACGTCCGCGACGACATCGAGGACCCGCTCGGTCAAGAGCGTGTCGCCGAGCTGGCCTCGGGCGATGACCGACGCGGCTTCCCGGGCGAGAAGGAACTCGTGCTCGCGCTGTCCGCTCGCCGCATCCAATGCGCGCTGGCGCGCCTTCGAATAGCCCTTCGCATGCGCCACGGCCCGACCGTCCCAGACCTGGCGCGCTCGGTACGGATCGAGCGCTCGAACCTCCGACAGGAACTCCCGGACCTGCCGCGCGTGGATCCCGAATGTGGCCCGGGCCGGTGCGCGAGGAGCAGCGGGTCCGTCGATCGAGCGCGCCGCGTCGTAGCGGCGCCGCAGCGCGGGGTCCTTGAGCCAGGCGCGCGCGGTGTTGAGTCGCTTGATCCGCCGATCGTCCTGGGACGCGGCGACGTCGGGATGATGCTGCTTGACGAGCAAGCGGTAGGCTGCCTCGATGAGGTCGAGGTTCGCGTCGCGCGCGAGTTCGAGCTCCGCGTACAGGTCGAAGCGAGGAAGCGTCTCGCGCATCACCGCGCTCTAGTTTGACACGGGATGAGCTCCGAGCCCATGCGCGCTGCGACGGCCGGGATCGCCGAGGCTGTCTAATGCACCTGTGGTGAGCACTAACCGACACGAGCAGTCCGCTTTTCCTCCCATTGCCCACCTGAGGCTGCAT
>DATCNP010000065.1:0-5428 GCA_036565205.1 Solirubrobacteraceae bacterium | reverse complement strand
GCCAACGACCCCGCCACGCGGGCCGAGGCACTGCTCCTCGTCGCCGCGGAAGCCGCCGAGAACGGCGGTAGCCGCTCGGCACTCTCGTTCGACGAGGTTCAAGACGCGCTTGACATCCCGGCGATCGTTGACGTGCTCACGCGCGTCCGCGAGCGCAGCAGCGACCGTGTCACCTATGCGTTCGCCGGTCCGCGCCTGTCGTTTACAGAGCCCGGCTTGTGGAGCGAGCACGCGGCAAGCGTCACCGTCGGCCCGATCGACCCGGTTCTGTTTGCCGGCGAGATCACACGACGGTTCGCGGACACGCGCCGCGACGCCGGCGAGGCCGCGAAGGTCATCGCCACTGTCGGCGCTGGTCATCCGCAACGGACAAGCTTGCTCGCCGCACAGCTCTGGACGCTGACGCCGGAGGGACAGACCGCGACTGTCGCAACGGCTCGGGCTGCGATCGAGCAGGCGCTCGCTCGGTGCGCCCCCGAATTCGACGTGCGCTGGAACGCGCTGCACGGCAACGAGCGCCGCGTGGCCGTAGCGATCGCCAACGACATCGCACCACAGGGCACCCGCGCGCAACGCGCCACCGGGCTCGCAAGCTTCGGCGCCGCCCAACGCGCGCTGCACGGCATCACGGCTTCCGGCGTCGCCCAGGTAAGAGACGAGCGGACGTCGCTCACCGATCCTTTGTTCGCCGAGTGGCTCCGACGCCGCTACTCACAGGCGCCCCTCGAGCCCGACTGGCAGGCGCTTCGGCGTCAGCGCGAACAGCTGGAGCGCGGCGGCATGACCCCGAGGATGTGACGATGTCGCTGTCGCACGATCGAGCCCGCCGACCGCTCCAACCGGTGCCGCGCCTGCTGCTGTCCCGCAAGGAGGCAGCCGCTGCGCTCGGTGTCAGCGTCGACACGTTCGAGCGGAGGGTGCAGCCCGTGATCAAGCTCGTTCCGTGCGGGCAGCTCCTACTCGTGCCGGTCAAGGAGCTTGAGCGGTGGTGCGAGGAGCACGCGCACTACATGGCCGGCGCGACGTAGGTGGAGCGGTGTCCTTGCCGCCGTCAGGACTGCTTGCTACCAAACGAGCGATGGCGTGGAAGCGAACGAAGCACCCCGGTGTCTACGTCCGTCACCTGAACGCCTGCCCGGCATCCCGTAGCGCTGGCGTACGTTGTCGGTGCCACCCCTCCTACCGCAGTCACCGCCGCCACCCGGTCACTGGGAAGATGGCCTCGAGCCCCAGCTTCACGGACATCAATGAGGCGCTGTCTTGGTACACAGCTGCGGGAGAGAAGGCCAAGCCTGTGCTGCGCGAACGCTTGGCCGCGGGCCCAACGTTCAAGGAACTCGCCGACGAATGGTGGCAGGGTGTCGAGCAGGGGCGGATCGGGAAGCGCCGCGGCAAGCGCGGCTACTCGACGACCACGCTCCAAGGCTACGACCGGTCGCTGCGGCACGTTCTGATCCCGGAATTCGGTCCGCGCCCCGCCGCTGAGATCGGGGCGCGCGAGTGGCAGCTGTTCGTCGACACGCTTGCCCGTGACGGACTGTCGCGCTCGCGGATCTCGAATCACCTCGCGGTTGTCCGCGCGATCTACTCCTGGGCTTGTCGGCCAACGCGCCGCCTCGTGCTCGCGAATCCGACGATCGGCGTAGAGCTACCGCCGGTCGACGAGGTCGAGCGCGATCGTGCTGCGACAGCGGAGGAGGCCGAGGCTCTGCTCGGGCCGCTGTCGCCCGACGACCGCGTCCCGTACGCGCTCGCGTTCTACGCGGGCCTTCGTCGCAGCGAGATCGATCGGCTCGAGTGGTCGGACGTCGACCTTGAGCGGCTCTGGCTTGTCGTGCGGAAGTCGAAGAGCGACGCGGGCACCGGCCGCCGGCTACCGCTCGCCGCGCCGCTGAAGCCGATCCTGCTGCGTGCGTACATGCTCCAGCGCAGGCCCGACCGCGGCCGCGTGCTCGGCGCCGTGTCGGTGACGTCGGGGCGCTTGGCCCCCCGTGCGAACAAGGCCTGGGCGAGGGCCGCAGACGATGCGCGAGGGCGTGGGAACGCGTTGGTCCTCGAGCCGATCGGCTTGCACGATTATGCCGATGTCTTCGTTATGCCGACTCGGCCGAGGAGGGGCTGCTCAGAGCGTTTTTCGGTGTTGGTGGGTCGGCGTAATCAGAGCGCCTCGAGGAAGGCGAGGAGCGTGTCGGGGGGCTGGTAGCGGCCGGGTTTGGCGTTGAGCGGTTTGGTGCGGTCGATCGCTTGTTGTTTGTGGGTCATGTCGGCGTGGAGGTAGATCTGGGTGGTGGTGATCTGCTCGTGGCCGAGCCACAGAGCGATCACGGTGATGTCGTTGCCGGCGAGCAGCAGGCGCATCGCTGCGGTGTGCCGGAGCGTGTGCATCGTGATGTGCTTGGTCTTCATCGAGGGACAACTCTCGGTAGCGACCGCGAGGTGGCGGGCGAGCCGGTGTTCGATCGCGTCGCGGCTGAGGCGCTTGCCGGTGGTCGTTGGGAACAGCGGCTCGTCGGGGGCGCCGGCGCGCTCCTTGAGCCAGGCCTTGAGCACCGTTCTGGTCGGCGGTGTCAGCGGTGTTCGTCTGGTCTTGCGTCCCTTGCCGATGGTGTGCACGTTGGCGCCTGTGGTGAGCGTGATGTCCTGGCTGGCGAGGAAGATCAGCTCGGAGATCCGTAGCCCGGTCTGGATCGTGAGCGCGAGCATGGCGTGGTCGCGTCGGCCGGTCCAGGTGGCCTGATCGCACGCGTCGAGTAGCGCGTTGACCTCGGGTTCGGTGAGGTAGGTGAGTAGGTGTTTGTCGGTTCGCTTGGCCGGGATCGCGAGCACGCGTTGGATCGAGGATGCGTGTTCGGGGTGGTGCAGAGCGAGGTAGGCGAACAGGGAGTGGATCGCCGCGAGCCGGTGGTTGCGGGTCGCGATCGAGTTGCTGCGTGCTCGTTCGAGGTGCTGGAGGAAGGCCGTGATCAATGTTGCGTCGAGCTGGGCGATGTCGAGCTCGCTGGGTGGTGTGCCGGTCCGTTCAGTGGTGAAGCGCAACAGCAGACGGAACGTGTGGCGGTAGGCGGCGATCGTGTTCGGGCTCGCCGAGCGCTGGTCGATGAGACGGTCGGTGAAGTACGCCTGCATGGTGGGCGCGAGCAGGGTCATGACCGCGCTCCGAACCGTTGCTCGAGCCGGGTGGCGGCGAGCCCCATCAGCTCCGGGGTCGCGGTCAGATACCAATAGGTCTCCGCTGGGCTGACATGCCCGAGGTAGGTCGAGAGCGCGGCGATCTGCTCGTCGATCTGGACATCGGATCGCTGCCAATCGACCAGCGTCCGCACAGCAAAGCTGTGCCTTAGGTCATGCGCGCGGGGATGGACGCACTCGGTGCGCAGGCCGAGCGTGGTGGTGATCGTGCGCAGCGTCTTGCTCACCTCGCCGCGAGCGATCGCGCCACCGGTCGCAGAGATGAAGAACGCTCTGGATCTCGGCTTGGGGCAGAGGCGCTGTCGTGCTCTGAGGTACCGGTCCAGCTCGCCTGCGGTCGTGGGATGCAGCGGAACCAGCCGGGCCCTGTCGAGCTTGGCGATCTGCTCGCGGATCGTGATCACGCCGTCGTCGAGGTCGACATCGGCGACCTCGAGCGCGACCGCCTCGCCGACGCGCATGCCGGACACCGCGAGCAGGCCGAACAGCGCCTGGAAGGTCGCCGCTTTCAACGGTGGGCGCAACATCCGGCTGGCGTCGAGCAGCCGGCAGATGTCGTGCCCGGACCACAGATACGGAGTCGGACGCTGATACCGGACGGCGAACACGTCCGCGGGCGGCACCTCGGTCGCGGGGTCGATCGTCTGCAGGTAGGCGGCGAACCCGCGCGCGACCGCGAGCCGTGCCGCCCAGTGCCTCGGGTGCGCGCTGGCCGGCAGCCGCGCCCATGAGATCGCCAGCTCACGCGTAATGGTGCTAGCGCCGGCGGCCTCCAAATAGACGACGAGCTGCGGCAGGATTCGCGCGTGGCGCTCGAGCTTGAACCCCAGCCCGCGACGCAACCGCAGGTAGTCATCGACATGCTCTCCGAGGCTGCTCATCGCTGCGCACCTTCCTGCGGCCACGGCGCCGCGAGCAGCCGCAGCTGGTCCAAGTCCACGCGCGCGTAGATCGCGGTGCTCTGCAAGCTGCGGTGCCGCAGCACCTGTCCGATCCGCTCGAGCGGAACGTGGGCGGCGACCATCTCGCACGCGATCGTGTAACGCAGCCGGTGCGAGCCGACCTCCGCGATCCCGGCGCGCCGGCATGCCCGTCGCACGGTCGACGCCACGGTTCCGGAAGCGATCGGCTCATATGGGGCCCGGGCGCGCAGGAACACCTCCCGGCGAGCGCTCGCCGGCCGGCCGCGCCGCAGGTATGCGGCGATCGCCTCGCCCACATCGGCCGGCAACGGCAGCCGGTCCTCGCGAGCACCCTTGCCGCGCACCACCAACTCCCCGGCACGCCAATCCAAGTCATCAAGCGTCAGTCCAGCGACCTCGCCCCTGCGCAACCCCAACCGCAGCAGCAGGATGATCAGCGCGTAATCACGACGCCCCAGCACCGAACGTCGATCACACGCATCGAGCAGCGCCCGAGCGTCCGCCTTGCCAATCCCCTTCGGCAGCGACGAGCGCCGCCGACCGCACACCAGCAGCGCGGCCTGCGAAAGATCGGCCTCCAGCAGCCCATCGACGAAACCGAACCGCAGAAACGCGCGCAGCCCAGACACGAAGTTCTGCGTCGCGCTCACCGATACCCCCGAGGCGGCCCTCCGCAGCACCGCCCCGGTCACCTCGCCCGCTGAGAGCCCGGCGAGCCCACCACCAGACGCCAGCCCACCCAAAAACCAGCGGGCATGCGCCACATACCCGGGCACAGTGCCGGCCGCCAGCCCCCGCTCCACCAGCAGATAGCGCTCAAACGACGCCAGCAGCAGATCCATCGACGAGCCCGCCGGCACCGGCTCCTCAGCCGCCAGCACCCCGAGACCGCGCAGCACCTCCAACAGACACAACAGACCGGGACGCGACCACTGGCAGCGATGACGACCACCAGCACGCTGCCAGACCAGAAACTCCTCGACACGGTCGCCGCTCAACTCCACGACCCCAACCCCGCCCGCCGCCATCCAGCCGCTCAACCGCCCCACCTGCCGCAGCTCGCCAACAATCGACCGCTGCGTATAGCCGCGCGCCCGCAACTCCGCCGCAAACGCGTCCGCGAACGGAGCCAACGGCCCCGTCATCAACACTCTGCTCACCCTGCTCGCCGACCCGGCCACCGTCTCCTCCTTCTCCGAAAACAAGAAGGACGACGATCGCCAGACGCCCCGGCGTTATGCCGGCCCCTACGCGGCGATCAGCCCAATCTGCGAGGACTTCCTACCCGAAGTCGGCATAACGAAGACATCGGCATA
>DATCNP010000064.1:0-12422 GCA_036565205.1 Solirubrobacteraceae bacterium | reverse complement strand
GCCTGAGACCGCTCGTTTGGACCGCGGGCAGTGGCAGGCGGCCCACACCGAGCCCTCCGAGGAGCGCACGCGGCCTCGGAACACGCCGTCCCTCAGCGAGACCCGGATTCCGGGTCTCCCAGGAACACCCGCCGCCGCGCCTGCACGCGCTCCGCAAGCCGCACGGCCCAGGACCCGAAGCAACTCTTCCCAAGCCCGGTTTTCCAGGCGGCCGCAACGCCCCGCACCCGGCTCGCACTCCTCCCGGCCGCCCGTCTACCCCGATCGCATCGCCCGGCGCGCCGCGGCGAGCTCGCGCGAGCGCTCGTGTTCGACGAGCCGCCCCAGCTCCTGGACGCTGGAGCGCAGGCGGCCGGTGACCGACGGCGCCGCGATTCGCTCCGCCGCCCAGCCCATCAGGCCGGCTCCGGCGACTCCGTAGGCGAGCCTGATCTCCGCCTGGGTGCGCCCACCCGGCGCCTCCCGCAGGCGCCAGCGGCCACGCTGGTCGATCCCTGTGACCGAAGTCCAGGCCAGCTCCCGAGGCTCGTCCCACTCGACCACTTCGATCAGGCCTCCGACCTCGGCCGAGCCGATTCGGAACAGCATCCGGTAGCGGGCTCCGAGCCCGGTGGCGCGATCACCGGCGACCTCCCAGCGCGTCATCGCCGACATGAACGAGAGCGCTCGCTCGGGATCGGAGACGACGGCCCACACGGCCTCGATCGGCGCCGCAACGACGGTCTTCGCGCTGACCCTCATCCGATCACGGGGAAGCGGCGCTCTGAGGCGAGCGCGTCGAGCGTCTCCTGCATCAGCCGCATCAGGTGCTCGTAGATCTCATCTACGTCCGGATCGGCGCCGAACTCCGCGCGTAGATCGATCGGCGCCAGCGTCTCGATCGTGATCTTCGCCGGCAGCGGAATGTGCCCGAGCATGTCGCCGACGTTGATTCCCCAGGGGAGGGCCAGCGAGATCGGGAGCACCTTGAGGCGGAACAGGCGGTCGAGTGCCAACAGCCTGGCCAGGCCCTCGCCGCGGGACAGGAACAGTGCTGTCTCCTGACCGCCGATCGAGACCACCGGGACGATCGGCACATTCTGCTGCAGCGCGAGCCGGATGAATCCCTTGCGACCGTCGAAATCGACCCGGTTGCGTTGCCAGCTCGGCCGGTGAACCTCGTAGTCGCCGCCGGGATAGACAAGCAGCGCGGCCCCCGAATCCAGTGCCTTGTGGGCATTCTCCGGCGACGCGGCGACGGTGCCGAACTTCCTCAGCATTCCCAGCCCAGGCATCGAGAGCACAAGGTTGTGGGCCAGCTGGTAGAACGCGCGCTCGACCCCGAAGTAGGTGTTGAAGGCAAGCGTGAAAACCGTCGTGTCGGGCGTCAGGTTGCCGCCCGAGTGGTTACCGACCAGCAGCACCGGCCCTTCGTCCGGGATGTTGCCAAGGCCTCGGACCTCGCCGCGAAACCACAGGCTCGCGAGCAGCCACATCATCGGCAGGCGCTCGCGAATGAAGTCGGGATCGCGCTCGTCGAGGTCCGCGCGGGGGATCATCCGCTGCGCCCGGGAGGCGACCTCCCGCACAGCGCGGTCGAACCACGAGTGCTGCGGTTCGGCCGCGGCCTCGAACTCCTCCGCGACTAGATGGCCGTTGGAGCTCGGCCGGTCGGCGACTGGGGCACGAGCCATGGTCGGATTCTATTGGCGGGCCGGGGGCGGTCCGCTCAGGCGGCCCTTGCCTGCCCGGGTGCGGCCTCGTCGACCGGCCGAGCGTGGGCGTCCACGACGGCGGCCTGCTCGGCGCGGGCGAAGAAGTCGAGCAGCAGCCGGTTCGTCTCCTCGGGGCATTCGACCTGCGGGACGTGGCCACAGTGCGGGAGCGTCACCTGCTCGGCGGTAGGCAGCCACTCGCCGACGTGGCGGCTGAACGCCGCCGGCACGAGGCGGTCGTTGGCTCCCCAGACGAACAGCGCCGGCGTCAGCAGCTCCGACAGCCTGGGGTAGAAGCCGCCGCGGCCAAACGGAGCCTCGAGGTAGATGTTGCGCGCCGATGAGAGGAAGGCGAAGCGCGCTCCGGCCGACTGGTAGATGCGACGGAACTCCTCGACCATCAGGTCTCCGACGGCCGGATCGATCGCGTCTCGGTCGGCGAACATGCTCCAGAACTGCGAGGCGACCATCGACTGGCTGAAACCGTGTGGGAGGAGGCCGAACTCGGGCCTGAGCAGCCGCACCAGCGGGTGAAATCCGCGGCGGATCCAGGCCACGGCCGGGCACAGCAGTCCGAGGGCGCCGATCCGCTGTGGAGCCTTCAGTGCCATCTCGATCGCGATCCGCCCGCCCATCGAGTTGCCGACCAGCTGAGCACGCGAGATTCCGAGCTCATCCATCATCCCCAGCATGCAGTCGGCAAACCAGCGCGCGTTGTAGCCCCCTCGCGCGGGCTTGGAGGACGAGCCGAACCCGGGCAGGTCGGGGACGTGGACGCGGTAGCGCTGGCTCAGCGCGGCCGCGGTCTCGAACAGCGACGCACGCGTCCCGCCGAGGCCGTGAAGCAGCAGCACGTCCGGGCCGTGGCCCATCGTCAGATTGGAGATCCGGTTGCGGCCGACACGGACGTCATGGATCTGCAGCAGCGGCGGGCGGCCGTTGGGAAGCCTGAACATGCCCTCGAAGCCGATTGCATAGTCGAGGTTTCCCTGCACGGCGAGCCGGCGGCGCTCGAAGGCCTCGATCCCGGAGAACTCGCCCTCCCGGAGCCGGAGCCAGGTGTCGGCGTCGGTCGAGATCGTGACGTCGGGGGAGCGCCGGGTGCTGCCCTTGTGGACACGTGCGCCGTGACTGGTGCAGCGGACCTCCCAGATGTGGCCGAGATCCCCGAGCCGGATGTGGTAGGTCGCGTCGAAGTCGGGGTCGGAGCCGAGGTAGCGCTCCGGAAGGGAGCGGAAGGCCGCGTCCACAGCTCGTAGCTGCTCCGCGTGCGAGCTCCCGTCATACGCAGAGGACACGCTAGCTCGCCGCCCCGACGGCCCCGGTGCTCAGCGCTAGGGTTGCTCGATCTTGCGGACTATTTCGCTGCATGACACGCGAACCGGCGCCGTCAGAGCGCTGGAGCCCGAGCAGCCCGGGCACGTGCGGATCTATGCCTGCGGTCCGACCGTCTACGGCCGCATCCACGTCGGAAACGCCCGACCGTTCGTCGTCTTCTCGCTGCTGAAGCGCTTCCTTGCGCACGAGGGTCATCAGGTCACCTTTGTCGCAAATGTTACCGATATCAACGACAAAATCTACAAAGCGGCGCGCCGGCTGGGCGTGGACAGCACCGAGCTGGCGGCCGAGATGACCGCCGCCTACGTCGCCGATACAGATCTGCTCGGACTCGGCAGGCCCGACCACGAGCCGCTGGCCAGCGAGACGATTGGACCGATCATCGAGTTGATCGAGCGGCTGATTGAGGGGGATCACGCGTACGAGGTGCAGGGAGATGTGTACTTCTCGGTGCGCTCCTACCCGGAATACGGCGAGTTGTCCCACCGCCAGATAGACCGGATGGATCAGGGCGAAGACTCCGAGGAGGCGGACCGCAAGCGCGATCCGCTGGACTTCGCGCTCTGGAAGGCCCACAAGCCCACGGAGGACTCGGCCTGGGACTCGCCGTGGGGCCGCGGGCGCCCGGGCTGGCACATCGAGTGCTCGGCGATGGCCGAGCAGCTGCTGGGCGTCGATTTCGAGATCCACGGCGGTGGCTCGGATCTCCTGTTCCCCCACCACGAGAACGAGGCCGCCCAGACCCGAGCCGCCCGCGGCCGGCCGCTGGCGCAGCTGTGGGTGCACAACGGCATGGTGCGGCTCGACAGCGCCAAGATGGCCAAGTCGGTCGGCAACGTGTTCGCGCTGCACGAGGCGCTGGCGAGCTACGGGCGCGATGCGCTGCTGATGTACTTCGCCGGCGGCCACTACCGGCAGCCGATCGAGTTCGACCACGACCGCCTGTCCGAGGCTCGAGCCCGGACGCAGCGCTTCCGCGAGGCCGCGAGGGGGCTGATACCCGGCTCGAGCCCGCCCTGGTCGGCCTCGCTGCGAGAGCGCTTCTTCGATGCCCTGGCACGCGACTTCAATACGCCCGAGGCGCTGGCGGCGGCCTCCGACTGGATCCGCGAGGCCAATCGGAGCGGCCCAGGAAAGGTCGGCGACGCGGACCTGCGCGAGATGCTCGGCGTGCTGGGACTCGAGAACCTGCTCGATGTCGAGGCCGCGGAGGCGTCGCCGGAGGCGCTCGAGCTGCTCAGCGCGCGCGAGCGTGCCCGCGCGATCCGGGACTTCCAGGAGGCCGACCGGCTGCGTGACCAGCTCCGCGAGCTCGGCTGGGTGGTCAGGGACGGGCCCGCCGGACCTGAGCTCCTGCCGTTGTCGTGAGACTCCCGGGAGCGCAGCGGTGATCGTCTACGGCCGAAACGCCGTGCGAGAGGCGATCCGCGGTCCGCGGGCCGTGTTCGCCGCCTGGGCCACGAAGAGCACGCTGCGAGAGCCGTGGCTCGCCGATGCGGGGATCGAGCTGGCAGCCGCCGGCCCCGAGGAGATCGAGCAGCGCTGCGGCGCCTCAGGTCACCAGGGCGTGTGCGCCGAGGTCGCCCCGTTTCGCTATGCCGACGCCGCCGAGCTGGTGGCCATCCCCGACGCGCTGATCGTCGCCCTGGACCAGGTACAGGACCCGCAGAACCTGGGCGCGATCTGTCGAACCGCCGAGTGCGCGGGGGCAGCCGGCGTGGTGATACCCGAGCGCCGTTCGGTCGCCGTCACACCTGCGGTGTGCAAGGCGTCGGCCGGCGCCGTGGAGCACCTGCCTGTGGCCCAGGTGCGCAATCTGGCTGACTTCCTCGCCCAGGCCAAGGCAGCCGGGATGTGGTGCTATGGGGCGGACGCCGACGGCAGCGTCTCCTACGACGAGCTCGACTACGCGGGGCCGGTCGTGTTGACGCTCGGCTCCGAGGGGCGTGGGCTACGACCGCGTGTGGCTGGAGCGTGCGACGCGCGGATCTCGATACCGCTGCGCGGGCGCATCGAGTCGCTCAGCGTAAGCGCGGCCGGAGCCGTACTGATCTACGCCGCCGCGGGCGCTCGGGCGTGATCTTGCAGTTTGCTTGACACGGACCGGCTGCTATGTAAAGCTCGCGCTGGGAGTAAGCATCAACTCGAGCTTTAGCTTGAGTCTGCCGGAGAGGAGAGGGAGCGATTCCTTGAATTCCGGTAAATCGAATACCGGTGCGGCGCCAGGGGAGGTACGCGCCACGACAATGCGACGGCTCGCCGGCGACGGTGGGTCGACGAAGGGAACATTCGTGGCTCGACTTTCTGCCTATGCTCAGGCTCAACCTCAGGTTGAGGACGGGTATTTGATCGCTCTCTGCAAGCAGGGACGTCCCGATGCGTACGACCGGATCGTCCGCCGTTACTACGGATTCGTCCGTTTGAAGGCGTCTTCGTACTTCCTCGCCGGCGGCGACGCCGACGACCTGATCCAAGAGGGGCTCGTCGGCCTGTTCAAGGCCGTGCGCGACTACCGAACCGACCGTGAATCGAGCTTTCGCAACTTCGCCGAGCTCTGCATCACGCGCCAGATCATCACCGCTGTGAAGACGGCTACGCGCAACAAGCACACGCCGCTGAACCAGTACGTCTCGTTCTCCAGCACGCCTCCGTCGGCCAGCGGGGACAACGAACCCACGCTCGACGAGATGCTGCCCGGTTCACCGGTCCACGATCCGGTCAACCAGGTGATCTCCTCCGAGGAGCTGCGCGCGCTGGTTGCCTGCATCTCCACCGCGCTGTCCGAGCTGGAGTCACGCGTGCTGGCGCTGTACCTCGACGGCCACTCCTACGAGGAGGTCGGCCGGCGGCTCGGCTGCGACTGCAAGACGGTCGATAACGCGCTCCAGCGCGTCAAGCGCAAGGTCGGCGCGCACCTCTCAGAGCGCGCCATCCCGGCCTGACGCCGCCGGCTCGGGCGCTCCGGCCACGGCCAGCCGGAGTGTGAATGTTGCTCCGGAGCCGTCCGGGCTCGACGCCTGGACGGTTCCCCCCATCGCGCTCACGAGGTCGTGGACGATCGCCAGTCCGAGGCCCGAGCCGTCGGCCCGTGCGCTGCGATACCGGTCGTGAAGGTAAAAACGCTCGAACGCGTGCTGAATGTCATCGGGCGCCAGCCCTGGACCGGTATCGGTCACCGACAGCTCGCCCGGGGGGGTGATGACGGTCACCCGGCCGCCGGCCGGCGTGAGTCGGAGCGCGTTCTCGATCAGGTTCGAGACCGCCTGGAGGATCCGTCCGGCGTCGCCCACCACCCAGGCTTCGCCCGCGCCGGTACTGCTCAGCTCGACGCCGATCTCGGCCGCCCGCGGCTGGTGGTGCGCCACCGCCTGCGCGGCCAGTCCCGTGAGCTCGACCGGGTCGCGGCCGACGCTGAACCCGGCCCGGCGCAGACGCGCCAGATCGAGCAGGTCGAAGACGAGCCGCTGCAGGCGACGGGACTCGGCGCCGATCACACGGCCGCCCTCGGCCGGCGAGACGGCTCCCTCCCGCAGCGCCTCGGCGTAACCATGGATCGAGGTCAGCGGGGTCTTCAGCTCGTGGCTGACCGACTCCAGGAAGCGCCGTTGGGACTCGTTGGCATTCTCCAGGTCCCTCGACATCTCGTTGAACGCGCGGCCGAGCTCGGCGATCTCCCGGTCGCCCTGCACGGGAACCGCGACCCCGGGCTCGCCCGCGGCCAGACGCCGGGTCGCGTCGGCCAGCTCGCCAATCGGCCGGGTCAGGCGCCGCGCCAGCAGGTAGGCCAGCAGCGCGGCGAGCGCAGCTCCCCCGAGGCCGGCGAGCACGAGACTGACCAGGAACGGCCGCCACTCGGAGAATGCGAGCCCGGCCGGGCGGATCAGCACGATGCGCCCGGCCTCGGTTCTTCTGGCCACGTATAGAAGCCTGCGTCCGGCGACGGCTTCGGTTCCCTGGGCGTCGCCGCTCGAGGGGATCGCCGCGAGCACCGCCGCCTGCGCCGCGGGACGCACGCGGTGAGGCCCAGCGGTGCCGACGCGGTAGACGTGCTGGCCCGCGTTGAGCGCTCCCGGGGCGCCGCCGACGAGCGCGAGGACGCCGGCCTGGGTCTCGAGCGTCACCATCCGCTGGCTCGCGATCCGGTGCTTGACCAGCACCACCGCGACCGCGACGGTTAGCGCGCACGACGCCGTCGCCGCCAGCGCCAGGTACCCGAGGACCCGTCGCTGGAGGGTCACGTCGCGGCCTTGTAGCCCAGGCCGCGCACGGTCCGGATCAGCTCGGGGCGGCCGAGCTTCTTGCGCAGCTGCGCCACGTGCACCTCGATCGTGCGGGTCTCGCCGGGCGACAGGAAACCCCAGACCGACTCGAGCAGCTGGTCGCGGGTGACGACCTGGCCTTCGTGGCGCACGAGGTACTCGAGCAGGTCGAACTCGCGTTGGGTGAGCTCGACCTCGCGATCCTCGACGCGAACCTCGCGCGCGGTACGCGAGAGCCACAGCGGCCCGAGCGAGCTGACGTCGTTGGCTTGGGCGACCCGCCCCGCCCGGCGGAGGACCGCCTTGACCCGCGCGGTCAGCTCGCGAGGCGAGAACGGCTTCGCGACGTAGTCGTCGGCGCCGAGTTCGAGCCCGGCGACGCGGTCGGGCTCCTCGTCGCGCGCGGTCAGCATGATCACCGGCACTTGCCCCCCGATCCGGCGACAGACCTCGAAGCCGTCGATCCCGGGCAGGCCGATGTCGAGCACGACGAGCCTGATCGGGTGCCGGCGGATCTCGGTCATCGCCTCCTCGCCCGAGCGGACCCACAGCACGTCGTAGCCGGCTCGGCGGAGGTAGGTCTGGACCAGCGCGCCGATGCTCGGATCGTCCTCGACCACCATCACCGTCGTGCCCATGCCGACATCGTACGGACCGCTTGAGGCTGCAAGGGAGCCGTTTTACACGCAGCTGACCTTGGCTTGACAGGCTGCTTTCAAGCCGGGGGAACAGTGTCTCTCAGAGTTGGAAGAGACAACCGAGAGCAAGGAGTCAGCGATGTCATTCCTACGGAAGCACTCCCGCGTGCTGTTGATCGCGGCCATCTGTGCGGCGCTCGGGGCGGGAGCGAGCGCGATCGCCTCAGCCGGAGCCTCCAGCGGCTCGGCGAACTCCGCCCCGGCCAAGGGCGCCCGTGCGCTTGGGAAACGAGGCCTCCGCCGAAGCGCGCTGCGGATGCTCGCCCGCTCGGTGCACGGCACCCTCGTCGTCCCAACCCGGACTGGGTTCGCGAGTGTCACCTTCGATCGTGGGAGCGTGCTGTCGGTCAGCGGACAGCAGGTGACAATGGCCGAGGGGACCAAGAAGGCGACTTACAAGACCATCACCCTGACGATTCCGGAGGCCGCGGTGGTGCGCGACAACGGCAAGAAGACCGCTCTGCGCGACGTCAGGCCGGGCCAGCGCGTGATCGTCGTGCAGGCCCCGAAGCGCACGTTCGTGCTCGTCCACGACCCGCACAAGTCCTCGTAAGCGACGGGCCGCCTACCCGGCGATCGGGCCGAGCATCTGCTCATGGCCGTAGGTGCTGAAGGCCCGAAAGCGGGAGAAGTTCTTGTGCGCAGGGCCGTGGAAGTCAGCTGAGCCCGTGCGCAGCAGGCCCAGTCGAGCGCAGTGCTCAGCCAGCAGTCCGGTCTGCTCTGCGGTGTGCGTGGGGTAGAAGCACTCGACGCCGTCCAGGCCGGCCTCGCGGAAGCGGTCGACCGTGTCCAGCACCTCGCGCGGCTCGACGACGTCCCAGAACGGGTGAGCCCAGACCGCGACGCCGCCGGCGGCGTGGATCGCCTCGATCGCCTCGGGCACCGATGGGGCGGCCCGCGGCCTGAACCCCGACTTTCCCTCGATCAGGTAGGCAACCAGGAACGCCGTCGCCCCGAGGCAGCCCTCCGCAGCCAACCGAGCCGCGTTGGCCGGCTCGGAGACGACCGCCGCGGCGAGATGGGGGCGCCCGATCGAGGCGCCGCGCTGCGCCCTTGCCCGCAGCGCCTGCTCGTCGACCGCGAACCCGAGATCGCGCAGCGCCTGGGTCATCGCCTCGGCGCGGCGCTCTCGTTCGGCGCGGTAACGTCGCAGGCGCTCGAGCAGCACTGGGTCTCGGTGGTCGATCAGGTATCCGAGCACGTGAAGATCGCTGTCCCCGCCATCGAGTGCCGAGATCTCGATCGCGCGCACCAGAGAGAGTCCGACGCCCGCCGCCGCGCGAGCCGCCTCATCGACGCCGTCGACGGTGTCGTGATCGGTCAGCGCCAGCAACTCGACGCCGGCGGATTTGGCGGCAGCGACCACCTCACGCGGGGCGAGCGCGCCGTCGGAATGCAGCGAGTGGCTCTGGAGGTCGAAGGCCGGGGGTTCCGCGCTCAAGTGCGCGAGGGTACCGGTCGCCTAGGTCGAGCCAGAGCTGGCGACGCGGCCCTGTTGGGCGAGCGCGGAGCGCTCATCGTGGGTGCCGTGGAGCCGGCGGAGCACGATCAGGCCCCCGAGCGCGGCTACGAAGCAGGTGATCGCCCCGAGGCCGAGGCCGGCGCGGGCGCCGCTCGCGGCCATCAGCAAGCCGACCGCTGGGCCACCGATCGGGGTCGAGCCCTGGAGGGCGACGAACCACAGCGACATCACCCGCCCCCGCATTGTCGGCTCGGCGCCGAGCTGGAGTGTCGAGTTGGCGGTCGACATGAAGGCCAGGCTTGCTCCACCGGCGAGCGCCAGCGCGACGAGCTCCAGCCCGATCGACGGGGCGATCGTGGCCAGCGTCATCGCGACGCCGAACCCGGAGGCTGCGAGCACCAGCGGTCGTAGGCCCGTCTTGCCCCGCGCCGCCACCAGCAGTCCGCCGGCGACCGCGCCGACGCCCATCGCGGCGGTCATGAAGCCGAAGCCGGTGGCCCCCACATGCAGGCCGCGGCTGGCCATCACCGGAAGCGTGACCTGGAACTCGTAGGTCAGACAGCCGACCAGGGCCATCATCAACAGCGGGGCGGCGAGCTCGGGGCTGCGGCGGACGTAGCGCAGCCCCTCCCGGAGCTGGCCGCGGGCCCGCGGCGTGGGCGTGGTCGGCCGCAGCTCGGAGCGCTTCATCGTGACCAGCGAGGCGACGACGGCGGCGAAGCTGGCGGCGTTGGCCAAAAAGCAGACGCCCGACCCGGTGGTGGCGATCAGGATCCCGGCCACGGCGGGACCGATGGTTCGTGCGGCGTTGACCAGCACCGAGTTCAGGCTGACCGCGTTGCGCAGATGCTCGGGACCGACGAGCTCGAGCATGAACGACTGCCGGGCCGGGTTCTCGAACGCGTTGTTGAGCCCGAGGAACGTCGCCAGGACCCCGATCTCCCAGACCTTCACCGCGCCGGTCACGGTCAGCAGGCCGAGCACCAGCGCCTGCACGCCCATCACGCTCTGCAGGATGATCATCAGCCGCCGCTTGTCGATCCGGTCGGCGATCACGCCGCCGTAAAGGCCGAACAGGAGCACGGGCAGCGTCTGCAGGGCGATCACGACCCCCAGCGCGGCGCTCGAGTTCGTGAGCCTGAACACGAGCCAGGCCTGGGCGGTCATCTGCATCCAGGTTCCGATCAGCGACACCGCCTGGCCGCCGTAGTAGCGACGGTAGTTCGGAACCGACAGCGCGGCGAACGTGAGCCGCCCGGCGCGCATCACCCGGGTCACGTGCGCCGATCCTTGAGTTGCTCGGCCAGCGCCTCGAGGCCGGGGAGCGCCTGCTCGACTTGCCGCCGTTCGGCGCCGGAAAGGCTCTCGAGTGCGAGTGTCAGGGCATCGGTGCGCTCGCGGCGCATCCGCTCGGCCAGTCGCCGCCCGGCTCGGGTGGCCTGCACCCAGGCGGCGCGCCGGTCGCGTTCGTCGCTGACGCGCTCGAGCAGCCCGGCCTCGGCGAGGTCGGAGATCACACGCGAGAGCATCGTCGGGTTGACTCCCTCACCCTCGGCGAGTGCCGAGAGCGCGAGCGGGCCCTCGCGCACGACCGTCAACAGGATCGAGATCCGCGTCGGCGTTAGCCCGGCGGCCGTCCCGGCGCTGGTCGGGCGCAGCCGCCGGGAGAGGCGGCCGATGACCGCACGCAACCGCGTCGCGGTGTCGAGGTCCGGTGTGGTCGGGTGAATGGTCGCTGGAATCAGACAGATACTTGCTTGCTGGCAAGCATTAGTCTAGCAGCGACGGGGCCTGGTCTCGAGCGCTTACGCGGCCTCGGTGGCGACGATCAGCACGTTGCAGCGGGCCCGGTGGGAGACCTTGTTGGGAACGTTGCCGAGCGCGAACCGGCGCGTCCCATGCATCCCCCTACTCCCGACCACGATCATGTCGGCGCCCACCTCGGTGGCGACTTCGAGCAGCGGGTCGGCCGGATGGGCCCGGACGGCGTGCGTCGTCGCCTTCAGTTGCTGGGTGGCCAGTCTGGACTTGGTCTCGCTGAGGATTGCCTCGACCTGGGAGTCTGGCAACGGAGCCCAGACTTTCGCCGCGCCCTCAGGGGCGCCCTCAATATTGGCATCGCGGAGCGGCTCGAACGCCGACACGACATGCAGTTCGGCGTCGAGCGCCTTGGCCAGACGGGCGGCCTCGCCGACCGCGCGCGATGCGCTTTCGGAGCCGTCGGTGCCAACTACGATCGTTTCAGGCATCTCTGATCCTCTCAGCGTCGAGCTACTGCCGGGACCCTATCCGAACCTCTGGTCCCCTCGCATCGGGCGTAGGATCGCGCGACAACGACCCCGTAGCAGGAACAGGAGGATGGATGATGAGCAGGGAGATTAGGATCCGAGCGGCGCTGGTCCGCCGCGGAACCGCGGCGCTGGCCGCGATCGCACTTGGCCCGGCGGCGCTGCTCGCTTTCGGTGCCGGTTCTGCGAGCGCTGCACATGCGCATCGTGCAGCTGCCGGCACGCACTCGACGATTCACGTGGTCGAGCACGCGGTCACCGACACGACGGTCAACTCGGGCGGCGCGGGGGACCGGACCGGCAACCTGCTGACCTTCCACAACAAGGTCTTCAACGCCAAGGACACCAAGCAGGTCGGGCGCGATCAGGGATTCTGCGTCCGCATCGTTCCCGGCGCCAGCTACGAGTGCATGTGGACGACCTTCATCTCAGGCGGCCAGATCACGGTCGAGGGCCCGTTCCTCGACACGGCGAACAGCGTCCTGGCGATCACCGGTGGCACGGGCCGCTTCCGCGGCGCTCGCGGCGAGATGAATCTGATCTCGCGCAACGGCGGCAAGGAATTCGACTTCATCTTCCACCTGATCGGCTAGATGGTCGATTCCACGACCCCGCGTGCCGGATGAATCCGGGTGATCGGCGCCGGATCGGCGTCCTCGGGCTTGCCAATACCTCCAGTATTG
>DATCNP010000063.1:0-4426 GCA_036565205.1 Solirubrobacteraceae bacterium | reverse complement strand
GTCGTGTTCACGGACGGACGTCTGGCCGGCGCCGTGCTCGATCGCAACGGGCTGCGTCCCGGCCGCTGGATCCAGGACACCGAGGGCTACGTCGTGCTCGCGTCGGAGACCGGGGTTCTCACGGTCGCGCCCGAGCACGTTCAGCGCAAGGGGCGGCTGGCCCCGGGCAAGCTGTTCCTGATCGACCTCGAGGAAGGGCAGATCGTCGAGGATGAGGGGGTAAAGCGCCGAGTTGCTCGCCGCAAGCCCTACGGGGAGTGGTACGAGCGCTCGGTCGTCCACATCGACGACCTGCCCGACCGCGAGCCGCGGGTCCCCCGGGTAGAGCCGCTTCGCTCGCGGCAGCTCGCTTTCGGCTACTCGCAGGAGGACCTGCGGATGATCATCGCCCCGATGGCGGCCAAGGGCGAGGAGCCGGTCGCGAGCATGGGCAACGACTCAGCCCTGGCCGTGCTCTCCGAGCGCCAGCCTCCTCTCTTCGCCTACTTCAAGCAGCTGTTCGCCCAGGTCACCAACCCCCCGATCGACGCGCTGCGCGAGAACGTGGTGATGAGCCTCGGGGCGACGGTCGGCGCCGAGGTCAACCTGCTGGCCGAGGATTCCGAGCAGGCCCACCAGCTGGTGATGGACCAGCCGATCCTGCGCAACCCCGAGCTCGAGAAGCTCCGCCAGGTCTCGCACGAGATCTTCGACGCCGCGACGCTCGACATCACCTGGCCGATCGAGGACGGCGCCGAGGGCATGCAGAGCCGGCTCGATGGGCTGTGCGAGGAAGCCGCCGGTTACGTCGACAACGGCGCCAACATCCTGATCCTGTCCGACCGGAACGTCGGAGCCGAGCGTGTCGCGATGCCCTCGTTGCTCGCCGTCGCTGCCGTGCACCACCATCTCGTGCGCGCCGGGACCCGTCTGCGGACGGGGCTGGTGATCGAAACCGGCGAGGCGCGGGAGATCCATCACATGGCGACGCTGATCGGCTACGGCGCGGCGGCGATCAACCCCTACCTGATGTTCGAATCGCTCGACGAGCTGGCCGACCGCTCGCTCCTACCCGAGGAGGTCGACCAGGAGCAGGCCGAGATCCGAATCGTCAACGCGATCGGAAAGGGACTGCTCAAGACGATCGCCAAGATGGGCATCTCAACGATCCAGTCCTACTGCGGGGCGCAGATCTTCGAGGCCGTCGGCCTCGAGCGCGAGCTGATCGACAAGCACTTCACCGGTACCGCGTCACGGATCGGAGGCGTCGGGCTCGACGTCCTCTCGACCGAGGCGCTCGAGCGGCACTTCCGCGCCTATCCACGGACGGATCGCGATCTGCTTCCGGTTGGCGGCGTTCTCCAATGGCGCCGGGACGGCGAGCTGCACATCTGGAATCCCGACACGATCGCCAACCTTCAGCACGCGGTCCGGGGCGTGAACGGCGACGCGCGCGAGACCTATGCCGAGTTCGCCCGCCTGGCCAACGAGGAGTCGACGAGCAAGGCGGCACTGCGCGGACTGATGAAGTTCCGCACCGCCGAGCAGCCGATCCCGCTCGAGGAGGTCGAGCCGGCCACCGAGATCGTCAAGCGTTTCAGCACCGGGGCGATGAGCCTGGGCTCGCTCTCCCGCGAGGCCCACGAGACGCTGGCGATCGCGATGAACCGCCTCGGTGGCAAGTCGAACACCGGTGAGGGCGGGGAGGACTCGACGCGCTATGTCCGGGATGACAACGGAGACCTGCGACGCTCGGCGATCAAGCAGGTGGCCTCCGGCCGCTTCGGAGTCACGATCGAATACCTGGTCAACGCCGACCAGCTCCAGATCAAGATGGCCCAGGGCGCCAAGCCCGGCGAGGGCGGCCAGCTCCCGGGCCACAAGGTCGACGAGTACATCGCCAGGATCCGCAATTCGACCGCCGGGGTCGGCCTGATCTCTCCCCCTCCGCACCACGACATCTACTCGATCGAGGACCTGAAGCAGCTGATCTACGACCTGCGCTGCGCCAACCCGGAGGGCTCGGTGTCGGTCAAGCTCGTGTCCGAGGTCGGGGTCGGCACGGTCGCCGCCGGGGTGGCCAAGGCCAACGCCGACCACGTGACGATCTCTGGCCACGACGGCGGTACCGGCGCGTCGCCGCAGTCCTCGATCCAGTCAGCCGGCGTGCCCTGGGAGATCGGCCTGGCCGAGACCCAGCAGACGCTGCTGCTCAACGACCTGCGCTCGCGGATCGCGGTCGAGGTCGACGGTCAGATCAAGACCGGGCGCGATGTCGTGGTCGGCGCGCTGCTCGGCGCCGACGAGTTCGGCTTCTCGACCGCGCCGCTGATCGCGATGGGCTGCATCATGATGCGCGTCTGCCACCTGAACACGTGTCCGGTGGGCATCGCCACCCAGGATCCGGAGCTGCGCCGGCGCTTCGAGGGCACGCCCGAGCACGTGACGGGCTATCTGATGCTCGTCGCCGAGGAGGTCCGGGAGATCATGGCCTCGCTCGGTATCAGCCGCTTTGAGGATTTGATCGGGCGAGGCGACCTGCTCGAGACCGACGAGGCGATCGACCACTGGAAAGCGCGCGGCGTCGACCTCTCGATGGTGCTGGCGATGCCGGATGTGCCCGCCGACGCCCCGCGGCGCAACGTGCGGCCGCAGATGCCGGTGCTCGAGGACGCGCTCGACTGGGAGCTGCTCGAGGCGTGCGCGCCGGCGCTCGAGCGCGGCGAGCCGCTGCGGCTCGGACCGATCGCGGTCCGCAACGTCAACCGGACCGTCGGGGGGATCCTCTCAGGCGAGATCGCCCGGCGCCACGGCGCAGCCGGGCTGCCGGAGGGGACGATCGAGATCTCCTTCTCCGGCTCCGCCGGGCAGAGCTTCGCCGGCTGGCTCGCCGCCGGCGTGACGTTCTCGCTGCGGGGCGAGACGAACGACTACACCGGCAAGGGCCTGTCGGGCGGCATCGTCGCCGTGCGCCCCCCGGAGTCGGTGCTGTTCCGCGCCGAGGAGAACATGATCGTCGGCAACACGGTGCTCTACGGAGCTACAGGGGGTCGCGCGTTCTTCCGCGGCCTCGCCGGCGAACGCTTCGCCGTCCGCAACTCGGGTGCACTGGCCGTCGTGGAAGGCGTCGGTGACCACGGATGCGAATACATGACCGGCGGCCGTGTCGTCGTGCTCGGCCCGACCGGGCGCAACTTCGCCGCCGGAATGAGCGGCGGGATCGCTTACGTGTACGACAAGGACCGCGGCTTCGAGGGACGCTGCAACCTCGAGCTGGTCGATCTCGAGGAGCTCGTCGAAGAGGACGAGGCCGAGGTCAAGGCGCTGATCGCCGAGCACGCGCAACGCACCGGGTCGATGGTCGCCCGCAACATCCTGGCCTCCTGGGAGCGCTCGCACGAGCGCTTCGTGAAGGTGATCCCGCGCGACTACAAGCGCGCCGTCGTCGGCGCCGGCCAGGCCGAGGCAGTGCAGGCCTAGCCACGCATCCTGTTCTCACCGCAGCAGCGTACGGGTAAGGCCTTCGATCGTGGCGATCCCGTAGCCCATCGAAGGGTCACCGTCGGTCATCACCGCGAGCGAGAAGGTGCGGTTGTGGCCTTCGAGCCGCGCGATCTGGTGCACGAGCTGACCGAGTGGGGTCGGACGCCAGCCACCCTTGAAGAACACCTGATACCCGCGCGGACGGGCGACCGCCGGGATGCCCCAGCTCTCGAAGCCGGCGATAGTGGAGAGCAGAAATCGCGCGTAGCCGACGAACTCGCGCGGGATCAGGGAGTCCATCTCAAAGAAGAATCGCGCCTGGTCGGCTGCGCTCAGCTGGGCGTGGCCCCATTCGCCGGAGATCGAGAAGTCGGTCATACCGGCGGCGTGGGCGACGGCGAACAGGCCCCCGTCGCCGACGATCGACCAGCATTGGGTGGCGGCGTTGTTGTCGCTGACATGGATCATCGGATAGAGGAACGAGTTGCTCGCCGGGTCGATCTGGTGCCGGCCGAGTGCATCGAGCCGGCGGAGGTAGGCGACGAGCAGCATCGCCTTGACGACGCTGCCGGTCACGAATGTGCTGTGGATGTACGTGCCGGAGATCCGGCCTTCGCTGTCGAGCACCGCGAACGCGGTGCGCCCGAATCTGCCCGACAGAAACCGCGCAGCGCGAGCGATCGCGCCCGGGCCCGGGAAGCCGACCGGCAGTGAGCCCGCGCCCTGATAACCGCGCCCGCGGCAGCCGGCGGGTCGTCGCTCGTTGAGCAGCGCCGCCGCCCCGGGTGGGTTGAAGCACGCGCGAAAGCGAAAGCGCCCGGCCGGCAGCGTCACGGTCGTATGCAGCGCGACCACGTACTTGCTGATGCGCCGCGCGCGCGTCGCCGGGGCCGCGCGCAGGCGCGAGCGTCCGATGGCAAACGACCACCCGACCGTTGCCCCGGCCCAACGCAGATCACTGGGA
>DATCNP010000062.1:0-20428 GCA_036565205.1 Solirubrobacteraceae bacterium | reverse complement strand
CCGGCGGCGGACATGCGGGGACCGGGGCCGGTGGCAACGCCGGTGGCGGGAACGCGGGCACCGGGGCGGGCGGCAACGCGGGCGGGGGCGGTGGCGGGAACGCGGGCACCGGAGGTGGCGGGAACACCGGTGGGGGCGGAGGCTCCGGAGGCGGCACCGGCTCAGGCAGCGGCGGTAGCGGCGGAACCGGGTTCGGCGGCGGCTGAGCCTTTCGCCGGGACGCGGGGGCTGATCAGCTCAGCAGGCTAGGGGCGCCGGACCGGTCTGGACAGCGACCGGCTTCCAGCGGCGCAGAAGCGCCAGGGCAGATCGACGGCCTTGGTGATCCCGATTCGCGTGTCGACATCGACGGCGACGTCGCGCCAGCGCCCGGCCCTGCCGGAAAACACGACCGGCCCCTGCTCGAGGTCCGAATCGTTGTGCTGTAGGCCGATTCCAAGCGCCTGCGTCAACCGGCCCGGTCCCGAGCACACGTCGCGCTCGCGCACAGCGCCGCGCCGCTGCTGCATGACCGCCAGTCCCTCCACCGGCTCGAGGGCCCGGATCAGGACCGCGGCACCGACCCCCTCAGGCTCGCATACCGCGTTGAGCAGCGCATGGATTCCGTAGGAGCGGTACACATACGCCCGTCCCGGTGGGCCGAACAGTGTGCGCGTCCTCGGTGTGAGGCCGACGAACGCATGGCACGCCGGCTCTGAGTCGTGGTATGCCTCGGTCTCGACGATCACGCCTGAGCACTCACCGTGGGTGACCAGGCAGCCGATCAGCTCGCGGGCCACAACCAGTACCGGCCGCTCGTAGAAGGAGCGCCTCACAGAAGCGCTGCGCGCGCCTGCTCGAGCTGCCCGCGCACGCGCGCGAGGCTCGTCCCGCCCTCGGAGACCTTGCTCTCGAGCCAGGCCCCGTCGGCGAGCACCGTGTAGAACTCGCCGTCGAGGTGCTCCGAGTGCTCTGAGAGCTCGGCCGGAGTGAGTTCCGAAAGCGCCTTTCCCTGATCCACGGCGCGGCGCACGAGCCCGGCGACGATCCCGTGGGCCTCGCGGAACGGCACCCCGCGGCGTACGAGCAGATCCGCGATGTCGGTTGCCGCGAGGAACTCATCCGAAGCCGCCTGCGCCAGCCGCCCGCGATCGAAGCTGATCTTGCCGAGCATCCCCTCGGCTGCGGCAAGGCACACCTCGAGCGAGTCCGCGCTGTCGAACAGATGCTCCTTGTCCTCCTGCATGTCCTTGTTGTACGTGAGCGGCAGGCCGTGCAAGACGCCATGGAGAGCGACGAGATGAGCGACGATCCTCGGCGCCTTGGCGCGGAGCAGCTCGGCTGCGTCGGGGTTCTTCTTCTGCGGCATGATCGAGGAGCCCGAGGCCCATGCATCGGACACCTCGCAGAAACCGAATTCCTCGGTCGACCAGAGCACGATCTCGGCTCCGAGGCGAGAGAGGTGTGTCGCGCACGTGGCGGCCGCGGCGAGATAGTCGAGCGCGAAATCCCGGTTCGAGACGGCGTCGATCGAGTTCTCCGCCACCGCGGCGAAGCCGAGCTCGGCTGCCACACCGGAGCGGTCGGTGTCGAAGTTCACCCCGGCGAGCGCGCCGGCGCCGAGGGGCAGCTTGCCGGTGGCGGCGCTGACAGCCTGGAAACGCTCGCGGTCGCGTACGAGCATCCACGCGTAAGCCAGCAGGTGGTGGCTCAGGTACACCGGTTGCGCCCGCTGCAGATGGGTGTAGCCCGGCATCGGCCAGTCGATGTGGGCCGCTGCGAGCTCGACGATCGTCCGGCCGAGCTGCGTGATCCGCGCCTGCGCATCGTGGGCGTGTGCACGAACGAACATCGCCACATCGGTGGCAACCTGGTCGTTGCGCGAGCGCGCGGTGTGCAGCTTGCCGCCGACCCGGCCGACGATCTCCGTCAGGCGCCGCTCGATCGCCATGTGGATGTCCTCGTCGCCGTCGGCGAACGGGAATGAGCCGTCACTCAGCTCGCTCTGGATCTGCTCCAGGCCGCGGTGCAGCTCGTCGCGATCCTGCTCGCTGATGATCCCCTGCGCGGCGAGCATCGCCGCGTGAGCGCGTGACTGCTCGACGTCGTACGGGCCTAGCCGCCAGTCGAACGAGATCGAGTCGTTGAGGCGGCGGAACAGCGCATGCGGAGGCTCGGCGAAGCGCGACATCGTGGCCATTATGGACTGGGCGGTGGACTCCGGTCAGCGAGCCAGCACTTGGGTGAGCGCGTTACGAACGAGCTCGACCTGGCTCTCGGTCATCTCGGGGAAGAACGGCAGCGCCAGCGAGCGCGCGGCCACGTCCTCGCACACCGGAAACTCGCCTTCACGGTGGCCGAATCGCTCGCGGTAGAAGGTCATCAGGTGGATCGCCGGCAGGTAGGGCTTGCTCTGGATCCCAAGCTCGGCCAACGCACGCACGGTGTCGTCGCGATCGAAACCCCGGGGAAGCTGGACGACGAACACGAACCAGCCCCGGCGGTCGCCGCCGGTGTCGGGACACGGCAGCTCGAGTCCCGTCAGCCCGGCCAGATCCGCCAGCGCCGAGCGATAGAGCTCGGCGACCCTGGCACGGCCGGCAAGCATCCGGTCGAGGCGATGCAGCTGCGCCAGCCCGAGCGCGCAGGCGATCTCCGAGAGCCGGTAGTTGAAGCCCAGCCGGTCGTGATCGAGCCAGCCCATATCCGGCGACCGGCCCTGGTTGCGCTCGGAGTCGATGCCCTCCTTGATCGCTTCTGAGCCGGTCGTGACCATCCCGCCCTCGCCGGTGGTCAGCTGCTTGTTGGGGTAGAAGCCGAACACGGCACAGTGCCCCCGCCCCCCCACCGGCACTCCGCCGGCGTGGACGGCCCCGAGCGCCTCGCAGGCGTCCTCGACGATCGGGCGCCCGAGCGGCTCGAGCGCCTGGATGTCGGCCGGATAGCCGAAGATGTGGACGGGCAGGATCGCGGCCGTCCTGTCGGTGACCGCCGCGGCCGCGGCCGCCGGATCGATGTTGAGGGTCACGGGATCGATGTCGGCGAACACCGGCTTGGCGCGCTCGTAGACGATCACGTTGGCGCTGGCCACGAACGAGAACGGGCTCGTCACGACCTCGTCCCCGTCGCTCACCCCGGCCGCGCGGAGCGCGAGATGCAGGCCGGCGGTGCCGCTCGAGACGGCACTCGCGTGGGCGGCTCCGATCCGGGCCGCGAACCTGCGCTCGAACTCGGGCAGCTTCGGCCCGAGCGAGAGCTGACCCGAGCGCAGCACCTCGAGAACCAGCCGCTCCTCGGCCTCGCCGAGGACCGGCCGGGCGAGCGGGACGGTCTCCCTTGGGGCCGTGGTCACGTGCCCGACGTCGATCGGGCGGCCCCTCGGGACCTGACCCGGCTGACCCGCATCCCGTACTCGAGCGAGTCGACGAGCGCCTCCCACGAGGCCTCGATGACGTTCTCGGACACTCCGGTCGAGCCCCACACCTCCTCGCCGTCGGAGGAGTCGAGCAGCACTCGCGTGACCGAGTCGGTGCCCTTGGCCTCGTCGAGGATTCGGACCTTGAAGTTGACCAGGTCGATGTCTCGCAGATGAGGGTGGATCTCGACCAACGCCTCGCGGAGCGCGCGGTCCAGCGCGTTGACCGGGCCGTTGCCCTCGGCCGTTCGCACGTAGCGCTCGCCGCCTACCCAGATCTTGATCGTCGCCTCGGTCTCGACCCGGCCGTCAGCCCGTTTCTCGACGATCGCGCGCCATGACTCGAGCCGGAACAGCGGCTCATAGTCGCCGGCCTGCCTGTGCAGTAGCAGCTCGAACGAGGCGCCGGCCGCTTCGAAGTGATAGCCGCGGTGCTCCAGCTCCTTGACTCGCGCTACGAGCGATGAGGCCGCGCCGTCGTCGAGCTCGAACCCGAGCTCCCGGGCTCGGGCTTGGACGGTGCCCTTCCCGGACAGCTCGGAGATCAGCAGCTCGCGCCGGTTGCCGACGATCTCCGGCTCGACATGCTCGAACGTGGCCGGGTCGGCGGCCACCCCGGCGACGTGCATCCCGCCTTTGTGCGCGAACGCGTTGCGGCCTACGTACGGAGCGTCCGGATCGGGCGTGAAGTTGAGCAGCTCGGCCAGGTAATTGGCCGTCGGGGTCAGCGACGCGAGCTGTGCCTCGCTGATGCACGGGTGGCCGAGCTTCAGCTGCAGGTTGGGAATGATCGAGACGAGGTTCGCGTTCCCGCACCGCTCGCCGTACCCGTTGACAGTTCCCTGGACGTGGCTCGCGCCCCGCCCAACCGCGGCGAGGGTATTGGCGACACCGCAACCCGCGTCGTCGTGACAGTGGATCCCGACCTGGACAGGACTCGAGGACAGACTGTCGAGCACCGCAGCGATCGCGGACGCGACGCCGTCGGGAAGCGTCCCGCCGTTTGTATCGCAGCAGACAACCGTCTCCGCACCGGCCTCCGCAGCCGCCCGAATGCAGCGCAGCGCGTATTCGGAATCGGCGGCGAAGCCGTCGAAGAAGTGCTCGGCGTCATACACGACACGCTTGCCCTCCCCGACGAGGAACTCCACCGACTCGGCGATCATCCGCAGGTTCTCGTCGCGGTCCACCTTCACGACCTTCTCGAGATGCAGCCCCCAGCTCTTGCCGACCAGCGTGCAGACCGGAGTGAAACATTCCGCGAGCACCCGGAGAGCCGGGTCATCCTGCGCCTCGAGCCCGCGGCGGCGGGTCATTCCGAACGCGGCCACACTGGCGTGTCCGAACGACTCGCCGGCGAGCAGCTTGAACAGCTCGAGCTCCTTGGGATTTGAGCTTGGAAAACCGGCCTCGATCAAATCGATTCCGAGCTCGTCGAGCCGATGAGCGACTCGCAGCTTCTCGCCGGCCGACAGCGACATCCCCTCGCCCTGCATCCCGTCGCGGAGCGTGGTGTCGTACAGCTCTATCTGGGTCATACCGACCCGGCCGCCCGGGCCGTATGCCCGGTCGACACCTGCACCACGTCGAGCCACTCGGCGTAGCGCGGGTCGCGCCCATGAAGAGCGTCGTCGTAGACGCGCTGGATCTCCTTCGTGATCTCCCCGACGCCGGCCGTGCGCTCCGGGCCTCCGATCGGGTGGTCGTCGATCTCGCGCACGGGCACGAGCTCGGCGGCTGTCCCGGACATGAAGACCTCGTCCGCGAGATACATCTCGGCGCGGGCGAGGTTGCGCTCCACGACCTCGATCCCGAGGTCGCGCGCGATCTGCAGGATCGACTTACGGCTGATCCCGTCGAGAATCCCGGCCGATTGCGGCGGCGTCACGATCTCGCCATCGCGCACGATGAAGATGTTCTCGCCCGAGCCTTCGCAGACGAAGCCGTGCGAGTCGAGCAGGATCGCCTCTTCGTATCCGGCTTTCGAGGCCTCGATCTTGGCCAGCACGCTGTTCAGATACTGGCCCGATGCCTTCGCGTGCGGAATCAGCGCGTCATGCGGGATCCGCCGCCAGCTCGCCACCTTCGCGCGGATGCCCGAGTTCTTGCTCTCCTCGCCGAGGTACGCGCCCCACGGCCAGGCCGCGATCGCGACGTCGACCTCACAGTCGAGCGGGTAGAGGCCCATTTGTCCGTAGCCGCGAAACACGATCGGCCGGATGTAGCACTCGCGCAGCTCGTTGGCGGCGATCAGCTCGTGCGTGGCTGCGCGGAGCTCCTCCAGCGTGTATGGCACCGGCATGTAGTAGAGCTCGGCCGAGCGCAGCAGCCGCGTGAGGTGGTCGCGGTGACGGAAGATCGCCGGCCCCTTGTCGGTCTCGTACGCGCGTTCGCCCTCGAACACGCCGGTGCCGTAGTGCAGGCCGTGCGTCAGTACGTGGACCTTTGCGTCCTCCCAGGCAACGAGCTCTCCGTTCTGCCAAATGAGGTCCGCTTGTTCCACGACTTCCTCCCTAGAGGTATTTGAGGACGGATCGGGTGACCTCGGCGGTGGTCGCCTCGCCCCCGAGATCCGGTGGGCGCATCCCGTCGGAGAGCGCCCGATCGACGGCTGATTCTACCGCCGCGGCCTGAGTTTCCATGGCAAATCCGTGGCGCAGCATCATCGCCGCCGAGAGGAACATCGCCAGCGGATTGGCGACGCCCGCGCCCGCGATGTCCGGTGCCGAGCCGTGGACGGGCTCGAACACCCCTGGAGCGCCGGCGCCGAGCGAGGCGCTCGGCAACATCCCGATCGAGCCGGTCAGCATCGCCGCCTCGTCGCTGAGGATGTCGCCGAACATGTTCTCGGTCACGATCACGTCGAAGTGGCGAGGTGCCGCGACCAGGCGCATCGCGGCCGTGTCGACGAGCATGTGCTCGAGTTCGACATTCGGATATTCCCGGCCGTGCACGTCACGCACGACCTCGCGCCACAGTCTCGAGGTCTCGAGCACGTTCGCCTTGTCGACGCTCGTGACCCGTGAGCGGGCGGCGCCGAAGGCCACACGGACGATCCGCTCGATTTCGGCCCGGGTGTAGACGCAGGCGTCGGAGGCGCTGTCAGCGTCGCGGGTCTTCTCGCCGAAATAGATGCCGCCGGTGAGCTCGCGGACGACGATCATGTCGGTGCCCTCGATCAGCTCCCGCTTCAGCGGGCTGGCGTCGTAGAGCGCCGGCGACGGCTTGACCGGACGCAGGTTCGCGTACAGGCCCAGCCCCTTGCGCAGCCCGAGCAGGCCCTGCTCAGGACGCGGCTCGTGGGGATCGGTGGTGTCCCACTTCGGGCCACCAACCGCCGCGAGCAGGACGGCGTCAGCGCCCCGGCAGGCGGCGAGCGTCTCGTCGGTGAGCGCCGTGCCGTGGGCGTCGATCGAGGCCCCGCCGAAAACGTGCTCCTCGTACTCGAACTCAGCTCCGACCGCGGCGAGCAGCTCCAGCGCGGGCGCCATGATCTCCGGCCCGATCCCATCGCCCGGAAGGGTGACCACGCGCTGGGTCATGCGCGTCGCGCGGTCATGTTGAGGCGCACGTAGTCGAGCACGAACGGCGTGCCGGCCCGCTCGAGCACCCGGTCCAAGAACCTGTCCTCGAGCGCGTCGGGCAGGCGGTCGAGGTGGCGCACGAGGCAGACCGAACGTACGAAGCGCAGCGGCTCGGCCAGCTCGGTGGGCTTCGGCTCCAGCCAGCAGGAGACGTTCTCGAACCCGGCGCGCTCCAGCCGCGTGGCCGTCTCCTCCGGGGCGGCGTAGTTCCAAGGCCCCTGCCAGCCGACGAAGTGCGATGCAAACGGATCCTCATGCGCGACCTCGTCTGCGAGCCGGCGAAACGAGTCGATGTTGCCCTTGCCGCCGCATTGCGCGACGAGGGCCGCCCCCGGCTTCATGTTCCTTGCCAGCGCGGCGAACAGCGCGTCGTGATCCGGGATCCAGTGGAAGGTCGCGTTGGAGAACACGGCATCGACGGGCTCGGGGAGCTCGAGCTCGACGAGGTCCTGCGAGAGCACGGTCGCGCGATCGCCGAGCGCCCGCCTGGCGTGCTGGGCCATCGACGGGGCAACGTCGACCGCGTAGACCCGCCCACGCGGAACCAGATCGGCGAGCACGGCCGTCACGCGACCGGAGCCGCAGCCCGCATCGAGGACAACGTCGTCCTCACGGATGTCGAGGCGCGCGAGCTGCTCCTGGGCCCAGGCGAACTGCGGATCGGAGACCCGGTCGTAGGTGCCTGCGTCCCAGTCCCGCGAGCTCACGTCTGCCCCGCTTGTGGCGGACCGGCTCACAGCTTGGTCGTGACCGGCCCCAAGCGCTCCCGGCCACGCTCGTAGGCGCCGATCTGCTCGCTGTCCTGCGCCAGCGTCGCGGCGACGTCGTCGAGGCCGCTCAGCAGCCGCTCCTTGATCTGGGGGTCGATCTCGAAGCCCGCGCGACCGCCCGGCCAGCGGACCTCCTGGGCGTACAGGTCGACTTGTGCCTCGCCCGCCTGGGCAATCGCGGCGCATTCGTCGGGCCTCAACTGCACCGGGAGCAGCCCGATCTTGGTCGCGTTGGAGCGGAAGATGTCGGCAAAGCTCGGAGCGATGATCGCCTGGAAGCCATAGTCCTCGAGGGCCCAAGCGGCGTGCTCGCGGCTCGAGCCGCAGCCGAAATTACGCCCGGAGACGAGGATCGGGTTGGCCGGAAGGTGCCACCCCGGCTCCTTGACCCAGTCGAAGAACAGGAATTCGCCGAAGCCCGAACGAGCGATCCGCTTCAGGAACTGCTTGGGGATGATCTGGTCGGTGTCGACGTCGTCGCGGTTCAGGACTGAGACGCTGCCGGTGATGGTCTCGATCGCCTTCATCACGCCTCCCAATCCCGGATGTCGACGAACCGGCCTTCGATCGCCGCGGCCGCGGCCATCTGCGGCGAGACGAGATGCGAGCGCGAGCCGCGCCCCTGCCTGCCCTCGAAGTTGCGGTTCGAAGTCGAGGCCACCCTCTCGCCAGGCGCTGCGATGTCGGGGTTCATGCCCAGGCACATCGAACAACCGGCATCGCGCCAGTCGAAGCCGGCCTTCCTGAACACCTCGTCCAGCCCCTCGCGTTCGGCCTGAGCCTTGACCTGCTGCGAGCCCGGCACGACCATTGCGTACACGCCGTCAGCGACCTTGCGCCCGCTCACGACCTCGGCTGCCGAGCGCAGGTCGCCGATCCGAGAATTGGTGCACGAGCCGATGAATACCCGGTCGAGCTTGATCTCGGCGATCGGCGTTCCCGGCTTCAGTGCCATGTAGTCCAGTGCCCGCTCGTCCTGGTCGCTGACCGGCTCGGGGACCGAGTCGGTCACCTGAACGACCATGCCGGGGTTGGTTCCCCAGGTCACCATCGGGCTGATCGCGCCGGCGTCGATGACCAGCTGCTCGTCGAACTCAGCGCCCTCGTCACTGGCCAGGCTGCGCCAATCGCCCGGAATCTCCTTGGGGGCACCTGGACGCCCGGCCAGCCACTCGAACGTCGTCTCGTCGGGAGCGATCATGCCCGCGCGTCCTCCACCTTCGATCGTCATGTTGCACACGGTCATCCTTCCCTCCATCGACAGCGACGCGATCGGCGGCCCGGCGAACTCGACCACGTGGCCGACCGCGCCGGCGACGCCGATCTGCCCGATCGTGGCCAGGATCAGGTCCTTGGCGCTGACGCCGAACCCGAGCTCGCCCTCGTAGCTGATGCGCATCGAGCGCGGCTTGGACTGGACCATGCACTGGGTCGCGAGCACGTGCTCGACCTCGCTCGTGCCGATGCCGAATGCGAGCGCGCCGAACGCCCCGTGGGTGGCGGTGTGGGAATCGCCGCAGACGATCGTCATGCCGGGCTGGGAGATGCCGAGCTCGGGACCGATCACATGGACGATCCCCTGGTGCTCGGAGCCGAGCGAGTAGAGCGGAATTCCGAATTCCTCGCAGTTGCGCTCGAGCGTCTGCACCTGAACCCGCGAGAGCTCGTCGCGGATCTGCGCCGCCGTCCGCGTGCCGTCGGTCGGGACGTTGTGGTCGACGGTGGCCAGCGTCCGATCGGGCCTGCGAACCTTGCGCCCGGCGAGCCGCAGCCCCTCGAAGGCCTGCGGGCTGGTGACCTCGTGGACGAGGTGCAGGTCGATGTAGAGCAGGCCAGGCGACACCTCGTGGGCAGCCCAGATCTTGTCGAACATGCTCTGCGGCACGGGCATCAGCTCCTCCGCAGACCGGCGCTCACGACGGCGAGCAGAACGGCCTGATCGTCTCCAGGGTTGGCGAAGTGGTGTGGCAGGTCGGCGTCGAAAGTCACGCAGTCGCCAGTGGCCAAGGCGATTTCGGTTCCGTCGCAGTGAAGGACGACTTTCCCTGTCTCGATCAGCGCGGTCTCGCGGCTGCCGGGCTCGTGCATCGGTGGATCGCCCGGGCCGCCGGTCACTGCCCCTGGCGCCAGCGTGTGGCGGGACAGCTCGGCCCGCTGCCCGGGAAGCGGGGGTGTGAGGATCTCGTAGCCGTGCCCCTGCGCGTGGTTTTGCCCCTTGCGCCGCTCGGCTGCCCGGACTACCGTCACCGCCCCGTCCTCGTCGAGCCGGAGCAGTTGCGAGAGCCGCAGCTCGAGTCCGGCGGCGATTCGTGTGGCGATCAGCAGCGTCGGGCTCGTCTCCCCTCGCTCGACCTGCGAGAGCATCGGCGCGCTGACGCCGGAGCGTTCGGCGAGGTCACGCAGCGACAGGTCCATGGCCTCCCGGAGGGCACGGACGCGCGGGCCGAGCGCGTCGGAGCCGTTTGCTCCTTCGGCGACTGCAAGCATACGTATGTACGTTATCGCGTACGGCACTCCCGGCGCGGCCCCGCCCACCGTCCGCAACCCCCTCCCCCGCCTTCGTGGATAGCCTCTCGACCCATGCTCACCCGCCCCGACGTGCTCGTGCTCGGTGGCGGCGGCGTGCTCGGCGAGGCCTGGATGATGGGGCTGCTGGCCGGGCTCGAGGACGGCAGCGGCATCGACCTTCGCGACTGCGAGCATTTCGTCGGCACCTCTGCAGGCTCGATCGTCGCCGCGCACCTGGTAGCCGGCGATTCGCCCCGCCGACCGTCCTCGGTCAGCACCGAGATCGAGATCTCGAGTGCCCAGCCGGTGGGGCGCCTGGCCGTCGCCGCGGTCGCGGCCGCGCGACGGGCTGGAGCGATGGCGCTGGCCGCCAGCGCTACGTTCGCGCCGCTGGCACTGGGGCTCGCCGCCCCCGGCGGCGCGTTGTTGCGCGCCGTGCTGCTTCGCCGCCTCCCGAGGCCACACGACACGCTCGAGGAGCTTCGCCGGCACATCGAGCGCTCGAGCGCGCGCTTCGACGGCCGCCTGCGGGTGATCGCCGTCGATCGCCGGTCGGGCCGCAGGACGGTGTTCGGCCGCCCGGGGGCGCCCAGAGCGACGGTCGGCGAGGCCGTCGCTGCCTCATGCACCGTCCCTTGGCTGTTCGCCCCGGTTGAGATCCAGGGCCGCGAGTACGTCGACGGCGGCGTCTGGAGCCCGACCAACCTGGATGTCGCGCCCGCCGGACGCGGAACTCACGTCCTGTGCCTGAACCCGATGGCCAGCCTGACCGGATCCCAGTCGGCGCTGGCGATGATCCGCAATGTCGCGCGCTCCGCGGTGTCGATCGAGACGCTGGCCCTGCGCCGGCGCGGCGCGGCAGTCCGGACGGTGGCGCCCAACGCCGAGTGCGCGGCGGCGATGGGCTCGGACTACATGGACCGCGAGCCGCGGGCACGCGTGCTCGCCGCCGCCTACCGCCAGGGGCTGCTGGTCGCGAGCGACGGCGCGCGCTAGCTGGCGCGCTGCACCAGGTCGGCCGCTGATCGAGCAACTTCTCGCTCCCGCGAACGTTCTCACGTTGAAGCGAGCCGGCCGGAGGGCTCGGATGCGCCCCGTTCGCCTGCGTGGAGCGTACTTCGGGCCGCGGCCGGCTCGCCTTCCAGTCGCCTACGGCGTCCTGACGACCTCCGGAACGGCGGTCGTCCTGGTCGTCGCCCCGAGATTCATGCGCCGCCGCGCGACCGCGTTGGACAGCGCCCGCACGTAAGCCCGCGCGGCTGCCTCGAGGATGTCCGTCGACACTCCCTGCCCGGACCCGGTGACGCCGTCGACCTCGAGCACGACCGAAGTCTCTCCGAGCGCGTCCTGGCCGCCGGTCACCGCGTCGACCCGAAATTCCCTCAGACGGGCGTCGGTCCCGGTCGCGGAGTTGATCGCGTGGAAGATGGCATCGACCGGTCCATCGCCCGTGAATGAGCCGATCAGCTCTTCGCCGTCGTGGGCGCGGACGCTGACCGTGGCGTGGGGCGGGCGGCGCGTCGAGGCCTCGACATCGAACCACTCGAGCTGGAAGCCGGCGGTCTCGTCCCGGAGCTCGTCGGTGACGAGCGCCTCGAGGTCCATCGCCGTGACCTGCTTCTTCTTGTCGGCGATCTCCTTGAAGCGCTTGAAAGCCGTGTTCAGCGCCTGGCCGGTGAGCTCGAAGCCCAGTTCGGCCAACGCCTGCTGGAGCGCGTGACGGCCGGAATGCTTGCCGAGCACGATCGAGTTCGCCTCGAGCCCGACCGTCGTCGCATCCATGATCTCGTAGGTGCTGCGCTCCTTGAGCACGCCGTCCTGGTGGATCCCAGACTCGTGCGCGAAGGCGTTGCGTCCCACGATCGCCTTGTTGGGCTGGACCGGGTATCCGGTGAGACGCGAGACCATCCGCGAGGTCCGCGCGATCTCCCGCGTCACCGCGCCGGTGTGCAGGCCGATGTCGGCCCCACGCGTGTGCAGCAGCATCACCAGCTCCTCGAGCGAGGCGTTGCCGGCCCGCTCGCCGATTCCGTTGACCGCGCACTCGACCTGGCGCGCCCCCGCGCGCAGCCCGGCGAACGAGTTCGCCACCGCGAGCCCGAGGTCATCGTGGCAGTGGACCGAGAGCACGACGTCGTGCAGGCCCGGAACGAGCTCGTAGAGCCGACGCAGGAACTCCGCGTACTCGTGCGGCATCGTGTAGCCGACGGTGTCCGGGATGTTGATCGTGCTCGCCCCTTCATCGAGCGCGATCTGGCACACCTCGGCGGTGAACTCGAGCTCCGCCCGCGTCGCGTCCATTGGTGAGAACTCGACGTCCTCGACGTACTGGCGGGCATGGGCCACAGCGGCTCTGGCCTGTCCCTTCACGTCCTCGCGCGTGGTTTGGAGCTGGTGGACGATGTGGATGTCCGAGGTGGAGATGAACGTGTGGATCCGCGGTCGCGTGGCGTCGCGGACGGCGTTCCAGGCCGCGTCGATGTCGGCCACGTGAGTGCGGGCCAGGCCGGCGATCACCGGCCCCTCGACGAGGCGGGAGATCTCCTGCACGGCTTCGAAATCCCCTGGGGAGGTAATCGGGAATCCGGCCTCGATCACGTCGACGCCGAGCCGGGCCAGTTGCTGGGCGATCTCGAGCTTCTCCTGGGTGTTCAGCGAGATTCCGGGCGATTGCTCGCCGTCGCGCAACGTCGTGTCGAAGATCAGTACTCGGTCTGGGTCTTCAGGCTTGGTCATGTCGTTCCCTTATCTCTCGAACTTCGCTTCTTCTCGGTGCTTGGTGTCGCGGCTACGTGCGGCCGCCGGCGCGCTATTCCCCCCGAGGGGGGAGGAGAAGAAGTCGAAGGTCGAGGCGGAGCGCCATGCGCGGCCAAGCGTAGCAGCGCGTCCGAGGCTCGCGCGGGCCTCCGCAGTCAGCCGGCGTACAGCGCGTCGATCTCGGCCGCGTACTTGGCAGCGATCGGCTTGCGTCTCAGCTTCATCGTCGGCGTCAGCTCGTCACCCGCCGGAGCCCAATCGCAGGGCAGGATCACGAAGCGCTTGATCTGCTCGACGCGGCTCAGCCCGGCGTTGGCCCGCTGCACTCCGGCGCTGACCTGGTCCAGCACCAGCGGCTCGCGCGCCATCGCCTCCGGAGCCGCGTCAGCCAGCCCGTGGCGGCCAGCGAATGCGGCCGAGGCGTCGGGGTCGAGCACGATCAGAGCGACGTTGTAGGGGCGGTTGTCGCCGATCGCGATCGCTTGGCCGATCAGCGGGCTCGCCGCCTTCAGGTGCTGTTCGATGTTCGCCGGCGACATGTTCTTGCCGGCCGAGTTGATGATCAGCTCCTTCTTGCGGTCCACGATCCGGAGATAGCCGTCCTCGTCGAGGGAGCCGATGTCCCCGGTGTGCAGCCAGCCCTCTGCGTCGACCGCTTCGGCGGTCTTCTCGGGTTGATTGCGGTAGCCGGCCATCAGGGTCTCGCCGCGCGCGAGGATCTCCCCGTCGCCGGCGAGCCGAAGCTCGACGCCCGGAAGCGGCTTGCCGACCGAGCCGAAGCGGATCGCTGAGCGTGGCACCAGCGTCGCGACACTCGAGAGCTCAGACATGCCCCACACCTCCTGGATCGGGATCCCGATCGCGGCGAAGAACTCGAACACGTCGAGCGGCGCCGGCGCCGCGCCGATCACGTAGGACTCGCAGCGGTCGAAGCCGAGCCGCGCCCGGAGCCTCGAGAACACCTGCTCATCGGCCCGAGACCAGGCCTCGGCGAGCGCTTCGGTGACATCGTCGCCGGCCTGCTCGGCGCGCACCTTGCGCAGGCCGAGCGCGATCGCATCCTGCGTCGCGCTTCGCCTGGCATCGTCGGGCTCGGCGGCGATCCCGGCCTCGATCGCGGCCTTCAGCTTCTCCCAGATGCGGGGAACGCTGCCGAAGCGCGTCGGTCGAGCGTCGATCACGTGCGCGAACACCTGTGTCGTCTCCGGGCAGGTGGTGATCGTGTGCCCCCAGATCATCTGGGCATAGTGGTTCAGGCCGCGATCGGCGATGTGCGCGTTGGGCAGGAAGGAGACGACCGAGCCCCCGCTCGGCGGCCAGTCGGCGGCGAGGTGCAGGGCCCGGCACTGCGCCAGCTCGTTGTCGTGGGTCAGCTGGACTCCCTTCGGCGGCCCGGTCGTGCCGGACGTGTAGATCAGCGTCAACACGTCTTCCCCGCGGACCGCACGCCACGACGCCTCGAAATCGAACCCCTCCCCGGGCGCGGTCAGCTCGAGCTGCTCGAGTGACAGCGCATCGGGCGGAGTGTCGTCGAGGACGATCAGGTGCTCGACCGAGTCCGAAGACTCGAGCCCGGCGATCGCCAGCCGCATCGGCTCCAGCAGGTCCGACTCGACGATCACCACGCGGCAGGCCGCATCGTTCAGCAGAAATCCGATCTGGTCCGGGGCCGAGGTGTTGTAGATCGAGAACGGTGTTGCGCCGAGGTGGATCACAGCCGTGTCGAGGAGGTGGAACTCGGGCCGGTTGGTGAGCATGAAGCCGACCGTCTCGCCCGGCGCCACGCCGAGCGCGTGCAGCCCACCGGCAAGGCGCTCGACGCGCCCGGCGTACTCGGCGAACGTGATCGAGACGGCGCCGTGGAGGGTCCGCAGCGCGACGTCGCCCGCGTGCGCCGCGGCGGTCAGCTGGAACGACTCGCACATCGTCGCGGCGTCAAGCCCGGGCGGTCGCTCGGCGGCCTGGGTGCTGGGTTCGAGCGCGCTCTCCATCTCGGTCATAGGTCTACCACGCGCGGGGCCGGCGTAGGGGTATCCTCGCGGCAGCGGACGCAGCCGCCGACACGCCGCTGCTCTGAGCACACCAGGCCCTACGGGAGCGTCTCTGGCCGAAACGCATTTCCACGCCTACCACGAGGACTTCGCCTATTACGAGGATCGCGCACGCGGCCTGCTGGCTTCGGCGCAGGATGCAACCGCGACCGCGCTGGCCGCGTTCACGCGCTTCAAGGCGCCGCTGACCGAGCCGGGCGCCCGGACCGTCGTCGCCAGCGAGCACGGCTTCAAGACGTGGGCCGGTCTCCGGCGGCATGTCGCCCGGCTACGCGACACAGGTGCTCCGTTCGCCCGTGCGTATCGCGCGATCGAGGCTTGCGACCTCGAGGAGCTCCGGGAGCAGCTCGATCGCACCCCGGAGCTCGTCCATGCGCAGGGCACGAACGGCAACGACCTGCTCGGGATGGCTGGCGCCACGGGGGACCAGCGTCTTACGACGCTGCTGCTGGAGCGGGGCGCTGACCCGGCTCGGGCCAACATCCACGGCTGGACTGCATTGCACCAGGCCGCCTACAGCGACCAGCCCGAGCTGGCTCAGGAGCTGCTCGACCACGGCGCGCCAACCGACGTCTCCGCGCGCGGCGACGGCGGGACTCCGCTCATCGTGGCGCTCTTCTGGGGCAACGTGAGGACCGCGGAGCTGCTCGCTGAGCACGGTGTCCACCCACGCAATCTGAGGGCCGCGGCCGGCCTCGGCGATCCGGAGCTCCTGGGCGCGTTGCTGCGATCCGGAGGCCCCGGTGCATCCGCCGGCGAGCATCGCGGGTTCTACCGCCCGCATGGCGGCTTTCCCGCCTGGCAGCCCGCCAACGACGCCCAGGAGGTGCTCGACGAGGCGCTCGCGTGGGCGGCCCGCAGCGACCGCGTGGACGCGCTCGCGACACTCGTGCAGTGCGGCGCCAATCCCGACACCGACGTGTATCGCGGCACGCCGCTGTGCTGGGCCGCGGCTGTCGGACGGGTTCCAGCGATCCGCCGGCTCGTCGAGCTGGGTGCCGATCCGAACACACGCTCCACTTTCGGCGGCCCCGCGCACGGACGCGGTCTGACGGCACTTCACCTCGCCGCGCAGGATGGGAAGCTCGACGCGGTGGCAGCGCTGCTCGAGCTCGGCGCGGACCCGGCCGTCGAGGACGCGCTGTATCAAAGCTCAGCGGCCGGGTGGGCCGAGCACTTCGGTCACCCCGAGGCCGCGGCCCTGATCCGCGGACCGGAGAAGGCCTAGAGCCGCGACCCTAGAGCGAGATGCTCTGGCCGGCCACGAAGCCGTCGCTGGCGGCGATCTGTGCCACCACCTCGCGCGGGACCGGCGCGTCGGTCGTGATCGCCATCGCGGCCAGGCGATCGTGGCCACCCTGGCCATCGTCGGGTTGCCGGCCGACGGCCGCGGAGACGATGTTGACCCCGTGCTGGCCGAACAACGTCCCGACCCGGCCGAGCATCCCCGGCAGGTCGCGGTAGCGGAACAGCGTGATGTGATCTTCGAGCTGGACGTCGAAGCGCTGGCCCCAGGCCTCGAGCAGGTGAGGGCGGTTGCGCCGCCCGATCAGGGTCCCGACGATGCGGACCGTGCTCTCTCCTGTGCCCAGCTCGACACGGACGACATCGGCGTAATCCCGGGCGCTGCTGTGCTTGGTCTCTTCGACCGCGATCCCTCGCTCCAGGGCGATCGCCGGCGCGTTGACCGCGTTGACGTCCTCCTCGGTGTGGCCGTCGAGGACTCCGAGCAGCGCCTCGATCGAGAGCAGCCGGGTGTCCCGGTCCGCGACGCGACCGCGGAAGTCGGTCTGCACGCGGTCGATCGAGGAGCCTTCGGCCAGCGCGACCGCGATCCGTCCCAGCGCGCGGCACAGGGGGACGAACGGTCCCAGGATCTCGAGGTCCTCGGCGGAGATCGCGGGGACGTTGACGGCGCTGGAGACAACCCCTCCGTGCAGCGCCGCTAGCACCTGCTCGGCGGCCTGATAGCCGGCCCGGTCGGTCGCCTCAGCCGTCGAGGCGCCGAGGTGAGGGGTGACGATCACGTTCGGGTAGCCGAAAAGCGGATGGTCGGTCACCGGCTCGCTACGAAAGACGTCGAGCGCCGCGCCGGCCACCTTGCCCGAGTCGAGCGCCGCTTGAAGGTCCTCGTCGACTACCAGGGGTCCGCGGGCGACATTGAGGATCCGAACCCCGTCCTTGCACTTGGCCAGCGCCTCGGCGTTGAGCCAGCCTTCGGTGTCGGGTGTCTTCGGGAGGTGCAGTGTGATGAAGTCCGCGACCGCGTAGAGGTCGTCTGAGGACTCGGCCTTCTCGACCCCGAGCTCGCGGTAGAGCTCGGCCCCGACGAACGGGTCGAATGCGATCACCTTCATGCCGAACGCCCGCGCTCGCTGGGCGACGAGCTGGCCGATCCGGCCGAAGCCGAGGATCCCGAGCGTCTTCTCGTACAGCTCGACGCCCGAGAACTTCGCCCGCTCCCACGCCCCGCCGGTCAGCGACGCGTGGGCCTGGGGCACGTTGCGGGCCAGGGCCAGGATCAGCGCCATCGTGTGCTCGGCGGCTGTGATCACATTCGACTGGGGGGCGTTGGCGACCACGATCCCGCGCTTGGTGGCGGCGTCGACGTCGACGTTGTCCACGCCGACGCCTGCGCGTCCGATCACCCGGAGGCGGGTTGCCTTGGCGATCAACGCGGCGTCGAGGCGAGTCGCCGAGCGAATCAGGATCCCGTCGTACTCCCCGATCCGCTCGCCAAGCTCCTCGGGAGTCCACGACGTGCCGATGTCGACATCGAAGTGCTCGGCCAGCAGCTCGATACCCGAGTCGCCGATCTTCTCGGCGACGAGCACTCTGGCGGCGCTCACAACCGCTCCAGGACCCAGTCGAGGCACGCGGTCAGCGCTTCGACGTCGGCCGGGTCGGTTGCCGGGAACATGGCGATCCGGAGCTGGTTGCGGCCCAGCTTCCGGTAGGGCTCGACGTCGACGATCCCGTTTGCGCGCAGCGTCGCCGCCAGCGCTCCAGCGTCGACGGGGTCCTCGAAGTCGATCGTCGCCACGACCAGCGAGCGCTTGGCGGGATCGGACACGAACGGGCGGGCTCGTGGCTCACGCTCGGCCCAGCCGTAGAGGTGCGAGCTGGACGCCGTCGTGCGCGCGACCATCGCCTCCAGGCCGCCCTGGTCGAGCATCCACTGCAGCTGATCGGCAAGCAGGTAGAGGGTGGCGATCGCCGGGGTGTTGTAGGTCTGATCCTTGAGTGAGTTCTCGAGCGCGGTCCGAAGCGAGAGGAACTCGGGGATCCAGCGTCCCGCGGGTCGCGCGCCGGCGATCTCCTCGCAACGGGCGATCGCCGCCGGGCTCAGCGTCGCGAGCCACAGGCCCCCGTCCGCCGCGAACGCCTTCTGCGGCGCGAAGTAGTAGGCGTCGGTGGAACTGGTGTCAACGGGAAGGCCGCCGGCCGCGGAGGTCGCGTCGATCAGCACCAGCGCATGGTCCGAGTTCTCGGGCCGGAGCACCGGGACCATCACGCCCGTCGACGTCTCGTTCTGGGCCCACGCGATCACGTCCGCCCGTGGGTCAGAGCCCGGCTCGGGCGCGTCCCCCGGTTCGGCCTCGATCACGATCGGATCAGCGAGGAACGGCGCTCCGCGCGTGCACGCCGCGAACTTCCCCGAGAACTCGCCGTAGACGAGGTGCAGCGCCCGTTCGCGCACGAGCGAGCAGGTCGCGAGGTCCCAGAAAGCGGTCGTGCCGCCGTTACCGAGCACGACCTCGTATCCGTCGGGAAGCGCCAGCAGCTCGCCCAGGCCGGCGCGTATCTGCCCGACGAGCTGCCTGACCGGCCTTTGGCGGTGCGAGGTGCCGACCAGGGAGCCACCGGCCGCCGCGAGCCGGTCGAGGGCTCCGGCCCGGGGCCGAGACGGACCCGAGCCGAAGCGGCCGTCGCTCGGCTTGAGCTCGGCGGGAATCTGCAGATCTGTCGAGGTCTGGGGCATGCGTCTGCTTCGAAACTAGCGAGCCTCGTAGACCGGCCCCCGGAGTCGCGCTCTAGCGGGCCTGCGTCACTCCTGGAACTCGGTGTCGATCCAGTCCATCTGAGCGCGGAGCTCCTGGCCCACGACCTCGACCTGGTGGCCGGCCTGCTCGGAGCGCATGCGCTTGAAGTTCTCCTGGCCGGCCCGATTCTCGGCGATCCATTCGCGTGCGAAGTCGCCGGACTGGATCTGACCGAGCAGCTCCTTCATCGCCGCCCTCGTCGGCTCGCCGATCACGCGCTTTCCGCGCGTCAGGTCACCGTACTCGGCGGTGTTGGAGATCGAATAGCGCATCCCGGCGATCCCCTTCTCGTACATCAGATCGACGATCAGCTTGAGCTCGTGCATGCACTCGAAATACGCCAAGCGCGGGTCGTAGCCGGCATCCACGAGCGTCTCATAGCCCGCGCGGACGAGCTCGGTGACGCCTCCGCACAGAACGGCCTGCTCGCCGAACAGGTCGGTCTCGGTCTCGTCCTTGAACGTCGTCTCGATCACTCCGCCGCGGGTGTTGCCGATCCCCTTGGCGTAGGCCAGCGCCAAGCCGAGCGCGTCACCGCTGGCGTCCTGAGCGACGGCGACGAGCCCGGGCACGCCGGAACCCTCGAGGTACTGGCGGCGTACGAGATGGCCGGGACCCTTGGGCGCGATCAGCGCAACGTCGACGTCCGGAGGCGGAACGATCTGCTCATAGTGGATCGAGAACCCGTGCCCGAACAGCAGCGCATTGCCGGACGCGATCCCGTCCTTGACGCCTGACTCCCATACCTGCTCGTGGAGCTCGTCTGGGACCAGCATCATCACCACGTCGCCCTCGCTGGCCGCGTCGGCCGGATCGAGAACCTTGAGGCCGTGGCCCTCGGCCTTGGCGACACTGCTCGAATCCGGTCGCAGGCCGACCACGACCGATACCCCCGAGTCCTTCAGGTTCAGGGCGTGGGCGTGACCTTGGGACCCGTAGCCGATGATCGCGACGGTCTTGCCGTCGAGCTTCCCGAGGTCCGCGTCGTCGTCATAGAACATGCTCGGCAGGCTACATGCCTGCCGTCGCTCACGGTCCGCCGAACCGCGTGCGGAGCGCGAGCACGTTCTGGACGTACTGCTGGGTCGCAGGCAGGATGCCTCGCGAGCGGACCGAGTCGAGTCCCTGGAAGTAGGCGGCCGCGGTGAGCGCCGGATCGCCGCCGGTGGCCGAGGACAGCGAGCGGATCAGGAGCACGCCCGCCCGCACGTTGTCGGCCGCCGAAGCGGGCTGGAGCGGCGGCGGCCCGGCGAGCGTGCTGCCGATGTAGCGCCACGTGTCGGGCTCGATCTGCATCACGCCGATGGCTCCGGTGCTCGAG
>DATCNP010000061.1:0-31622 GCA_036565205.1 Solirubrobacteraceae bacterium | reverse complement strand
GTACAACCCCGACAGCGCATGAGCGACCACGCCCTCACGTCCGCTTGCACCAACGCCTCCGGATTCGGCTGGTCCTTCTACGCGCGCTATCACGCCTGGCGATTTAGCTAGGCGCTCGACCACAGCCCCCTGCACCCGCGACAGCGGGCCCGCTCGGAGGTCGAGCGCCGGAAATCCCGGGACCGCGTTTCACGGTCCCGCCCCGTACAGCGAATTCCGTAAAGTTCCAGGCGCAGAAAGGACCACTGATGATGATCGTCATGAAACCGACGGCCACCGACCGGGAGGTGCAGGCCGTCATCGACCGCGTGGAGGGCGTTGGCGCCCGAACGCATATCAGCCGCGGCGACGAGGTGACGGTGATCGGCGCGATCGGCGACCGCGAGCACGTGGCGAGGCTCGAGCTGGAGGGTTCACCCGGAGTTGACCGTGTGGTCCCGATCCTCAAGCCGTACAAGCTCGCCTCGACGCAGTGGGGCCACGGCGAGCGCACCGTGCTCGACATCGCCGGGCGCAAGATCGGCGGCCCGCACTTCGCGATGATCGCCGGACCGTGCACGGTCGAGTCTCGGGAGCAGACGCTCGAGACCGCACGCATCGTGAGCGACGCCGGCGCGTCGCTGTTCCGCGGCGGCGCGTACAAGCCGCGCACCTCGCCCTACGCCTTCCAGGGTCTCGGTCAGGAGGGATTGCGGCTGCTCGCCGAGGCCAAGGAGGAGACCGGCCTACCGATCGTCACCGAGGTGATGGATGCCCGCGACCTCGAGCAGGTGCTCGAGGTGGCCGACGTGATCCAGATCGGGGCTCGCAACATGCAGAACTACCCGTTGCTGGCCGAGATCGGCCGCTGCGGCTGCCCCGCGCTGCTCAAGCGCGGGCTTTCGAGCACGCTCGAGGAGCTGCTGATGGCCGCCGAGTACATCCTCAAGGAGGGCAACCCCGCGGTGATCCTCTGCGAGCGCGGCATCCGGACGTTCGAGACCGCCTACCGGTTCACGCTCGATCTGATGGCGATCCCCGTGCTCAAGGAGCTCAGCCACCTGCCGGTGATCGTCGATCCGAGCCACGCGGCCGGCCGCCGCGACCTCGTCGTGCCGCTGTCGCTTGCCGCGGCCGCGGTGGGCGCCGACGGGATCATCGTCGAGGTCCATCCGCGGCCCGACGAGGCGATCTGCGACGCAGCCCAGCAGCTCCCCGCCGACGATTTCGCCGATTACATGGAGCGCGTCCAGGCGGCCGCCGCCCTGGCGGGCAAGGCGTTCTCCACCGTTTGAAGCTCTCCGTCCTCGGGGTCGGGCTGATCGGCGGCTCAATCGCGCTCGCGGCGCGCGAGCGGCTCGGGGCATCGGTCAACGGGTACGACAGCCGGGGAGCTGCGCTCGAGGCGGCGGTCGGGCGTGGCGCTCTCGATCGCTCGTGCGCGAGCGTCAAAGATGCGGTCGCGGAGGCCGACGCGGTGTTCGTCGCGGTTCCGGTGGGACAGCTGCCGGAGCTGGTCGGAGCTGCGCTCGCCGCGGCGCCGGCCGACTGCGTCGTCACCGACGTGGGCTCGACCAAGCGCGCGGTCGTGGCGGCGCACGGCGACCCACGGTTCGTCGGCGGGCATCCGCTCGCGGGGGCCGAGAACGCGGGCGTCGAGCACGCGCGGGCGGATCTGTTCGAGGGAGCCGTGTGGTACCTGACGCCGACCGAGCGGACCTCGGGCCTGCTGTACGACCGCCTGTATCGCCTGCTCCACGACCTCGGCGCACAGCCGACGGCGATCGATCCGCAGACGCATGACGCGATCCTCGCGTCGGTCTCGCACCTCCCGCACGTGCTGGCCAACGTGCTGGTTACCCGGGCTGCGGGCGCCCTTTCCGGGGGTGGGGAACGGCTCCCCGCGACCGGCCCGAGCTTCCGCGACGCGACCCGGGTCGCCGGCGCGCCGAGCGCGATCTGGACCGACATCTATTTGTCCAACGCCGATGCCCTGGTCGTCGAGCTGGACGCGGTGATCGACCAGCTGGCCGGCGTCCGTGACGCGCTGGTCAGCGGCGACGCCGAACGGATCACGGCATGGAACGACGCCGCGGCCACCGACCGGCGCAGGCTGCTCGAGGCCCAGCTGGCCGGCGGCGAGCTGTTCCAGCTCCGCGCCTCGGTGCCCAACCGGCCCGGGGTGATCGCCCAGCTGGCGCTCGAGCTCGGCCGTGCTGGCGTAAACATCACGGACATGGCCCTGTACCCGGCGGCTGACATGAGCGAAGGGGTCGTCGCGCTGTGGGTCGGGGGCGAGGATGCGGCGGGGCGTGCCCAGGAGCTCATCGGCGCCCTCGGTTTCCCGGTGGCCCGGGCATGACGCCCTCCGCGCTCGCGGGGAGCGCACCGGTGTGAACGTCCGCTTCGACCCCGCGCCGCCGCTGCGCGGGCGGATCGCGCCGCCGGCCGACAAGTCGATCTCGCATCGGGCGGCGATCATCGCCGCGATGGCCTCGGAGCCGGTCGTGATCACCAATTACCTCCGTGCGGCGGACACACTGGCGACGCTCGACGCCGTCCGCGAGCTCGGGGCGATCGTCGAGCAGCGCGCCGACGAGGACGTGTGCGTCCGGGGCTGCGGGATGCGAAACGCCCAGCGACCGGGCGCGGCGATCGACGTCGGCAACGCCGGAACGCTGATGCGGCTCCTGCCGGGGTGGCTCGCGTTCCAGGACGGCGAGAGCTTCACGCTCGACGGAGACGAGTCGATCCGTCGCCGGCCGGTCGACCGGATCGTGGAGCCACTTCGGATGATGGGGGCCCGGATCGAAGCGCGGGAGGACCGGCTGCCGCCGTTCACCGTCCACGGCGCCGGGCTGCACGGAATCGACTACGAGCCGCCGATGGCGAGCGCGCAGGTCAAGTCCTGCGTGCTGCTGGCCGGAACCGCGACCAACCGGACGACGGTCACCGAGCCGGTGCCGACTCGCGATCACACCGAGCGGATGCTGCTGCGCGCCGGGGCACCGGTGAAACGCGAGCTCGGGGACGCAGGCGCGGTCACAACCGCCGTCGGCGGTGCGGACGAGCTCGAGCTCGACACGATCACCGTTCCCGGCGACCTGTCCTCGGCCGCGTTCCTGATCGCCGCGGGGGTGCTGGTCGAAGGTTCCCGGCTGCTGCTCGAGGGCGTCGGGGTCAACTGGACGCGCGCCGGGTTCCTGCGGATCCTCGAGCGGATGGGTGCGATAGTCGTGGGGGAGATCGAGCCCGATGGTGCTTTCGACGCGCTCGAGCCGGTCTCCGACCTCGACGTCCGCAACGCGGCGATCGAGGCCACGACCGTGCATCCGCACGAGGTGCCGCTGGCGATCGACGAGCTGCCGCTGGTGGCGCTGCTCGGCTGCTTCGCCGAAGGCGAGACCGTGGTCCTGGGAGCGGAGGAGCTCCGGCTCAAGGAGTCCGACCGGATAACGGCCGTCGTCGACGGATTACGTGGGCTCGGGGCCGAGATCGAGGCGGCGCCCGACGGCTTCGCCGTCACCGGCACGGGAGGGCTCCGCGGCGGGCGGCTCGACGCATCCGGAGACCACCGCCTGGCGTTGCTTGGGGCAGTCGCGGGGCTGGCTTCGGAGGAAGGGGTCGAGGTCGTGGGGATGGAGGCAGCCGACGTCTCGTACCCGGGATTCGCCGCCCACATCGCCACACTCGCGTCCTGATGGTGATCGCGATCGACGGGCCCGCCGGAGCCGGCAAGTCCACCGTGGCGCGGGCGGCGGCGGGCGCGCTCGGCTTCACCTACATGAACTCGGGCGCGATGTACCGCTGTGTGGCGCTTGCCGCGATGCGCCGCGGTGAGGAGCCGGCAGCTGCCGCCCGCGCGGTACGGATCGAGCTCGCGCCGCAGGTCTGCCTCGACGGTGAGGACGTGACCGAGGCGATCGGCAGTGCCGCGGTGTCCGAGGCAGCTTCGCGAGTCGCGGCGATCCCGGAGGTTCGCGCGGCACTCGTCGAGCAGCAGCGCCGGATGCTGAGCAGCGGCGACTGGGTCGCCGAGGGCAGGGACATCGGGACGGTCGTGGCACCAGACGCCGAGCTCAAGGTGTTCCTGACCGCCAGCCCGGAGGAGCGCGCACGTCGCCGGGCGGTTGAGCTCGGTGTCTCGCCGGCCATCGTGTTGGCCGAGCAGACGATCCGGGACCAGCGCGACTCCGCGCGCGAGCACTCGCCGCTGATGGCCGCACCGGGGGCGATCGTGCTCGACACGACGGGGCTCGAGCTCGAGCAGGTCGTCAGCCGGATCGTCAGCCTGGTCGGGGAGGCGCCGGCGCGGCGCTAGCCTGGCGACGCGATGAAGATTGCGATCGTCGGATACCCGAACGTCGGCAAGTCCTCGCTGGTCAACCGCCTCACCCAGTCACGTGAGGCGGTCGTCCACGAGCAGCCGGGCGTGACACGCGATCGCAAGGAGCTGCAGACCGACTGGAACGGGCGAACGCTGACGCTGATCGACACCGGCGGCGTCGACCTCCAGGACAGCGACGTGCTCGCCCGCCAGATCCAGGCCCAGGCGCGTGCGGCGCTCGCCGATGCCGATGCGGCGGTGCTCGTGGTCGACGCCAAGGCGGGCATCCGGGCCGGGGACGAGGAGATGGCCGAGCTGCTCCGCCGCGGTACGGTTCCCGTGCTCGTCGCGGCGAACAAGATCGATACCGTGCAGGATCTCGCGCTGGCGGCGGAGTTCTACGGGCTGGGGCTCGGCGAGCCGATCGCCGTATCGGCCGCCCAGGGTCTCGGCACGGGGGACCTGCTCGACCGGATCGCGGCGCTCGTGCCCGAGGCGGACGAGGTGCAAGCCGATCCCGACGCCGTGCGCCTGGCGCTGATCGGGCGGCCGAACGTCGGCAAGTCCTCGCTCGTGAACCGCTTTCTCGGCGGGGGCACCGAGCGGGTGATCGTCTCGGAGAAGGCAGGCACGACGCGTGACGCGATCGACATGCCGATGAGCTTCGAGGGCCGGGAGCTGATCCTGGTCGACACCGCAGGGTTGCGCCGGCAGGCCAAGGTCGGAGAGTCGATCGAGTACTACACCGCCCTGCGCTCGCGACGGGCTGCCGAGCGCGCCGACGTGGCGCTCGTCGTCTGCGACGCGACCGATGGGGTGACGGCACAGGATCTCAGGGTCGCCGAGCTGGCGATGCGCACCGGATGCGCGACTGCGCTCGTGCTCAACAAATGGGACCTCTCGAACGAGCTCGACCTCGACTATGAGCGCGCACACGCGCACCAGAAGCTCCGTCTGCGCCCGCGGGTGCTGACCGCGAGCGCCAAGACCGGACGGCACGTCGAGCGGCTGCTCGCAGAGGCAATCGGGCTCGCCGATCGCAGCCGGGCACGGATCCCGACGCCCCAGCTGAACCGGTTCCTGTCCGACGCCGCCGCGGCCCGACAGCCTCCCGTCGGGGCGGGTGGCGGGAGGGCGTCCGGTCACCGACTGCGGCTGCTGTTCATGTCGCAGACCGGCGAACGCCCGCCGAGGTTCTCGATCCAGGTCAATTCACGCCGGCGCGTAACCCGGGACTACGCCTACTTCCTGGAGAACCGTCTCCGGGAGCGTTACCGGCTCGAGGGCGTGCCGCTGATCATCGACTTCGTAGAGCGAACCGAGCGCCGCAATCTGGCCGCCTCGCACGCTCGGTGACGGGGCCCTCCGTGGACGCCGGGCCATCGGTGCAAGACAGCGGGTCGCAGGCGACCCCGAGGACGAAACAACGCCGCCGGATCGGCATCAGGCTGGGGGGCTTGGCGCCGTCGTCGTCGTGCTGGCCGTGGTGCTGAACGGCCTGAGTCAGGCCGGCCCCGATTCGGGCGCGGCCGCGCTCGTGCCCGCCGATGCGCTGGCGTTCGTCAACGTCTCCACCGACGCGGGCCGGCCCGAGGTCAAGCAGGCACTCGCGCTGGCCAAGGCGTTCCCGGCCTACGCCGGGGTTCGCGCGGCGCTCCTCGGGAGGCTCAGCGCGATCGTGAGCGGATCGACCCGCCCCGATGTGACGGGCGGACTCCCGGGCTGGTCCGGCGGCGAGGCCGCGATCGTGTCCGCGCAGCGATCGATGCCGCCGACGGATTCGCACCTTCGCTGGCCGCGAGCGCCCCGTACCGCCGCGCCGCGGCGGGGGAGCCGGCCGACCGGGTGCTCGACGCCTATGCGTCGGTCGCCGGAGTCAATCGGATCCTCACGGCCAGGGGCGGGGCGATCGGAGCGCTCGGCAGGCTCCTGGCCCAGCCGGCGCTCGAAGGAGTTTCGCTCTCGCTCTCGCCGCGGCCCCGTGGCGTCGAGCTCCGTGTTCACAGCGCGCTCGATCCCACGCTCGAGCGCGTGGCCGGCTCTCCGGCGGAGCCATTCACGCCGTCGCTCGCCCGCTACCTTCCGAGCGGGACGACGTTGATGCTCGACGTCGCCGACCTGACCCGAGTCGCGCCACGGATCCTCGGAGCCGCCGGGGCGGCCGGCTTTGCCGGAGGGCTGGCCCCGCTGCTCGGCCGGTTGGGGGGCGCACTCGGATCCGAGGGCGTCGACATAAAGGGGGTGCTGTCGGCGATCTTCGGCCGGGAGAGCGCGGTTGCGATCGTCGCGCCAGCCTCGACCCCGACGCTGGTCGTGATTGCTCGGGTACGCAACGTGGCCCAGATCAGGGGCGAGCTCGCCGCGCTCGAGCTGCCTCTGTCCCAGCTGTTCCCGGCGCCGAACTCGGGTCCCGGCGGGACGCCGACATTCAACGACGTATCGGTCGCCGGCGTGACGGCACACCAGCTCGCGCTCAACCCGGGTCTGCAGCTCGACTACGCCGTCCTCGGCCGCCTGGTCGTGATCTCGACGAGCCTGCGCGGAATCGCGGCCGTGGCGCAGCATCGGAGCACGCTCCAGACCGCGCCCGACTATTGGGCGGAGCTCGGATCCAGCCCGAGCAGCGTCACCTCGCTACTCTTTCTCGACTTCAGCCAGCTCCTCAGCCTTGGCGAGCAGACCGGTCTTACGGGACGCGGGCGCATGCGTGCGCTGCTTCCGGATCTCCAGAGGATCCGCGCGATCGGTCTCAGCTCGACGAGTGGGGAGGCCGACTCGACCGCGGAGCTGTCCCTAAGGATCCTATGAACACGCTTGCTGACAACGGTTTCCTGTTCACCTCGGAGTCGGTTACCGAGGGACATCCGGACAAGGTCGCGGATCAGATCTCCGACGGTGTCCTGGATGCGGTGATGACTGACGATCCGGGTGGACGGGTGGCGTGCGAGACACTCGTGAACACCGGGCTGGTGATGGTCTCGGGCGAGATCTCGACCAGCACCTACGTCGACATCCCGGGGATCGCGCGCGAGACGGTGCGCCGGATCGGCTACACCGACGCGACGTTCGGCTTCGACTGGGAGACCTGCGCGGTGATCAACGCGATCGACCGCCAGTCGCCCGACATCGCGCAGGGCGTCGACGGGTCGTTCGAATCCCGGTCCGGGGCCGGTGGAGACGAGCTCGACCGGGCCGGAGCCGGCGACCAGGGGATGATGTTCGGGTACGCGTCGAACGAGACGCCCGAATTGATGCCGCTGCCGATCTCGCTGGCGCACAAGATCTCGCAGCAGCTCGCGAAGGTCCGCAAGGACGGCTCGCTGGCGTATCTGCGACCGGACGGGAAGACCCAGGTGTCGGTGCGCTACGTCGACGGAGCGCCGGTGGGAATCGAGAAGCTGCTGATCTCCTCGCAGCACGCCGAGGGCGCCGAGGGCCAGATCAGGGGCGATCTCTGGGAGCAGGTAGTCAAGCCGGTGCTGCCCGAGGAGTTCTACGACGAGCGCCAGCTGGAGCGGGAGTTCCTGGTCAACCCGACGGGGCGGTTCGTGATTGGCGGTCCGATGGGCGACTGCGGTCTGACGGGCCGGAAGATCATCGTCGACACCTATGGGGGGATGGCTCGCCACGGAGGGGGAGCGTTCTCCGGCAAGGACCCGAGCAAGGTCGACCGCTCGGCCGCTTACGCGGCCCGATACGTGGCCAAGAACGTGGTCGCCGCCGGCCTCGCCGACCGTGCCGAGCTGCAGGTCGCCTACGCGATCGGAGTCGCGCGCCCGGTGTCGATGATGATCGAGTGCTTTGGGACCGAGAAGATCCCCACCGGCCGGATACTCGAGCTGATCTCAGATCACTTCGACCTTCGGCCCGGAGCCTTCCGCCAGTACCTGAAGCTCCATCGGCCGATCTATCAGAAGACCGCCGCCTACGGTCACTTCGGCCGCGACGATCCCGACTTCACCTGGGAGCAGGTCGACAGGGCCGACGCCCTGCGCAGCGCCGCCGGCGTGGGCTGAGCGCAGCGGCGCCGGAGCGGACCTCAGAGATCCTGCGCCCTGGGCGCCCGAGCGGCCCCCAGCTCGTGCAGCGCGCGGTCGACGGTGTGCACGATCCGGCGTGGATCACCGACGCCTCGGAACGAGAAGTCGTACTCGGCGCCGGCCGCGGTATCGAAATCGACGTCCCCGATTCGCAGCATCCGCTCGGGCAGCGACTGACGCACGTTCACGTTCTGGACGCGCTCGAGGCGCGTCTCGTGCAGCTCTCGCGAGAGCAATCCGGTCTGGATCGTCAACCGCTGGTTGGTGATCGTGTAGGTCGTCTGAAGGCGCCCCAGCTGCGCCACCGCGAGGCCGACGATGAACACTGCGAGCACGACCGCGATCACCCATCCGGCCTCGACGTGGCCGGAGGCGATCGCGGTGATGATGCCCGCCACGGCACCGGCCAGGATGCTGATCGCCAGGCCCTTGGCGTAGAACGCGAGCATCGCGCGCCACGACGGGTGGCCGTGGAAGAAGACCTCCTCACCGGGCTCGGGATCCACGATGGGCAGGTTACGGCGCGCCAGGCCGGGGGGTGAGCGATCGACCAGGCATCCTGCCCTCGCTCTAGCCTGGGGAGCCCGATGAGCACCCTCCGCCCGGGCCTGCGCAGGGCTCAGAGACACCGCTCGTGATCGCCCGGGTACAGCCGCTGACGCGGACGCGGGCGGTGCGAGGTCCCTTCGATTACAGGCTGCGCTCCGACCAGGACGCGGTCGAAGTCGGCTCTCTGCTCCGCGTGCCGTTCGCGGGCCGGCGTTCGCTCGGCGTCGTGGTCGCGCTCGCCGAGAGCTCCGAGCTGCCGCTCGAGCGCCTGGCGGAGCCCGAGGCCGTGCTCGCCTCAGGGGTTCCGGCCGAGCTCGTGGAGCTCGCGGAGTGGATGGCCGGCGAGTACTGCTCGACTCCGGCCAGAGCCCTCGGGCTCGTGCTCGCCCCCGGCGCCACCGGCGGCGCGAAGGCCAAGCAGGCGCTGGTCGCCGAGCTCACCGATCCCGGCCTCGCCGCGCTCGAAGGCTCCGAGCGTCTCACCCCGACCCAGCGATCAGTACTGGAGCGCTTGGGCCGTCTGGGTCCGACCCTCGCGGCTGCGCTCGGCACCGCCGGCCTGAGGCGGCTGGAGTCTCGGGGTCTGGTGAGAATCGAGTCGCGGGTCTCGCGCCGCCGTCCGGTCTCGCACGCGGTCGGCTCGGCGAGCGTCACCCCACCACAGCTGACCGCCGAGCAGGAGCGGGCGCTGGAGCCGATCCTGGGGGCGCTCGCCTCCCGTCCGCGTGAGGCGCGGTTCCTGCTGCACGGCGTGACCGGGTCCGGGAAGACGGAGATCTACCTCAGGGCGGTGGCGGCGGCGCTCGAGCGCGGCCGCTCGGCGGTCGTGCTCGTACCCGAGATCGCGCTCACCCCCCAGACCGTGGGGCGCTTTCAGGCCCGGTTCGGCGATGTCGTGGCGGTGCTGCACTCGGGTCTGGGGCAGGGCGAGCGATACGACGAGTGGTGGCGCCTGCGCACAGGCGAGGCGCGCGTCTGCGTCGGCCCGCGTTCGGCGGTGTTCGCGCCGCTCTCGGACTTGGCGCTGATCATCGTCGACGAGGAGCACGAGAGCTCCTACAAGCACGAGGGCGACCCTCGCTACGACGCCCGCGGGGTGGCCGAGCGGCGCGCTGCGCAGGCCGGCGCGGTGTTGTTGCTCGGCAGCGCGACGCCACGGCCTGAGAGCGTCCGGACCACGACGCGGTTGCGACTCTTCAACCGCGTCGACCGGCGTGAGATGCCCGCGGTCGAGGTGCTCGACATGCGAGGTCAGCACCATCCACTGCATCCGTTGACGCAGATGGCGCTCGCCGACCTGCGCCGCGAGCGCGCCAAGGGCATCGTGCTGCTCAACCGCCGCGGCTGGTCGAACTTCCTCTCCTGCCGGGCCTGTGGGGACGTGTGGATGTGCCCCAACTGCGACGTCGCGCTCGTGCTGCACCGGTCCGGCGACTACATCGCGTGCCATCACTGCGGACACCGTGATCCCGTGCCGGATCGCTGCCGCGCCTGCGGCTCGGTCTCACTTGCCCGCCACGGAGCAGGAACCGAGCGCGTCGAGCACGAGCTCCGGGCGGCGCTTGGCCGGGACGGCTTCCCGGTCTTCCGTCTGGACGCCGACGCATCCTCGCTGGCCGAGCGTGCTCGAACCCTGCAGCGTTTCGAGTCGGCGTCCGCCGGGGTTCTCGTCGGCACGCAGATGATCGCCAAGGGCCACGACTTTCCCGACATCGCCCTCGGCGTCGTCCTCGACGCCGATCAGACGCTCCGCTTCCCGGATTTCCGGGCCGAGGAGCGCACGTTCTCGCTGATCACGCAGCTGGCCGGGCGCACGGGGCGAGGCGAGCGTGGGGGACGGGTGCTCGTCCAGACGATCGCGCCGGACGCGCGCTCGATCACGTTTGCCTCCAGTCACAATTCGGATGGGTTCCTGGCCGACGAGCTCGGCCGCCGGGAGGCGCTCGGCTATCCGCCCTTCTCCTCGTTGATCCGCGTTGTCTGCTCGGCCGCGCAGGAGGGGGACGCACGGGCGGCGGCGACGGCGCTCCGGCGCCGGATCTCGGCTCCGGGAGCGGCTGTGCTCGGGCCGGCGCCGCTGTTCAGGCTCCGGGGCCGGGCGCGAAGCCAGCTCGTGATCAAGGCCGGCGACCGTGGCGCGGCGGTACTCGCGGTCGGCGCGGCGATCGACGAGCTCTCGGTCAGGGCCGGCAAGCGCGGCGTGAACCTGAGCGTCGACGTCGACCCGCAGTGACCCGGGCGGATCGAGCCGTCTCCTCCTAGACTTCGGATCGTGGCCGAGCAACTGACAGATCAAACCGACACCGAGCTCGAGGAGCCACTCGAGGCGCTCGAGCCGGACGAGCCCGAGGAGCCCGCGCTCGATCCTCAAGCTGCCGCCCGGCGGGCGGCGGCGCTGGCTCACGTGCGCAAGTTCGGCGACCCCGTGCTGCGTACGAAGGCGCGGCGCGTCGAACGCTTCGATGAAGCGCTGCAGGACGAGGTGCAGCGCATGGGTGAGCTGATGAACGACGCGATCGGCGTCGGGCTTGCAGCGAACCAGGTCGGCGTGTTGAATCGCGTGCTGGTCTACCGCGTGCAGCACCAGGCCGCAGTGGCCGCGCTGGTCAACCCCGAGATCGAGTGGGCCGGTAAGGAGGCCGAGATCGCCGAGGAGGGCTGCCTCAGCCTCCCGGCCGTGCACGTGGAGGTCGAACGGCCGATCCACATCCGCGTCCGCGGCCAGAACGAGCACGGTGAGCCGATCACGGTCGAAGCCTCGGGTCTCGAAGCACGGGTCATCCAGCACGAGATGGATCACCTCGACGGGGTCCTGATCCTCGACCGGATCAGCCGCCAGCAGCGCAAGGAGGCTATGCGGGCGCTGCACGAGGCTCTTCAGCCCGCGTAGCCCGGCCGAGAGCCGAGCCAGCAGTGCGCACGGTTTTTCTCGGCACCTCCGAATTCGCGGCCGCGATCCTGAGAGGGCTGGCGAGCACGGCGCATCGGCCGACGCTCGTGATCACGCGTCCCGACCGCCCGCGAGGACGCGGTCGGCGGCTCGCGGCGCCTCCCGTCGCCGGCACCGCCTCAGAGCTCGGAATCGAGCTGGAGCAGCCGGAATCGGTGAACGGCCCGGAGGCGCGGGCGATGATTGCCGAGCAGCGGCCCGACGCCGTATGCGTGTGTGCTTTCGGAGCTCTGATCAGGGAGCCGCTGCTGTCCGAGCACGAGATCATCAACGTGCACCCGTCGCTGCTGCCGCGCTGGCGCGGGGCGGCCCCGATCGAGCGGGCGATCATGGCCGGTGACGGGACCACCGGCGTGTCGATCATGCGCCTGACGGCGGGCCTCGACAGCGGTCCCGTCTGCCTTCGGCGCGAACAGCCGATCCACGCGCAGGACACGTACGGAACGCTTTCCTCGCGGCTGCAGGTAGTCGGCTCGGAGCTGCTCGTGCAGGCGCTCGACACCTCGCCGGCGTATCAGGAGCAGGACGATTCGGCCGCGACCTACGCCGAGAAGATCGCCGCGCAGGACCGTGTGCTCGACCCCGCCCGTGATGCCCGCCAGCTCGCCCGCGTCGTTCGTGCGCTGACGCCGCACATCGGCGCCAGGCTCGTGCTCCCGGACGGGACCGTGCTGGGGATCGGGGAGGCGCGGGCAGTCGACGTGCCCGGGCCGCCGCCGGGAACGCTGGCGCTCGAGCGGGAGGTTCCGGTGCTCGGCTGCGCCGCCGGCGCGCTCGAGCTCCTGGCCGTGCAGCCGCCGGGCCGGCGGATGATGAGCGGCGCGGACTATCTACGCGGTCGGCGGAGCTGAGGGGTGAGCTCGCTCGGGGGTGCTGCCGGGCCGGCAAGCGCTCCGGGGGTCTCTCCGGCGCGGGTGTGCGCATTTGCCGTGATCCGCCGCGTATTCGAGCACGGGGCGTACGCGGACCGAGCGCTGAGCGCCGAGGCGGCCGGCCTCGAGCCACGCGAGCGCTCGCTGGCGATGGCGCTCAGCTTCGGCACGGTGCAGCGCCGGGCGACGCTCGATCACGTCGCGGCGCGCCTCTCCAGCCGGCCGCTCGATTCACTCGACGCCCCGGTGCTCGCGGCGCTCCGACTGGGGCTGTTCCAGATCCTGCTGCTCGACGGCGTCGCCGACCACGCCGCGGTCAACGAGAGCGTCGAGCTGGCGAAACGGCACGCCAGGGGAGGGGCGGGGCTGGTCAACGCGGTGCTCCGCCGCGCCACCCGCGACGGCGCGGAGATTCTCGGCGAGCTGGATGATCGAACCCCCGAGTCCGCCGCCGTCCTGCACTCGGCTCCGATCTGGCTGGCGAGGCTGTGGTGGCGGGAGCTCGGCCCCGAGCGCGCCCGCTCGGTGCTCGGGGCAATCAACGACCCCGCCGAGTCGGCGCTCCGAGTCAACACGCTGGTCAGCGCCCCCGAGGACGTGACCGGGTCATTGCCCGTCCGCTGGCACGGCGCGGCCGAGCTGCCAGAGGCGATCGTGACCGAGGAGCCGTTCGACGCCCAGAGCTCTGAGCTGTACGGCCGGGGTGCGATCTTCCCCCAGTCGCGGGCCTCGATGCTGGTCTCGAGGGTGCTCGCGCCTGCGGCGGGCGAGCGGGTGCTCGACCTGTGCGCAGCGCCGGGGGCGAAAACGACTCATCTCGCGGCGCTGATGGAGAACGAAGGCGAGTTGGTCGCGATCGAGCGCCATCCGGGCCGGGCGGCAGCGCTCGCGCGGACGCTCGAGCGCATGCACGTGGAAATAGCGGCGATCCGCGTCGGTGACGCAGCGGATCCGGGCTTGCGCGGGCGGTTTGACCGGGTACTGCTGGACCCGCCGTGCAGCGGGCTCGGCACGCTGCAGTCCCGCCCCGATCTGCGCTGGCGCACGAGCCCGGAGCGGATCTCCGAGCTGTCGTCGGTTCAGGCCCGGATGCTCGACGCCGCGGCCGCCGTGACGGCGCCGGGGGGCGTGCTGGTGTATTCGGTCTGCACGATCTCCACGGTCGAGGGAGAGCGGCAGGTAGAAGCCTTCCTCGAGCGCCACGCCGAATTCGCAGCCGACGAGCTGGCGGCCGAATACGGCTTCCCCCCGGCCGGTCCCCATCTCCAGCTGATGCCGGATGGAGACGGCACCGACGGCTTCTTCATCGCCCGGGTGCGCAGGCTCGCGTAGGGAACGTCGCGTTAACCTACGGTGCAGCCGTGCAAGATCAATCGATCAAGTTCGGGGCGGAATGCCCGGGATGTGGTGAGCCTTGGCTGCGGCCGACCGCGGCGCCGGGCCGCTATCGATGCGTCTACTGCCTCAAGCGTTACGAGCTCGTTTCAGTCTGCCCGAACTGCGGCGAGCACTCGACGATCGTCCGGATGTCGAGCACCGCGATCGTCGAGTGCAACCACTGCCACGGCAGCATGCTGCAGGAGGTTTGAGGTGAGCCGTCTGACCGAGCGGAGGGTCGCGCCGTCGATCCTCTCGGCCGATTTCGCTCGGCTCGGCGCGGAGGTCGACGAGATCCTGGCGGCCGGAGCCCGGGTGATCCATGTCGACGTGATGGATGGCCATTTCGTCCCGCCGATCTCGTTCGGCGCGCTGGTAGTCGGAGCATTGGCCGATCGGGTGCACCAGGCCGGCGGGATCCTCGACACGCATTTGATGATCGAGCAGCCCGAGCGTCACGTGGCCGAGTTCGCAAAGGCCGGTGCGGACAGCATCACCGTCCACGCCGAGGCGACTGCGCATCTGCACCACGCCCTGGCGGCGATCCGTGAAGCCGGCTGCACGGCCGGCGCCGCGATCTGCCCGGCCACGCCGGCCGACCAGTTGGCCGAGGTGGCCCGGGAGACACTCGACCTCGCGCTGTGCATGAGCGTCAACCCGGGCTGGAGCGCGCAGGCGTTCATCCCGTCATCGCTCGACAAGCTGGCGCGAATGCGCGCGGCGCTTCCCGCCCGCGTCGGCCTGGAGGTCGACGGCGGGATCAACCGCGAAACCGCGGGGCCGAGCGTCGAGGCCGGCGCCAACCTGCTGGTGACCGGCTCGGCGGTCTTCGGCACCCCTGATCCGGGTGCCGCCTACGCCGAGATCGCGGCCGCTGCCGGGGCGGACTGAGCCGGCCCCCTGCGGTAGATCGACAGCAGCAGCAGGCACAGAATCCCCGCCGCGCCCGCGTAGCCGACTTCGACCCGGGTCACCTCGGCGCTGATCGTCGGCGCGGCGACGAAGACTACGAACAGGGCCGCCGCGATCAGCCATGCGATCGAGGCCGAGCGTGCTCGGCCGCGGGCCAGCGCGGCCTGGTTGAGCGTCCCGGAGACGAGATGAAGGCCCATCCCGATCCCGACCAGCGCCAGACCGAATCGGCCGTAGTGGAAGCCCTTGTTGCCCAGGACGGCGGTCATCACCGGCGGCCCGACGACCAGCAGCCCGAGCGCGACCGCGCCCGCGAACGCGGCGATCACGCGGATTGTGAGCCTGATCGCGCGGTGGAACTCCTCCGGGCTCTCGCGCGCCTCGAGCCCCGCGAGGTGGGGGAGGATCGAGGTCTGGATCGCCTGGAAGAGCTGGAGCGGCGCCCGGACGATCAGCAGCACGTTGAACACGAACCCGGCCAGCGCCCGGCCCGAGTCGGCGTTGACGATCAGCACAGCGGCGTTCATCAGCGTCTGCTCGGCGAGCATGATCCCGACGACCGCGAACGCGAAGCCGGATCCGTGCCTCAGCGAGAGGTCGGCCGTCGCCTCTTCGACAGCCGCGTGAGCCGGCCCCTCGCGAGCGGCATCGGCGGCGGGAAGGCCCACCGGGCCGCGAACCCTCATCCGGGAGAGCGCGAACGGCATCACCGACAGCGATGCGAACGGCGCCACCGCCATACCCAGGCCGACGAGTCCCTGGCCGGAGCCGATCCCGACGGCCACGGCCAGCGCGAACAGGAATCGCGAAGTCGACTCCAGGAACACGAGCGCCCCGTAGAGCGCGAAGCGCTGGTGTCCGGCGAGCCAGCCCCGCGCGAAGTAGCTCGCCGCGTAGGCCAGCACGCCGACCACGAGGATCCAGTAGAGCGCGCTCGAGCCATCGAACAGGCCGCGCTCGATCTCGTGGCGCAGGATCAGGGCGGCGAGCAGGAAGAGGAGCGAAAACGAGAGCTGGATCAGCGCTGGGACCCTCAGAGGATGGCCGTGGAGTCCGCGCGCGCGGCGGTCGGCGATCGTGCGCGAGAGCAGCTGCTCGATCGGCCGGTAGATCACCGACAAGATCACGAACATCACCGCCCAGCAGAGCGAGACGCGGCCGTAGGCGTTCTGGCTCAGAACGTGGCTGGCGGTCGCGAGATAGGCGAACGTGAAGATCCCCGTCGAGGCGATCCCGACCGAGAGCACGCGCGCGCCGGAGGCGAACGAGCGTGCGTCGGGCGTCGTGTCCGAGCTCGCTCCGGCGGTCGGCGGTGGCTCGCCCGGGGGCGAGCTCAGCGTCGTCGGATCGGCCATCAGCGGACTGTCACCAGCAGCATCGTCCACGGAAACGGCGAGCGAGCCTCGACCACTTCTCCGTATCCGCTCAGCAGCTGCACGAACGCGCGCCTTGACCAGTGGTTGACGTGACCCGGCGAGTTGCCAAGCCGGCGGACGTAGGCGCCGCGGGCGACGTTCAGCCCGCGCCACAGCGGCTCGCGTGGGACCGAGACGAGCAGATGCGACCCGGCGACGCGAGCCATCTCCGCCAGCGTGCGCTCGGGCTCGGGCACGTGCTCGAGGACCTCGATCGCCGCGACCAGATCCACCTCGCCGTCTCTCAGCGGCAGCGAGCCACCGTCGAACGTGCGGAACTCCAGGTTCTCGCGGTCGCGCTTCGCCCACTCGGCCGCGAGCTTCGGGTCCTCGAGGTCGAAGCCGAGGACCCTGCCCGACCCCAATCTCTCCGCCCAGCGGAAGGTCAGCACGCCCTCCCCGCAGCCGACGTCGAGAATCGAGGTCGGCGCCGCCCGGCCGAGCAGTTCATCGAGCGTGCGCTCGAAACCCGACATCAACCGCCGGACGACCGGGTTGCTCGAGCCGTATTTATCGAACGCATTGCCGGTGGGCACCGAGATGCCGGCCGGTGGTGCGCTGCTCATACCTCCAGGGCCTCGCGATCCGACGGATCACCGCCAGCCGGGACGGTCCCTGCGCCAGGGGCCGCCGATCCCCCGGCGCGGTGCTTCGCGTCAGCGGGCGCGCCGGGCTCGTAGTGCGAGGGCTCGATTCCGAGCTGGAGCTCGATCCGGCGGACGCGCTCGAAGGTCCGCTGCGAGAGCGTGCGCTGGGCGTCGAGCAGGTCGCCGATGACCCCAAGCGCGCCGAGCAGCATCGCGCCGATGAACAGGACGGCGCCGATGATCAGCGACTGGATGTGGCGCGAGGCACTCGGGTTCTGGACGAAGGCGATCAGGTAATTTGCGAACGGCACCAAGCCGAGGAGCGCCATCACCACGGCGCCGCCCCAGAAGACCTTCAGCGGCTCGTATTGCGAATAGATCCGGAAGATCGACAGCGCGTTGCGCCGCACGTACGCCGGCGTCGAGGGGAACAGGCGCGACTCGCGGGTCTTGGGATTGGTCCGGACGGGTACGTTTTCCACCGCGACCAGCAGCTTCCCGGCCTGGATGATCGTCTCGAGCGTGTAGGTGAACCTGGAGACCGCTTGCATCTGCAGCGCCGCCTCGCGGTTGTAGGCGCGAAAGCCCGAGGTCGTGTCGGGGATCTCGGTCGACGAGGCCTGCCGTACGACCCAAGAGCCCAGGCGCTGGAGCAGGCGCTTGGACGGCGTGAAGTGCTCGTTGACGTCGATCCGGCGATCGCCGATCACCATGTCCGCCACGCCGCGGAGAATCGGCTCGACGAGCTTGGGCACGTCCGCGCCCTCATACTGGTTGTCCGCATCGGTGTTGACGATCACGTCGGCTCCGAGCTTCAGCCCGGCGTCGAGGCCGGCCTGGAACGCGGCCGCGAGACCTTTGTTGTTGGTCAGCCGTACGACGTGGTCGACGCCGCCTGCCCGGGCCACCTCGATCGTGCGGTCGGTCGAGCCGTCATCGATGATCAGCCACTCGACAACATCGAAGCCCGGAACCTCCCGCGGTAGGTGGCTCAGCGTGACCGGTAGCTGGGCCTCCTCGTTGAAACACGGAATTTGGATGATGAGCTTCATATCCTCAGCGCCTGACCGGCCTCCCGCGGCTCTCCGCCGAGGAGCATGGAGCGACGCGGGGAGCGGTGCTGACTTTCACACGGTAGCGGGATACTCGTAGCAGGATGGACGCGCCGACGCTCACCAGCCCGGGGCTCGACGAGGCGTACGCGCCCCCCATCGGACGCCGACGGCGCCGCCGGCGGGGAGGCGACGGCGGCCGCGCCGCGGCCCCACGGCTCGACATCCGCCACGTGGCGCTCGGCGCATTGCTTCTCGGGACGCTGGCGCTGCGGCTGTGGGGGATCAAGCAGGGCCTGCCGTACAGCTCCAACGTCGACGAGGAGACGCACTTCGTCCCCAGGGCGATCGCGTTCTTCTCGCATGACCTCAATCCGCAGTACTTCCTCAACCCACCCGCCTACTCCTACCTGCTGCACGGTGTATTCGAGCTGTGGTTCGGAAGCGCCGACGCGACGACGCGCGCGTACACGACGGATCCGACCGGGGTGTTCGTGGTCGCACGAGCGGTGGCTGCCGTGCTCGGCACCGTCGCCGTTTGGCTCACATACCTGGCCGGCTCGCGCTTCTTCAACCGCACCGTCGGCCTCGTCGCGGCGGCGATCTTCGGGCTCGCCTTCCTGCCCATCTTCTACAGCCACCTGGCGCTCAACGACGTCCCGACGCTCGCTCCGGTGGCCCTCTCGCTGTACGGCGTGTCCGGCGTGATGCGGCGTGGCTGGCGGCGCGATTACGTGCTCGCGGGCCTGGGGATCGGTCTGGCCGCGGCGACCAAGTACACCGGTGGGATCACACTGCTGTGCCTGCTCGCCGCGGCGCTCAGCGACGGTGTGCAGGGGCGCCGCTTGCAGGCCGCGCGCGGGCTCGGGATCGCCCTCCTGGTGGCGCTGGCCGCGTTCGTGCTGGCGAATCCGTTCTCCGTGCTCGACTTCTCGGCCTTCCAGGCCGGAGTCTCGATGCAGGCGTCGCTCGCCGCGGGCCAGGATCCGGTCAAGCTCGGCACGACCGCCGGAAGCGGGATCGCCTACTACGTCTGGACATTCACCTGGGGGCTCGGCTGGGCCCCGTCGCTGGCGGCTCTGGGCGGGTCGGCGCTGCTGCTCGCGCGGCGCAAGCTCGCGATGGCCATCGTGCTGCTGCCCGCGCCGATCGTGTTCGTGATCTACATGGGCATGCAACAGCGCTTCTTCGGTCGTTGGCTGATGCCGGTGTTCCCGATCGCCGCGATCCTGGGTGGCTACGCGGTCGTCGAGCTCGTGCGCTGGCTGGCGCGGTGGCAGCGGCTCCCAGTCGCGCTCGTCGGCGCAGTCGCGGCCGTCGTGCTGCTGGGCCAGAGCGTTGCCACCGTGCTTCACAACGACGCGGTGCTCTCGCGCCCTGACACGCGCAACCTGGCGCGGGCCTGGATGGTGAACCACGTGCCCGCCGGAGCGAAGGTGGTGATCGAGCCGGTCGTGGCCGGCAACTGGGCCACCGACATCGGCACCGCAGGGCCGGCCACCGCTCGCGGGGAACGCTGGCGGCGCTTCCCCACCTGGCTGACCAACGTCGATGCGCACGGCCAGCCGCTGCCCTCCGGCGAGCGCAGGTTCGTCGCCGTCGACCAGTACGAGCGCACGCTGCGACCCGAGCTGCTGAACGAGTACCTCTCCAGCGGCTACTGCTGGGTCGTGATCGGGTCGCTGCAGGCCGGCCGGTCGTTCGCGCAGCCGCGCATCGCGCCCAACGCGATCGCCTATTACGCCGCGCTGGCCAACCGCGCGCGGCTCGTCTACCACACGACTCCGTTCACGAGCGGACACCGATCCGTGCCGTTCAGCTTCGACTGGTCGATCGATTACTACCCGCCGCAGTACCGCAGGCCGGGGCCGGAGCTGAGCATCTACGAGCTCACCGGCGGCAAGTGCCAGTGATCGTGCACGGTCCCCGCGCTTATCTCGGCCTCCTATGCTCCACCTGGAAGCCATGTCAGCCGTCACGGACAGCGATCGCCGCCACCTCGCTCGTGCGATCGAGCTCGCCCACCAGGGACGAGGACGCGTAAGCCCGAATCCCCTCGTCGGGGCGGTGATAGTGGGCAGCGACGAGGTCGTCTCGGAGGGGTTCCACGGAGCGCTCGGCGGCCCGCACGCCGAGATCGAAGCGATTCGAGCCGCCGGCGACCGCGACCTCTGCGGAACGACGATGTATGTGTCGCTCGAGCCGTGCTGCCACGACGGGCGCACGCCGCCCTGCACGGACGCGATCCTCAGCGCCGGGATCTCGCGCGTCGTGGTGGCATGCGAGGATCCGAGCGAGCACGCGTCGGGCCGTGGGCTGGGGATCCTCCGGGACGAGGGCATCGAGGTCGTGCTGGCCGGCGATGAGCTGGCAAGCCGGGCGAGGCTGATGAACCAGCCGTTTCGCAAGTGGGCAAGGACCGGCCGCCCGTGGATCTTGTTCAAATCGGCGATGACCCTCGACGGCAAGGTGGCCACGCGCGGCGGGGACTCGAAGTGGATCTCGGGTGAGGAGAGCCGCCGCCGAGCCCACCATTGGCGGGCGGAGTGCGACGCCGTGGCGGTCGGGATCGGGACCGCGCTCGCGGACAATCCGAGGCTGACCGCCCGTGTGCCCGGAGTAGCGCGCCAGCCACGGCGGGTCGTGTTCGACTCACTCGGACGCCTGCCGCTGGATTCGAAGCTGGTTAAGGATGCGCGGAGCATCCCGTTGACGATCGTCGTCTCGCGAGCCGCACCCAGGACGGCGACCGATGCGCTCGAAACCCACGGCGCCGAGGTGATCGTCGCCCCCGGTGAGCACGAGCCGGCACGGGTCTGGTCCGCGCTGCACCAGCTCGGCGACGCCGGCGTGACGTCGATGCTGCTGGAGGGTGGGCCACGGCTGGCCGGAGCATTTCTCGACGCCGGCGAGCTCGACGAGATCCGTCTGTTCCTGGCGCCGATACTGCTCGGTGAGCGAACCGCTCGGGTCCCGATCGAAGGCGAGGGGGTCGATCTGATCGCCGACGCGGTCCGCGCCCAGACGCTCGAGTGTGAGCGCGTCGGAGAGGACCTTCTGGTCTCCGCCCGGATGAAGGAGTGGTGAGGTGTTCACCGGCTTGGTGCAGGGTCTCGGAACGGTGCAGAACGCCGTGCGCGCCGATGACGGAGTCCGGCTGACGGTCTGCACGGCCCTGGCCGCCGAGCTCAGCGAAGGCGATTCGATCGCCGTCAACGGCGTGTGCCTGACGGCCACGAGCGTGCTCGATGGCCGATTCACGTCCGATGTGATGAACGAGACGCTCGATCACAGCTCGCTTGGGGGCGCCCATGCCGGAGCCGAGGTCAATCTGGAACTGCCGCTCAGAGCGAGCGACCGCCTCGGGGGTCACGTCGTCCAGGGTCACGTCGATGGCGTCGGGACCGTGGCCAGCGTCGCGCGCGACGGCTTCGCCCGCAGGCTCGAGATCGATGCGCCGCCCGACGTGCTGCGTTACGTCATCCACAAGGGCTCGGTCGCCGTCGACGGCGTCTCGCTGACGATCGCGGACCTCGGCGAGCGATCGTTTACCGTTTCTCTGATCCCCGAGACGCTCGAGCGTACGAGTCTCGGCAAGGTGCAGGCCGGAACGAGAGTGAACCTGGAGGTTGACGTGTTGGCCAAATACGTGGAGAGGCTGATGGAGGCCGCGAGATGAGCTCGACGAAAACCTCGTTCGCCACGATCGAGGAAGCGATCGAGGACATCCGGCAGGGCAAGATGGTCGTCGTCTGCGACGACGAGAGCCGCGAGAACGAGGGCGATCTGACGATGGCCGCCCAGTTCGTCACGCCTGAGGCGATCAACTTCATGCGTAAAGAGGGCGGCGGCCTGATCTGCCTCGCGCTCACGGGCGAGCGCTGCGACGAGCTCGGCCTCGACCTGATGGCGGCCAAGAACGAATCCGCGTTCGAAACGGCGTTCACCGTCTCGATCGAGGCTCGCTCGGGAGTCACTACGGGAATCTCGGCCGCCGATCGGGCGCGGACGATTCAGGTCGCCGTCGACCCCAACGCGACCGCCCGCGAACTGGTCCAGCCCGGTCACGTGCTGCCGCTCAAGGCCAAGCCGGGCGGCGTGCTCGAGCGCGTCGGCCAGACCGAGGCGGCGGTCGACCTGGCCCGGCTCGCCGGCCTGATCCCGGCCGGGGTGATCTGCGAGATCATGAACGACGACGGTTCGATGGCCAGGGTCTCAGACCTCGAGCCCTACTGCGAGCGCCACGGCCTGAAGATGGTCACGGTGGCCGATCTGGTCGCCTACCGGCGCCGGCACGAGAAGCTGATCGAACGCGTCGTGGCGACAAGGCTGCCCACGGCATTCGGCGACTTCACGGCCGTCGGCTACCGCTCCCTGGTCGACAACAAGCACCACGTCGCGCTCGTCAAGGGCGAGGTCGACGGGGTGGAGGACGTGCTCGTGCGCGTCCACTCGGAGTGCCTGACCGGAGACGTGTTCCACTCGCTGCGCTGCGACTGCGGCGAGCAGCTCGAGTCCGCGCTGTCGATGATCGAGCAGGAGGGCAGCGGCGTGCTGCTCTACCTCAGCCAGGAGGGCCGCGGCATCGGCCTGCTGAACAAGCTCCGGGCGTACAAGCTCCAGGAGGAGGGCCTCGACACGGTCGACGCCAATCTCAGGCTCGGACTGCCGGTCGACCTTCGCGACTATGGCATCGGAGCCCAGATCCTGGTCGACCTCGGGCTCACGAGCATCCGGATCCTGACCAACAACCCGAAGAAGATCTCCGGGCTCGCGGGCTACGGCCTGTCGGTCGCCGACCAGATCCCGATCGAGCACCAGTCCAACCCCCACAACGAGGCCTACCTGCGCGCCAAGCGCGAGAAGCTCGGGCACACGCTCCACCACCAGGGGCTCGGGCTCGACGAGGAGATGCTCCACGACGAGCAGGAGCACGATCGCCACCGCGGTGATGGCGACTGAGCGCAAGATCGCGCTCTGCGTGGCGCGGTTCTACGTCGAGCTGGCCGACAAGCTCGAGGAGGGCGCTCGGGAGGCGCTGGCCGAAGCGGGGATCTCCGACGCCGACCGCTTCGACGTGCCCGGGGCGTTCGAGCTGCCGCTTGCAGCCAAGTACGTGGCCGAGTCAGGCCGGTATGCCGCGATCGTGTGCCTCGGCGCGGTGATCCGCGGCGAAACCGACCACTACGAATGGGTCTGCGCGGAGGCCGCGCACGGCATTTCGCGCGTCGGACTCGAGACTTCGGTCCCCTGCGGCTTCGGGGTGCTGACCGTTGACACCATGGAACAGGCCCGCGAGCGCGTCAAGGGCGGCGCCAAGCGTGATACCGGCCGTCACGCCGTCGAGGCCGTGCTCGCGGCGCTGGCGGTCAGGGAGAAGCTGGCGGCCACGCGCGGACCGGCGGGCTTCGCCGCCCGCTAGCGTGGCCTTCAGCCTCCGCCTCTGCCTCCGCCCCCGCCGTGGCCATTGCCGTTCCCGTGATCGCCGGAGCCCGGCTGGGCAGCTGAAGCGCCGGCGCCCCCGGAGCTTCCGGCGCCGGCCTGGCCTTGCCCGCTTGCCGCGAGCGCAGCGTCAAGCAGCTTCCTCACCGTCGGCAGCTGGTCGTCTATCTGCATGCGCTGCTCGAGGATCGGGACCGCGGCGGCGGGGTCGCCGGACAGGAACAGCGCCTGGCCGAGGTCATACAGCGCATATCCCTGCTGGACGCTTCCGGGAGAGGCCGCGGTGACCGCGCGCCGAAGGGTGGGGATCGCCTGCGTGTAGGCCCCCTGCGCCAGGAGCTGGTGGCCCTGCGCTTCGAGCTGGTCGGCGCTCTGCGGCGTCGACGCGGACGTGCTTGGCGTCGAGCTCGTCGACGCGGCGGCGGTCGAGGTCGTGCTCGAGGCCGAGGTCGGGCTGGCCGCCGACCTCGTCTTGCGGGCGTGCCCGGCGCGCGCCGCGGTGCGGCTCCGGTGAGCCGAGAGCTGGTTCACGCTTGGCGTGCCTCCGCCGCTGAGCGCGGCGATCAGCACGATCCCCAGCACCGCGGCGAGCAGGGCGGCGAGTGCGATCGCACGACCGGAGCGACGTCCGGGGGGAAAGGAGAGCGGGAGCGGCGGCGGCGTGCGGGCCGAGGACGCCGCGATCGGCCGGGTCACCGCCGTTGGCGCGGCCACGAGCGGGGGGCGTGAGGCGCCGCCAAGCGCCTCCCTCAAACCCGCGACGAAGGCTCCGGCCGTGGGGAAGCGGTCTTCGGCTCGCTTGGCCATCCCCCGGGCCAGCACGGCGTCGACCGCAGGTGGCAGCTCCCGGTTGCGCTCGCTGGCCCGAGGCGGCTGATCCTCGATGTGCCGACGGGCCTGCGCCGCCAGGTGCTCGCCCTGGAACGGACGCGTGCCGACCAGCAGCTCGAACGCCGCGACGGCGAGCGCGTAGCGATCGCTCGCGTCCGTGGCGAGCTGCCCGCGTGCCTGCTCCGGGGAGATGTAGGCCGCGGTGCCGAACAGCTCGCCGGAGTGCGTGATCGTGTCCTCGCTCAGGAGTCTGGCGATCCCGAAGTCGGCGACGTAGAGGGCGCGATTCTGGTCGAGCAGGAAGTTGGCCGGCTTGATGTCCCTGTGCACGATTCCGCGGGCATGTGCGTGGTCGAGGGCCGAGGCGGCGTCGGTCAGCCACGCCATCGCCTCCTCACGCCGTATCGGTCCCGCTCGCAGCGCGTCCGAGACGGTTCCGCCGGCGAGATACTCCATGACGATGAACGCGGGAGCCGCCCGCGCGTCGTCGCCGCCGTTGGCGCCGTCGGCGCCGTTGCCGCCGTTGCCGCCGCGCCGATCCTCGTCGCCACGCCGATCCTCGTCGCCACGCCGATCCTCGTCGCCACGCCCCTCGTCGGCGACGGTCGTCTCGCCGACGTCGTAGATCGTGACGACGTGGGGATGGCTGGAAACCCGTGCTGCGGCTCGTGCTTCGCGCATGAACCGGTGCACGGCCAGCTGATCGTGGGCGAAGCGCTCGGCGAGCACCTTGATCGCGACCATCCGGCCGAGGACCTGATCCTCGGCGCACCAGACGGACGCCATTCCACCACTCGCGATGTGCCGGCGGATCTCGTAGCGCTCCGGCAGTTTCAGGCCGCGAAGGGCCGTTGCTGTCGATTTTGCTCGCATGGCCATTGAAAGGCGTACTTACCCGCCTGTAGTCCTAACTACCCGGAGGCCCGCCGCCGGGTACGCGAAGCCTCCGTTTATACTCGCCCGGCGATGTCCAAGATCTGCCACGTCTGCGCCAAGGGTCCGGCCTTCGGTAACAACCGTAGCCACTCGATGGTCGCGACCAAGCGCCGCTTCGATCCCAACCTCCAGCGCGTCCGGATCGACGATCGCGGAACCCCGCGCCGGGTCTACGTCTGCACGCGCTGCCTGAAGGCCGGCAAGGTCGCCAAAGCCCGCTAGTGCTAGTGCCCCCTGTCGGCGAGCACCATTGAGGTGACGGCGCCCGAGCGAGCCGCTGCGCAGCGGACGAGCTCTGATCCGAGCATCGTCCGCTTCCGGGCGCTCGTCCGAGCGGGGCTCGCCGCACTCGAGGAGCGGCGGGAGGAAGTCAACGATCTGAACGTGTTCCCGGTCGCCGACGGCGACACCGGGGACAACATGGTGCTGACCCTCCGCGCGGTATTGCAGGAGCTTGACCGGCTCGCCAGCGCCTCCGAAGGCCGCACGATCGACGACATTGGCCGGGAGGAGATCGTGGCGTCGGTCGCCCGCGCGGCGCTCCTCGGTGCCCGCGGCAACTCCGGGGTGATCCTCTCCCAGCTGATCAGAGGCGCCGCGGAGGAGCTCGCCAGCCGTCCCGGTGAGCTCGTGGATCCGGTGCTGATCGGCGCCGCGCTGGCCCGGGCGGCCGATCAGGCCTATGGGTCGGTACGCGAGCCGGCCGAGGGAACGATCCTGACCGTTGTCCGCGAGATGGCGCACCGGGTGGCCTCAGAGCTGGCCCACATGGACGAGGCGCGCCTCGGACCCGAGGCGAGCGCCGCTGACCAGGACGCGGTGATCGCCGAGGTCATCGAGAGCGCCCTGGCCGCCGGCCAGGAGTCGGTCAACCGCGGGCCGGAACTGCTGCCGGTGCTCCGTGAGGCCGGCGTCGTCGATGCCGGTGGCTACGGGCTGACGGTGTTGCTGGCTGGGATCGTCGGCGGCCTGCGCGGCAGCGACCCGCCGCCTCTGGACCACCAGGCCGCGGCTCGCGTCACGCACCCGCAGCACGCCTCGAGCACTTACCGGTATTGCACGAACTTCGCGGTCACCGGGACCGACCTCGAGCAGCGCGCGTTCGTTCCCGCGCTCGAGCTGATCGGCGACTCTGTGCTGGTGGTCGGCGATGCGACGACGCTCAAGATTCACGTTCACACCGACGACCCGAACGCCGCCACCCGCGTGTTCGCCGACGCCGGTGTGATCTCCCACCTCGACGTCGCAGACATGCGCGAGCAGGTGCGCCAGCGCGATGCGAGACTCGCGGCCCCGGTCCAGCACGCCACCTGCGGCGCGCTCGCAGTCGTTACCGGAGCGGGGATGCACGGCCTGTTCGAGAGCCTCGGGATCCGGGTTATCGACGGCGGTCCGACCCTCAACCCCTCGACCTACGACCTGCTCGCGGCGATCCACGCGGTGCCGGCCGAGCAGGTCGTGGTCCTGCCGAACAGCCCCAACGTGTTCATGGCCGCCGAGCGAGCGGCCGAGCTCTCCGACAAGCAGGTGTCCGTGGTTCAGTCCCGCTCCCAGCAGGCCGGTCTCGCCGCCGCGGTCAGCCTCGACCCGCAGGCCGGCGCGGCCGAGAACGCCGCTGCCATGGGCCAGACGCTCGAGCGCGTCCGGGCCGGCGCAGTCGCACCGGCGGCCCGCGACGATGCCCGGGGCCGGTTCTCCTCCGGGGACGCCGTCGGCTTCTTCGAGGAGGAGATCATCGTCTGGGGAACGCCCCGCCAGGCCCTCCAGGGGGTGCTCGATGCCCTGGCCCAGGATGCCGAGCTGATCACCTGCCTCAGTGGCGAAGCACCGCCGCTCGACGACGAGACCATCCGCGGTCTGGTCGGCGACGACATCGAGCTCGAGCTCTCCGTCGGGGGCCAGCCGAGCTACTGGTGGCTGCTCAGCGCCGAGTGACCGGGGCCGCGGTCATCATCAGGGATCGATGTCAGCCAGCGCGTTCGCCAGCTCGCGCCCGCTCGAGCGTTTGGAGCTCGACGCCGCCCCGGTCAGATATCCGTGCCCGTCCCGGCTCGCTCGGAGACTGTCGGTTCCGGGGCACAAGGCCGAGCAGGCGGCTGCGGCGCTTGGCCTGAACACCGTCGGCGATCTGCTCGAGCACCTGCCGCGCGACCGCCGTGAAGCGCGAGCCGTAGCCGCGCTCGTGCCGGGTGAGAGCTCGACCGTGATCGTCGAGGTCCGCTCGATCGCCTCGCGTCCGGTGCGCCGTCGCGGGATGCGACCGCTGGTGGAGGCCACGGTCGCCGACGAGAGCGGTTCGATGAAGGCGACGTTCTTCAATCAGCCCTGGCTGGCGCAGAGGTATGCAGCCGGCACGCGGCTCGTCCTGCACGGGAAATTCGAGTCGCGCAACCGCTTTCGCGTCCAGGGACACGCCCCGACCACCGAGGCGGCGACGGGCACCGATGCCGTCGCCCACTACCCCGCGACCGAGGGTCTGTCCTCGACTCAGATCCTCGCGCTGGTGCGCGCGCACGCGGCCGCGCTGGCCGACGTGGTCGAGCCCCTGCCGGCGAGCCTGCGGGCCACCGAGCAGCTGCCCGGCCGAGCCGCGGCGCTTGCGGCGAGCCACTTCCCGGAGCGAGACTCCGACCACGCTCGGGCCCGCGAGCGGTTGGCCTTCGACGAGCTTCTCCTGGTCCAGCTGGCGCTCCTCCGGCGCCGGGCGCTGCGCCATGAGACGAGTTCGGCACCGGTGTTCGGCGGTGAGCGCGAGCTCACGGCACGATGGCTCGAGCGGTTGCTTCCGTTCGCGCTCACCGGTGATCAGGAGCGAGCGCTGGCGGCGCTCGACCGCGACATGTCGCTGGTGCGGCCGATGCAGCGGCTGCTGATGGGGGAGGTCGGGTCCGGCAAGACGGTCGTCGCCCTGTACATGCTGCTCCGCGCGATCGAGCACGGTTTCCAGGGCGCGATGATGGCCCCGACCGAGACGCTGGCCGAACAGCACTTCGCGACGATTCAGGCCTTGATGCCGGGAGAGGCAGTCCCGGCCGGGCTGCTCACGGGCTCAACTCCCGCGCGGCGCCGTGCCGACCTGCTCGGCAAGCTCGCGAGCGGCGAGCTGTCGCTGATCGTCGGCACGCACGCCCTGATCGAGGACGCGGTCCAGTTCGCCCGGCTCGGTGCGTGCGTGATCGATGAGCAGCACCGTTTCGGGGTCCGTCAGCGGGCGGCGCTCGACGCCAAGGGCGCAGGCGAGCAGAGCCCGCATGTCCTGCACATGACGGCAACGCCGATCCCGCGGACACTCGCGCTGGCCGGATACGGCGACCTGGACTTCACGCTGCTGCGCGAGCTCCCGCGCGGGCGTCAACCGATCCAGACGTTCGTGTGCTCGACCGAGCGTGAGCGGGCGCGGGCCTACGACCGCATCCGCGAGGAGCTGCGCGCGGGCCGCCAGGCCTTTGTCGTGTGCCCGCTGGTCGTCGAGTCCGAAGCGCTCCAGGCGCGCGCGGCGAGCGCCGAGTTCGAGCGCCTGCGAGCCGGCGAGCTGCGCGACTTCGAGGTCGTGCTCCTGCACGGCCAGCTTCGGCCGGCCGAGAAGCAGGCAGCGATGGCCGGATTCGCGTCCGGTGACGCCGACGTCGTCGTCGCGACGTCGGTGATCGAGGTCGGGATCGACGTCCCGAATGCGACGGTGATGCTCGTAGAGGACGCCGAACGGTATGGGATCTCGCAACTGCACCAGCTTCGTGGCCGGATCGGACGCGGGGCGCATCCTTCGCTGTGTCTTCTGTTCGGACCCAAGGACTCGCTCCGGCTGCGAGCGCTGGCCTCGAACGCCGACGGCTTCAAGTTGGCCGAGATCGACCTCGAGTTACGCGGCGAGGGGGAGCTCGTCGGCACGCGTCAGAGCGGTCTCGCCCAGCTCCACGTCGCCGAGCTTCCGCGCGACGCCGCGCTGCTCGAGCGCGCACGGACCCATGCCGAACTCATCGCCGCAGCCGATTCGGGACTCGAGCTCGGTGAGCACGCCCTGCTGGCCGATGCCCTCGGGGCCGCCTACGGAGTCGAGGCTGAGGCCCCGATCCGCGCGTGAGGGCCGACCGCGCAAGCCGGCGATGCGGGTGATCGCCGGGGAACACCGGGGTCGCCGGCTGGTCGCGCCGGCCGGTCGCGCCACGCGGCCGACGCCCGACCGGGTGCGCGAGTCGGTGTTCTCGATCCTGGCCTCGGTGGCCGGCGATCGGGTGCTGGACCTCTACGCCGGATCCGGCGCGCTGGCGATCGAAGCGCTTTCCCGTGGTGCCGCCGAAGCGACGCTGGTGGACTCCTCGCCGGCCGCGGTGGCAGCGATCAGGCGCAATATCGCGGCGCTCGGACTGCAAGCCGAGGTGTACCCGATACGCGCTGCTGCGTTCCTCGAGCGGGCACGAACGGCGGCTCGTCAATACGATCTCGTCTTCCTTGACCCTCCATATCGCCACGCGAGCGCGCTAGGACACGAGCTCTCGGCCGCGCTGGCGCCACTGCTCGCTCCCGACGCCCGCGTCGTCGCGGAGAGCGATCGGCGTGCTCCACTCGAGCTTGACCTCGGGCTGTTCGACACGCGACGTTACGGCGACACCCTGATCACGCTCTATGGCTCCCGATAACCGAATCGCCATCTGCCCCGGCACCTTCGATCCCGTCACCTACGGGCACCTCGATGTGATCAGCCGAGCGTCGGCGATGTACGAGACGGTGATCGTGGCTGTCGTGAATCTGCCCTGGCGCAAGGGCAAGACGCTGTTCACGGCCGAGGAGCGGGTCGCGTTCCTGGCCAACGCGACAAGCGATCTTTCCAACATCTCGATCGAGACCTTCAGCACGCTGCTCGTCGACTTCGCACGCTCCCGAGGAGCGATGGCGATCGTCAAAGGACTGCGGGCGATATCGGACTTCGAGTACGAGCTGGAGATGAATCAGCTCAACCGCCGCCAGGCACCGGACATCGAGTCCGTTTACCTGATGGCCTCGCCCAAGTACAGTTTCCTCAGGTCGAGTGGTGTCAAGGAGCTGGCCACGTTCGGCGGGGAGATCGACGATCTGGTCCCCGACGAGGTGGCCCGTCATTTGAAGGAACGGCTCGACCGCTGACGAAACAGAGGTTCGCGATGGACGTCCTGGTACTGATTGACAAGCTGGACGATCTCGTCCACAACGCCAAACCTGTCCCCTTGACGGATCAGGTGCGCGTGGACAAGGAGGAGATCTACGACATCCTCGACCAGATGCGGGCGACGATCCCCGAGGAGATAAAGCAGGCGCGGTGGATCGTCAAGGAACGCCAGGAGATGCTGGCCGAGGCCAAACGAGAAGCCGAGCGCATCGTCAAGGAGGCGCGCGAGCGCCAGGAGCGTCTGGTCTCGGACGAGGAGATCACGAAGCAGGCCGAGCGCGCGGCCGAGGACATCATCGAGGATGCGAGGGCCCGCGAACGCGAGATCCGGCTCGGCGCGGAGGACTACGCCGACGAGATCCTCAACACGCTCGAGGTCAACCTCAGCAAGTTCATCGCCGCGGTCAAGCGCGGACGCGACCGGCTGGCAGGCAAGGATGAGCCGGCCGAAGTCTCCTGAGGCCGGACGGGGCGACGGCGATTGACGCCGGGTCCGGGTCGCTGCGCCGCTGACGCGCAGGCACCACCGGTGCGGTCGGGCACCGCAACCATCGAAGTGCTCGACGTCGACATCACGACGCTCGAGGTCGACGCGATCACCAACGCCGCCAACACGCGGCTGATGCACGGCGGGGGGGTCGCGGCGGCGATCTCGCGCGCCGCAGGCCCGGGAATGCAGCGCGAGAGCCACGAGCTCGCTCCGATCGAGCTCGGGGGCGCGGTCGCCACGGGCTCAGGCGAGCTTCCGTGCCGCTGGGTGATCCACGCCGCGACGATGGAGCTCGGCGGAGGGACATCGGCGGACATCATCCGGCGCGCGACGGCCAGCGCACTCGCGCTCGCCGACGAGCTCGGAGCAAGGTCTCTGGCCCTGGTCGCGTTCGGAACCGGTGTCGGCGGCTTCCCGTTGTCCGAGACCGCGGCGATCGAGGTCGCCGTCCTGCGCGACCATCTCGCCGGCGGGAGCCGGCTCGCGCGGATCGTGTTCGCCGTCCGGGGCGAGGAGGCTCGGTCGGCGTTCGAGGCCGCGCTGGCGGATTAGCGGGCGCAGCAGGACCGCACGGCCCCGTCTGGCCGCTGGGGGCCGCCGAGCCATATGGCGTTCCGGCTGTCAACCCGGTCTGGGCGCGCGCCGCCCGCCCGCTCGCCGCGCACTGAACACCGTGCCATCTGTTCCCCCGGGTGCCGGGGGGGCGAAAACGTGCGTTTC
>DATCNP010000060.1:0-1982 GCA_036565205.1 Solirubrobacteraceae bacterium | reverse complement strand
CGCTTCTGGGACGGCACCACGGTGCAGGCGACCGAGCAGCCGGCGCCGACGTTCACGATCCGCTCGCCGCAAGCGCTCGCCCACCTGCTGCGGGCTCCCGGTGAGCTGGGGCTCGGCCGTGCCTACGCGCTCGGACTGATCGAGACTGACGACATCGATGCCGCCCTACTGCTCGTGGACAGCTTCGAGCCGCCGGCGTTGCGACCGTGGGCTATCGGCCGGCTCGTCGTCGGGCTGATCCGTGCGATCGGCGTGACGCCACCGCCGCGCCGGCCCGCCACCGAGCTGCGGCTGCGTGGTGAACGCCACACGCTGGCCCGCGACCGCCTGGCCATTCGCCACCACTACGACGTCGGCAACGACTTCTTCAAGCAGTTCCTGGACGACACGATGACCTATAGCTGCGCCTACTGGCAGACGGGCGCGGAGACACTCGACGAAGCCCAGGCGGCCAAGCGCGAGCTCGTCTGCCGCAAGCTCGCGCTGAAGCCGGGCCAGCGGCTACTCGATGTCGGCTGCGGCTGGGGGAGCCTCGCGATCCATGCCGCCACCCTGCATCAGGTGCACGTGCTCGGCATCACCCTGTCCGAGCCGCAGGCGGCGCTGGCCCGCGAGCGTGCCGCTGCTGCCGGCGTCGAGGATCTCGTCGAGATCCGCCTAACGGACTACCGCGAGCTGGGCGCCGAGCGGTTCGACGCGATCTCCAGCATCGCCATGGTCGAGGCCGTCGGCGAAGAGCGGATCGACCTCTACGCCGTGACACTGTTCGGCCTGCTCAACCCCGGCGGGTGGTTGCTGAACCACGGGATCGCCAAGCTGAAGGACTTCGACACCCCCGACGAGGGACCGTTCTCCGAGCGCTTCGTCTTCCCCGACGGGGTGCCGCTGCCACTGTCACGGATCGTGTTGGGGCTGGAGCGAGCGGGCTTTGCGACAACCCACGTCGAGGGCATCGCCGAGGACTACGTGCGGACGCTGAGCGAGTGGATCGAGCGCTACGAGCGCCGCTACGAGCAGGCTGTGGCATATGCCGGCGAGGAGCGTGCGCGAGTGTGGCGGCTGTATCTCCATGCGGCCCGTCAGGGCTTCACGACCGGCTGGGCGTCGATCTACCAGGTACTCGCGCGCCGGCCCTGACGGGCACGTCGCCGCCGTCACGAGGCCGCTGCCTGAATGCAGGTCTGATCCTGGCGGCGGGCGCCGGCACGCCGTAGGGGGCCAAAGCCGCTCGCCGACCTCGGGGGGCGGCCGCTGCTCGAGCAAACGATCTCCGCCCAGTCCGCGGTGACCGAGATCGAGCGGATCGTGGTCGTGGTCGGCGTGCACGCGGACGCGCTGCTCGCCGGGGTGTGCTTCGGCCGCGTCGAGTCGGTGCGCTTCCCCGGTCGGGCTGTCCGCGGCTCGCGGCGCACTTGAGGATTCGCCCATTTTCCGAGCGCGGGCGGCCACCGGAGAGGCGGTAGACCGCGGGAGACGGCGAAACGTTGCGTAGGTATCGGCCGGATTCTGCACGCCGGGGTCTTCGCCCTGCTTCCGGCGACGACCTAGCCCGGCTCGGTGAGGGCTGCTCGCTGAACCGCAAGCGGACGCAGCGGTTGTACACCACGCCCCGCCACTTGACTGCTCCGAATGTCGCCAGTACGTGACGCCATTCGTCTGACCGCCGACGAGTGACGCACTATCCAGTTTGCGGGCCGCGTTGAGAGTGCGTCTATTGGCTCGCGACGGCTGCTCGTTGCCGACGGGCGGCACCAGCTTCCCTGAACGTCACCAGCCGGCCGCTGGCCTCGTCGTAGAGCTTCAGCCGCAGGGTCATGATGCCTTGCCACACCGTGATCTCCGGCACGCCGTGAAAGACCGGATTGTCTCGATGAGCTTGGCTGAGGTTGTAGTTGGGGATCCGCGAAGCGAGGTGGTGGACGTGGTGAAAGCCGATGTTGCCGGTGAAGAACTGCAACACCCTGGGGAGCTTGCAATAGGAC
>DATCNP010000059.1:0-15792 GCA_036565205.1 Solirubrobacteraceae bacterium | reverse complement strand
GCCTAGCCGCTCCTCGATCACGTGGTCGACGTCGATCGGGGTCGTCCCGAGCGCCTGGGCGGCACTACGTGCCGCCGTCGTCTTGCCGGCGCCCATGAAGCCAATGCACACGACCGACCGTCCGCGAGGAGGCGTCAGCGGCCTCGCCATTCGATTCGCTCCTCGTACGCACCCAGCGCGGCGCGGACGTCGTCGATGTTGTCCCCGCCGAACTTGCGGCGGTATGCGTCGGCGAGGACGAAGGCGACCATCGCCTCGCCGACCACTCCGGCCGCGGGCACGGTGCACGAATCGGTCCGCTCGCGCAGCGCCTCGGCGGGTTCGTGCGTGGCGATGTCCACCGACCGCAGCGGCTTGGTCAGCGTCGGCAGCGGCTTCATCGAGCCGCGGACAACGAGCGTCGCGCCGGTCGTCATCCCGCCTTCCAGGCCCCCGGCGCGGTTGGTCTCGCGGTAGTAACCGCGGCCGTCGTCATAGAAGATCTCGTCGTGCGCCTGTGAACCGGGGAGGCCCGCCACCTCGATCCCGTCGCCGATCGCGACCGCCTTCAGCGCCTGGATCGACATGATCGCCTGCGCGAGGACGCCGTCGAGCCGCTCCTGCCACGATACGTGCGATCCGAGCCCGGGCACGAGGCCGAAGGCAAGCACCTCGAACACGCCCCCGAGCGACTCGTTCGCCTTTCGCAGCCGGTCGATCTCGGCCACCATCGCGGCACTCGCCTCGGGATCCAGGCAGCGCACAGGCGACTCGTCGACGCGGTCGAAGTCGCTCAACTGAAGGCCGTCACGCTGCGGCGCCTTGGCGCCGGTGATCTGGATCACGTGCGAGCGGACCTCGACCCCGAGCGCTCGCAGATAGGCTTTGGCCACCGCCCCTCCGGCGACTCGAGCCGCAGTCTCACGGGCGCTGGCCCGCTCGAGCACGTTGCGCACGTCGCTGAAGCCGTACTTCTGGGTCCCCACCAGGTCGGCGTGACCCGGACGCGGGAGGTGCACCTCTGCGGTCTCGGCATCGACCGGCCACGGGTTCATCCGCTCCTCCCAATTGGCGTAGTCGCGGTTGACCACCTGCAGCGCGATCGGCCCACCTAGCGTGCGGCCGTGCCGTACGCCGCCGGTCACCTCGACCTGATCACGTTCGATCTTCATCCGACCGCCGCGCCCGTGCCCGAGCTGCCGTCGGGCCAGGTCACGGTTGAGATCGTCGCGGTCGAGCTCGAGCCCGGCGGGAATTCCCTCGATGATGCAGGTCAGGCCCGGACCGTGCGACTCGCCGGCCGTGGTGAGCCTGAGTGTCATGGCCCACCCTCGGCCGGCTCCTGCTGCGCGTCGATGCCGGGAATCCGCTCGCCGGTGCCGCGGCACCACGGGCACCGGACCTCATGGGAGGCTCCACCGAGGTTCGAGAGGAGCTTTCCCGTGCCCCGGCACGGGGAGCAGGTGCTGGCCCCGGAGTCGCCCTCGTGCTCGTCGCCGTCGGCCATCGGATCAGTCCTCACGCCTGACCGCAACCAGCACGCCGTCTCCCACCGGCGTCAGCGTTCCGACCAGCTCCGGATGGGTCAGCAGGCGCTCGTTGAACGCGCTCGCGTCGGCTACCTGAGCGTCGGTCCAGTGCCCGTCGCCCTTGCCCTCGGCGACTGCCCCCGACATCAGCGTGTTGTCGACGGCGAGCACCGCCCCGGGTGCGAGCCGTGGCAGCAGCTGCTCGAGGTAATCGCCGTACTGCGTCTTGACGCCGTCGACGAACGCGAAGTCGAACATCCCCTCCAGCGACCCGATCCCCTCCCGGGCGTCCTGCAGGCGGAGGTCGGCCTGCGCGCCGACGCCGGCGCGCGCGAGGTATCGGCGTGCGGCGTGGTGACGCTCGGGATCGACCTCGAACGAGACGATGCTCCCGCCCGGGGCCAGGCCACGGGCGATGTACAGAGTCGAGACGCCGATCGCCGTCCCCACTTCAAGCGCTCGCCTGGCGCGGCTGGCCAGCGCGAGGACCCGCAGGAGCTGCCCGGTCGGCGAGACGACGATCGGGATCCGATCGCGGGCCGCGTGGGCCTCCATCTCGGCCAGAACTGGGTCCGGCGGCATTCTCGACCGCTCGAGGTAGGCGCCGACGCTGTCGGTGACGATCACGCCGGGCGACGATACCGACGCGCTCGCACGCCCGCCGTCCCCTCAGCCCTGCGGGCCGAGGGCGGCGCGCATCGCCTCGCGCGAGGCCTGCACCCCCGTGAACAGCCGAAAGCTCAGGGCTCCCTGGGCGATCAGCAGCTCGAGGCCGTCGACCGCCGGGACCGAGCGCGTCCGCGCCGCCTCGATCAGCGCGGTCGCGCCCTGCCCGTAGACCAGATCGACAACGCACCCGTAGTCGATCAGCCGCTCCGCGGATACCGGCAGCTGCTCGATCGAGTGCTCTGGTTGGCCAAGACCGACCGCGGTGCAGTTGACGAGGACATCGGCCCCGCTCACGTCGGTGACCGCACGAGCTCCCAGGCCTTGCGCCAGCGACCTCGCCCGCTCCGGGGTCCGGTTCCAGACCGACACCTCGCTGGCGCCGGCGTCTAGCAGCGCCCAGACCGCAGCGCGGGCGGTTCCGCCGGCGCCGAGCACGAGCGCCGTACGCCCGCCGACGGCGAGTGGGAGCGACTCGATCAGCGCCGGCGCGTCGGTGTTCTCCGCTTCGATCGTCCCGTCCCCACGGAAGATCAGGGTGTTGGCGGCGCCGATCTCACGGGCTCGCTCGCTGGGCTCGCCGGCCAGCGCGAGCGCCGCCTGCTTGTGCGGGATGGTCACGTTGGCGCCGCAGAAGCCCGCGCCCGCGAGCCCGCCCACGACTTCGTCGAACAGCCGGGGCGGAACCGGCAGCAGCTGATAGCGCCAGTCTGCGAGCCCGGCCGCCTTCAGCGCCGCGTTCTGAATCGCCGGGGAGCGGCTGTGAGCCACCGGCCAGCCGATGACGCCTAGCCGGGTTCGGGCCGGCTCGGTGGGCTGGCTCAGCAATGCTTCGAGCTGTAGCGGCGCTCCTGCCCCAGGAACTGAACGAAGTTGGAGGCGAAGACCGAACCCTGGCTGCAGGGCTTGGCGAAGAAGTACAGGTAGCCGGTCCTGGCCGGCCGAGCGGCCGCCTCGATCGAGGCCAGGCCCGGACTGTCGATCGGGGTCGGCGGCAGGCCTGTGTGGTTCCGCGTGTTGTAGGGAGAGCTCGAGTTGAGCTGCGACACCGTCAGCGGTTTGGTCAGGTTGCCCGTCGCGTAGCGCGTGGTCGAGTCGAGCTGGAGCGGCATCCCGTCGTGCAGCCGGTTGTAGATCACCGAGGACACGAGCGGCCGGTCATGTGAGGTCGGTGTCTCGGACTCGATCAGCGAGGCGATGATCAGGACGTCGTACGGCGTCAGGTGCCGGCGGCTTGTGTAGCTCAGATCGACGCGCGAGAACCGCTCGCGGAAGGTGCGCAGCTGGTCCTCGACCAACGCCGAGATCCGGACCGGCTCGATCAACTGATAGGTCGAGGGGAACAGGAAGCCCTCGAGCGATGCCGTATCTCGCGGCGCTCGATAGGCGCGCAGGTTGAGCGATCGCGAGTGGCGGGTCGCGGCCAGATAGCTGCCCTTGACGCCCTGCTGGCGCAGCAGCTGGTTCACCTCGTGGCGCGTGCGGCCCTCGGTGATCGTCAGCTCGGTCACCTTGGCGGCGGGTGGTGCCGTGGTCAGCTTGGTCAGGACCGATCCGTAGCTCATGCCGAGCTGCAGCCGGTAGGTCCCCTGCCGCAGCTCGCCGCGCTGGCCGGCGAGGGTCGCGCGCAGCTCGAAGAAGAAGCCCGATGGGATTACGCCGTCGCGGGCCAACAGATCGCCCACCCCGCGGGCGCTCATGTGCGCCGGGATCGTAACGCGGACGCTCCCGTGCGGCTTACCGTGGAAGGGCTGGAAGAGCTGGACCAAAAACCAGATCAGACCAGCGGCGAGCAGCAGGGCGACGAGCGAGAAGAGTCGCCCGGCCAGCGAGCGCCGCCGCTTTTCCGTGGACGTCAGGCCCCGAGTGCCCTGCGACTTGAGCTTCAGCGGCGCCGGAGGATGGGACAGCCGCGTCACGCGGCGCGTGCCGGCCGGAGCCTCGAGCCGCTCGCGCTCGACGTCCGATTCAGGCGGTTCGCCGGCATACGTGAGCACCTCGGCGCCAGTTGAGCGCTGCGGCTGCGCGACCGGCTGCGGGGCTCCATCCCCGGCCGGCTCGGACGCGGCGCCCCGTGCCGCCGGCGGTTCAGGCCTGGCGATCTCCGGCGGATGCTTGGGTGCAGGCTCCGGCGCCGGCGCCGGCGCCGGGGTGGGCCGTGAGCGTCTCGCCGCGCGTGCCTGCCTTGCGGCGTCGCGCTCGCGTCGCGCCGCCTCGCGTTCATCGGCGCTCCGCCTCCGGCGCTCAGCCACGCTGGGCCTCACTTGCTGCGTGCGCTGCGAGCCACCCCTCGAGCAGATGCGCTGCGGCGCGAGAATCCTCGCTCGCGCTGCCCCCGGTCCGTTCCGCCAGGCGAGTGGTGAAGCGCTCGTCGTAGAGCTCGACCGGTACATCGAGCCGCCGCTCGAGCTCGGCGGCGAACGCTCGCGTGCTCGCGGTCTGGCCGGAGTCCGCCCCCGACAGCGAGAGCGGCAGGCCGACGAGCACCAGTTCCGCCCCGAGATCGGCTACCAGCGCGCGGATGCGGTGCAGGCCGCCGCGGGTGCCGGGTGCGAGCACGGGCTCGATCGGCGTGGCCAGCACCCCGGTCGGGTCGCTGACCGCGCATCCGCACCGTGCGCTGCCGTAATCCAGCGCCAGCACCCGCATCCGCTAACCGCCCAGCGCCGCTTCGATCGCTTCGCGAGCGGCCCGGATCGCGTCAGGCAGCTTGGCGGGGTCCCGTCCTCCCGCGCGCGCGTGCGTGTCGCGGCCTCCCCCGCCTCCCCCAACGGCCTGCGCCGCCAGCTTGACGATTTCCCCTGCGCGCAGTCCGCGCGAGACGAGCGAGGGCGAGACGCTCGCGACGATGTCGACGCGTCCGTCTCCGGCCCGTCCGAGCACGATCACAGCGTCACCGAGCTTCGCCTTGGCGCGATCGGCCAGGTCGCTGAGCGCGTCGCCGTCGGCGATCTCGATCGCCGCGGTCACCACTTGCGCTCCTCCGGCTTGCACCGCCATCGCCACGATCTTGTCCACGTCAACCGAGCCGTTGGACCTCTCGCTCCGGCGTGAGCTCTGTTCGAGCTCGCCCACCCTGGTTCGCAGTCGATCGACCGCATCCGCAGCGTGCTCGGGCGAGACCCGCAGGGTCACCGCGGCACGGGCGAGCGCTCGGTCGTGCTCGCGCATCAATCGCACGCCCTCGGGTCCGCTCAGCGCCTCGATCCGGCGGACATTGGCCGAACTCGAGGTCTCGCCCACGAGCTTGAACAGCCCGATCTCGGCAGTCGATCGCACGTGGGTGCCACCACAGAGCTCGCGCGAGAACGAGCCGTCGCCGACCGTCACGACTCGCACGATATCGCCGTACTTCTCGCCGAACAGCGCCGTCGCGCCGAGTTTGCGCGCTTCGGTCAGGGTGGTCGTGACCGCGCGGACCGGATGGTTCTCGAGGATCCAGCGGTTGACGTCGTCCTCGACCGCGGACAGCTCCTCGGAGCTCAGTGCGCCGCCATGGGTGAAGTCGAACCGGAGCTTGTCGGGACCGACGTAGGAGCCGGCCTGGTTGACGTGCGGGCCGAGCCGCCGGCGAAGTGCGGCATGCAGCAGATGTGTCGCGGTGTGGTTGCACTGCGTGGCGTGCCGGGTGGCTGGATCTACGTGGGCGCGCACCCGCTCCCCGGGCTGGAACAAGCCGTGCTGGGGCTCGAGCTCGAGCACCTGATCCTCGCCCAGCCGGATCACGTCCCGGACCTCGGCTAGACACCCGCCCTCAGCGCACTCGAGCGAGCCGATGTCGGCGATCTGGCCTCCTCCGGTGGCGTAGAACGGCGACTCGACGAGCTTGACCAGCAGCCTCCCGCCGTCCTGTGCCACCGCGCCGATCGCCGTCTCGGTTTCGGTCGTCTCGTAGCCGACGAACTCGGTCTGAAAGCCGGCCTCGCCGGCAAGCGCCGCGGCGCGCTCGCGCATTCCTGATCCGCCCCCGCCGGTGCGCGCGCCCGCGCGCGCCCGCCGCCGCTGCTCATCCATCAGGCCCTCGAACCCCTCCGCCTCGACGCCGAGGTCGTGCTCGGCGGCGATCTCCATCGTCAGGTCGATCGGGAACCCGAAGGTGTCGTGGAGCTGGAACGCGTCGGCGCCCGAGATCCACTCCGCGCCGAGATCGCGGGCCCGCTCGATCAGCTCGTCCAGCCGCTTCAGCCCCTGCTCGAGCGTGCGGCCGAAGCCCTCCTCCTCGGCGGCAAGCCATTTGCTGACCAGCTGGCGCTGCTCGGCCAGCTCGGGGTACTCGGCCCCCATCAGCTCCGTGACGATTTGTGCATAGCGATCGAGATAGCCCGGCTCGAGTCCGAGCGAGCGCCCGAAGCGGATCGCCCGCCGCATCACTCGTCGCAGGACATAGCCGCGGTCTTCGTTTGACGGGACGACGCCGTCGGCGACCAGGAACGTCATCGCGCGTCCGTGGTCGGCGAGTACCCGCAGCGCCCGGTCGGTCGCGAACTCCTCACCGTAGCGCCGGCCTGACAGCGTCTCACCGAGCGAGATCAACGGCGCGAACTGGTCGGTTTCGAACACGCTCTCCTTGCCCTGGAGGATTGCCGCCATCCGGTTCAGCCCGAGGCCGGTGTCGATGTTCTTCGCCGGCAGCGGCGTGAGGACGTTGACCGGGTCCTGGTCGAGCTGCATGAACACGAGGTTCCAGAACTCCAGAAAGCGCTCGTTTTCACCACCCGGGAGGTCGTCGGGCTGGCCGCGCTCGACGCCACGATCGATGTACAGCTCCGAGCACGGACCGCAGGGACCGGTCGGGCCGGCCTGCCAGAAGTTCTCCGACCGTGGGCACTCGACGATCCGCTCCCGTGGCACGCCGATCTCGAGCCACGCCTCGATCGCCTCCTCATCCGGCCCCAGCCCGAGCTCGTCGTCGCCCTCGAAGACGGTGATCCAGATGTCCACCGAGTCGAAGCCGAAGCCATCGATCGAGAGCTCCCAGGCGAACCGGGCCGCTTCGCGCTTGAAGTAGTCCCCGAACGAGAAGTTCCCGAGCATCTCGAAGAAGGTCAGATGGCCCGGGGTCGTGCCGATGATCTCGATGTCGACGGTCCGGAAGGTCTTCTGGCACGAGGTCACACGCGGATGGGGTGGCCGCTGCTGGCCGCTGAAGTACGGCTTCAGCGGGTGCATCCCGGCGATCGTGAACAACGCCGAGGGATCGTGCTCGGCGGGGATCAGCGAGCTCGACGGAAGTCGCAGGTGATCGTGCTGCTCGAAGAACTGCAGGAACGTCCGCCGGATCTCGTCAGAAGTCATCGACGAGAGAGTCTAAGGGCCGCTCTGACGGGTTCGGACGCCTACGCACCCCAGCCGCGCGAGGCTCCGGCGATCGTCCCCCACCCGACGACGAGGTCGCCGCCCATCAAGCAGGCGAGCTGGCCGGGCGCCGCTCCATCGACCGGACGCCCGAGCTCGATCTCGAGCGAGCGATGACGCCCGGCCTCAGGTACTTCGGCGATGCGGGCCGGAAGCGTCTTCGATCGGTAGCGGAGCTTGACACCGTCGACCCGCGTCCCGGGTCGGTGCAGCCGCGCGTTGCGCAGCCGCACGCGGTCGACGCTGAGGGCCGATCGGGGACCGAGCGTGACGCGGTTGGCCGGCCCGTCCTTGGCCAGCACGTACAGCGGGGTGCCGCCCTGCACCCCGGTGCCGCGGCGCTGCCCGACGGTGAACTTGTGCTGGCCGCGATGGGTGCCGATCACCGCTCCCGCCGTGTCGACGATCGCTCCTTCACGCTCGCCGATGCCGCCGTGCCGGGCCAGGAAACTCGAGCGATCGGTACCGGCGAGAAAGCAGAGGTCCTGGGAGTCTCGCTTGCTCGCCACCGGCAACCCCGCCCTGGCTGCGAGCTCGCGCACCTCCGGCTTCGTCAGCTCACCGAGCGGGAAGCGCATCCTGGACAGCGATTCGGGTGCCAGCGCCGCGAGCATGTAGGTCTGGTCCTTGGCCGGGTCGGCTGCGGCTCTCAGGAGCGGCCCGCGCGGATCGTCGGGCTCTGCCGTCCTGGCGTAGTGACCGGTGGCGAGACGATCGGCGCCGAGGCGCTCGGCGAGCGCGAGCATCGCGTCCAGACGCACGTGACCGTTGCAGCCCACGCACGGATTCGGTGTCTCGCCACCGGCGTATCCAGCGATGAACGGCTCGACGACCCCGGCGCGGAACTCGCGCCGCAGGTCGATCGTGAAGTGCGGGAGGTCGAGCGAGTGCGCCAGCGAGCGGGCCTGTGCGACGGCCGAGGCCGAGCAGCAGCTGCGCTCGCCGTCGTTCTCGGCGTCGGCCCACAGCTCGAGCGTGACCGCGACCGCTTCGCCATCCTCGCCGCAGATGAGCGCGGCGACGGCACTGTCGACGCCGCCGCTGAGGGCGACGAGCGTGCGGCCCCCGATGTGAGCGAGGCGGGCGCGCTCGCGTACACCGCGTCCCAGGGCCCGGGCGAGCGCATCGCCGGCGAGCTCGGCGGCGTGGAGCTTGGCCGGGCTGAGGCCTCCGAGCTCGTTCGCGATTTCACGCGTGCCGACGCGTGCGGCGCTGAGAATCGGCTGGCCGCGCACGAGCGTCACCGCGGCACTCGCGGCGGCACTCGCTGCGCCGCACCCGTGGGCGTCGAAACCGGCGTCCAGCACCGTCTCTGACCCGACGCTGACCGAGAAGCGGATCTCGTCGCAGCAATCGCGCCCGCCGGCGGTGACCGTGTATGCCCCCTCGGGCTCACGGCCCTTGCCCTGAGGCGAGACGAGGTGATGCTCGAAGGCCAGCGCGTCCATCCCGGCGAGGATAGAGCGGGCGGTCGAACCGATAACGCGGTGACGCTCGGGACCGGAGGCGGCTGGGGCTCAGGCCAGCTTCAACCCGAGCTCGCGCAGCTGTTCGGCGTCCACCGGCGCCGGGGCGCCGGTGAGCGGGTCCCCTCCGCTCGTGGCCTTCGGGAAGGCGATCACCTCGCGGATGTTCTCGCGCCCGGCCAGGATCGCCACGATCCGATCGAGCCCCATCGCGATGCCGCCATGCGGGGGCGCGCCATACCGCAGCGCATCGATCAGGAACCCGAACCGAGCCTCGGCTTCCTGATCGTCGATCCCGATCAGCTCGAACACGCGCTGCTGGACGTCGCGGCGGTGGTTACGAATCGAGCCGCCGCCGATCTCGTTGCCGTCGAGCACGAGGTCGTAGGAGCGTGAGAGCAGGCTGGCGGGGTCGTCCAGGTCGGCCGCCGTTGCCGGGCTGCCCGAGGCCGTGGCGGGAGCCGTGAACGGATGGTGCTCGGCGTCCCAGCGCTGTTCCTCGGAGCGCCAGGCGAACATCGGGAACTGCACGATCCAGAGGACGTCATGGGCGCCATCCGGAATCAGATCAAAACGCCGCGCGAGCTCGAGCCGTAGGGCGCCGAGCGCCTGGGCCGTGGTGCGCGGCTGATCGGCCACGATCAGCAGCAGCTCGCCGGGCTTGGCCTGCAGCCGGCTGGTTATCCCGGCGATCTCCCGCTCGCTCAGGAACTTGGCGATCGGCGAGCGCCAGCCCGGCTCCTCGTCCTGCACGAACGCCCACACCAGTCCTTTCGCACCGTGCTGCTTGGCGTACTCGGTGAGCGCGTCGAGCTCGGAGCGCGCCAGCTCGCGAACGCCGGCGTTGATGCCCTTGACGACCCCGCCGCCCTGCAACGTGTCGGCGAACACCTTGAAGTCGCTTCCAGCCAGCTCGTCACCCAGGTCGCGCAGCTCGAGCCCGAAGCGGGTATCGGGTCGGTCGGAGCCGAAGCGATGCATCGCCTCGGCGTACGTCATCCTCGGCCATGGTGTTGGCGGGACATCGAACCCCGCCTGCTCGAAGACGGCACCCATCACCGCTTCGGTCGTCTCGATCACGTCGTCCTCCTCGACGAACCCCATCTCGATGTCGAGCTGCGTGAACTCCTGCATCCGGTCGGCCCGGGAGTCCTCGTCGCGGAAGCAGCGGACGATCTGGTAGTAGCGCTCGAGGCCGCCGATCATCAGCAGCTGCTTGAACAGCTGGGGCGACTGTGGCAGGGCGTAGAACGAGCCGGGCTGCGTGCGAGCGGGGACGAGGAAGTCGCGGGCTCCCTCCGGTGTCGAGCGGGTCAGGAAAGGCGTCTCGATGTCGAGGAACTCGCGCGCATCCAGTACCTCGCGCATGGCCATCGTGATCCGGTTGCGGAGCTCGAGCGCCTCGCGCAGCGGCGGCCGGCGCAGGTCCAGTGAGCGGTGGCGAAGCCTCAGGTTCTCGTCCACCGCGACGTCCTCGTCGATCGGGAACGGCGGCGTGTCGGCGTCGGAGAGGACCACGAGCTCGGAAACGGCAAGCTCGATCTCTCCCGTCGCCAGGTTCGGGTTGACGTTCTCGGGCGCACGCTCGGTGACCGTCCCGAACACACTGATCACGTCTTCAGAGCGCAGCGCGTGCGCGCCGGCGTGCGCGCCGGGGGCGGCATCGGGATGGAAGACGAGCTGCAGGATCCCCGACCGGTCACGGAGGTCGATGAAGATCAGACCGCCGTGGTCGCGGCGGCGGTGGACCCACCCGGCGACGCGCGCGCCGGTCTCGGCGTGCTCGGCGCTCAACTGGCCGGCCCAGCTGTCGCGATAGCCATTCGGACGCGGCCGGATCCTCATGCCAGCCGGCTTCCTCGCAGGATCGCCGCGATCACCGCGGCCGGCTCGTGCTCGTGCTGCTGGCCAGATTCCATGTTCTTGAGCGCCACCCGCGTCGGCGGGTCGCCTTCGACGATCGCAACGTACCGGGCGCCGAGGCGATCGGCGTGCCTGAGCTGTCCCTTGAGCGAGCGCCCCGCCAGCTCGAGCTGGGCGCTCAGGCCGGCGCGCCGCGCTGCGCTCGCCAGCTCGAAGGCCGTCCGCGCCGCCTCGTCGCCGTCGACCGCGACGAACAGGTCCACGAGCTCGGGGGCAACCGGCAGCTCGCCGGCAAGCAGCATCCGCTCGACCCCGGCTGCCCACCCGGAGGCCGGCGTCGGCGGCCCGCCGAGCTGCTCGATCAGCCGGTCGTAGCGCCCGCCGCCGCCTACTGTCGACTGCGCGGCACCAAGCGCGTCGGAGGTGAACTCGTACAGGGTGCGCGTGTAGTAATCGAGGCCGCGAACGAGGGTCGGGTCGAGCTCGTAGCGGAGCCCGGCATCTTCGAGCAGCTCCCGCACCCGCGCGAAGTGCTCAGCGTCATCGGGCGCCAGGCTATCGAGCAGCTTGGGCGCGCCGCGCATCGTCTCCTGAGTGGCTTGGTCCTTGGCGTCGAACGCCCGCATCGGGTTGAGGTCGATACGAGCCACGACCTCGGGCGAGAGCTGGTCCTCGTGCGCGTGCAGGTAGCCCGCCAGCTCGTCGCGATACTCGGCGCGGGTCTCGGGACTGCCGAGACTGGCGAGCAGCAGGCGCGGCTCCTTGACCCCGGCCACCTGAAGCAGTTCGGCGAGGAGCAGGATCAGCTCCGCATCGCTCTCCGCGGCCTCGGAGCCGATCGCCTCGGCCCCGACCTGCCAGAACTGCCGGTAGCGCCCGCGCTGCGGCGCCTCGGCGCGAAAGAACGTCGACAGATACCAGAGCTTGACCGGCTGTGGGAGCTTGTGCATACCGTGCTCGACGTAGGCCCGGCACACCGGGGCGGTGCCCTCGGGACGGAGCGTCAGCGAACGGCCCCCGCCGTCGTCGAACGTGTACATCTCGTGCTGGACGATGTCGGTCGCTTCGCCGACCGAGCGCGAGAACAGCTCGGTGGCTTCGAACGTCGGGGTCTCGATCCGCCGATAGCCCGCCGCGCCGAGGACCTTGTGGGCTCGGGACTCGAGTACCGAGCGGCGCGCGGCGTCTTCCGGCAGCACGTCGAACGTGCCGCGGGGGGCTTGGATACGGCTCACCGCTGCGCGAGCTCGCGCAGGAACGGGTTCGTGGCGCGCTCCTGACCGAGCGTCGTCAGACCCATGTGCCCCGGGTGCACGACGGTCTCGTCCGGGTAGGTGTCCATCAGCGATTCGATCGATGCCAGCAGCGTCGGCCAGTCTCCGCCCGGCAGGTCGACCCGCCCGACCGAGCCCTGGAACAGGACGTCGCCAGAGAACAGCGCGCCTTCGTCGCGAGCGGCATAGGTCACGTGGCCGGGACTGTGTCCCGGAGTAAAGATCACGTCGAACTTGATCCCCGCCAGCTCGAGCGTCTCTCCGCCCTTGACCGTGTGATCGGCCTCGTAGCTCTCGAACGGCCCGAATCCCGGCCAGCGCACGTAGTCGTTGATGTTCGCCAGCACTTGGACCTCGAGCTCGGGGCAGTACACCGGCGCTCCGGTGGCCAGCGCGACCGGAGCGACCGCGCCGACGTGGTCGAAATGGGTGTGTGTGAGCAGGATCGCCTCGACGCTCGTTATCCCGAACGTGCCGAGCGCCTCGACCAGTCGCTCCGACTCGTCGCCGGGGTCGACGATCACCGCGCGGTCCGAGCCGGCGGTGCGCACGATGAAGCAGTTCTCCTGGACCGGACCCACGGTGAACATGCGCGCGTCGATCATCTCGGCTTCGCACCCTCCCGCTTGCGCATCCGCCGCCGGTACAGGAACAGCTCCAGGTAGTAGCCCGATGGCACGTACAGCGCCAGCGCGAACACCGCGAAGGCGATCGCTGCCACCACGTTGCCCTTCGAGGTGACGAGCAGGAACAGGAACATCAGCGCGGCGGCCAGGACCGCCCGCTTCAATGCGCCATCCCACGTCGGCGGCCTGTTCAGGCGTGCCTCGCGCATCTGCTCGCGGGACTGCTTCTTGCGCTCGTCGGCGCTGGGCGGCCGGCCCGTGCGCCCGCGGTTGGAGATCGTTCCCGCCGCTGTCCCGCGGTGCTTGGTCCGGCGCTTCTTCTTGGTCTGAGCCATGGTCCTGATGAGAGCTTACGAGGTCTGGCGAAGTGCTTCTTCAATCGTGGCTCGATTGCTGATCCGGACATGGGGCGGGAAGGCGTCGAAGGCTGCTTCGGGCGCGAGACCGACAAGCTCCGCGCTCTCAGGCTCGGCGTGGCGCGCGACCGCCGCCACCACGGCCGCCAGCGACGTCGCGCGGTGATCCTCGACGTTCGTCGAGACCTGCGCCAGCCCGCGCTGCTCGAGCCATAGTCCGATCGCGCGCACACCCGGGAGTCCCTCGGCTCCGCTTTCGCGGATCAGAGCCGCGATCACCCGTGCGTCCTCGAGCGTCGCCGGCGGCGCCAGGTCGACGTTGAACGCGACCAGCGGCGGGCGGGCGGCGACGAGCACGGCCCCAGCCGTCGGGTGCAGGCTTCTCGGGCCGAAGTCCGGTTGCAGCTCACCGGCCGCGAGCCGGTGAGCAAGTCCGGTCGGGCCGCCGCGGCGGATCTCGGCGCGAGTTCGCCCGTCGGCGAGCGAGCCGTAGAGGAACACCGGAAGCTCGAGCTGCTCGCCGAGCAGGTCGGCGAGCACCAGCGCCTCGGCACAGGCTGCGCCGCGCTGATCCTCGGTCGGGTAGACGATCGGGGCCACGTCGAGGGCTCCGATCCGCGGGTGGATGCCCTCGTGGCCGGTGATCTCGATCAGCTCGAGCGCCCGCGCCGCGCCGGCCAGCACCGCTGCGGCAAGCTCGCCCGGCCGGCCCGCGAGCGTGAACACGCTCCGGTTGTGGTCGGGGTCGGAGTGGATGTCGAGCAGATGCGCGGTCGGGCCGAACGCGGAGCCGATGCTTCTGATTGCGTCAGCGTCGCGACCCTCGGAGACATTCGGAACCGCGAGCAGCGTGGACATCGGGCTCGTGGTGCTCAGCCGAGCACGTAGCGCCCACGGTCGAGCACCTGCCGGCCATCGATCTCCAGTGAGGCGTCGAGTACCACGACGTCGAGATGGATCGGCACCGAGACGGTCCCGCCGATCCCGGCGCTGGCGCCGAACGCGATGTGAACGGTACCGAGGATCTTCTCGTCCTCGAGCACGTTGCCGGTGAGCGTCGCGCGGTCGTTGGTCCCGACGCCGAGTTCGGCGAGGTTCGTACCGGGTTCACCGTGCTTCTCGAGCAGCTTCAGGTACTCGGGCCCGAGGCCGCCCTCGGCGCCCACCACCCGCCCGCGGCTGACGCTCAGCAGTGCCGGCTCGTCGGTCAGGCCGAGCGGCGCGAGGCTCGAGGCCACGAGCGTCCCCTCCCCACCGGCCGGGGCGATGAACCCCTCGCCGCAGGGAAGGTTCCCGAACGCACCGGGCTGCGTGAGCCTGCCGTCGTCGGCGAGGCCGGCCCGGTCTTGCAGATCCAGTGTCAGCTCGCTCCCGAGCGGACAGGTGACCCGCGCCGTCCGGCCCTGGTCGAGGAGCTTTGCGACCGCCGCGGATCGAGCGGCCATCACGTCGAAGTCAACCGCCATCACCCGGGCCAGGATCTCCTCGGTCACCCCGGGCATCGTCGCGCCGCGGACGCCGGCGTCAGTTGCCGCCTTACGCGCGCTGGTGTGGCTGAGTGACCGGCTCGTCGGGGCGATGAACACATCCGTCTGCGCGAGCGCGGCGGCGATCGGCCGCGGCGGCTCGGTGCCGTCCGTCGCCCGCTCGTCCATCACCGCGAGCACCGCGTCGCCGCCGGCTGCCGCTGCGCCGTCGCGGAGCGCCTCGCCAATCGGGCGAGTGGCGGCGTCGACGATCACCAGCACGTCGTCGCCAGGCTTGACCCCGAGACACTGCCCGATGACGGTCGTGACGGCTGGTCCGAGGTCTGGCATCGCGGCGGATGATATTCGCGGAACCGGACCCGGCTCCGACCCCCGGCCGGCGGGTGCGCGAGGGCCGCGGGCCCCTGGCCCACGTTGCGAGGCGACAAACGGTTAGTTCAGACCACGCGACGGCCCCGATCGAGTGCTGTGCTCTGGAGAGCCCGGAATCCGCCCGTTCTCGAGCAACCCCTGTTCAAATCCCGAACGCTCGCTCTGAAATGCGCGGTCGAACCGCCTGCGGACGATCGGCTGCGGCATACCCGACGGCGCAATCCTCGTCGCTAGACTGCTGCCCCCTCGCCGGAGTAGCTCAGTCGGTTAGAGCAGCGGAATCATAATCCGCGTGTCGGGGGTTCGAGTCCCTCCTCCGGCATTTCTGATTTGACGCGGATCGTCAGTGTTTACGGGTGATTTCGAGGTTTGCGGTCCGCGTGTCTCCGACCGCAACGAGGCGCTACGAACCGCCTGATGGCTGGCAAATGATTGCAACGTGATTGCAACGGGCGAGCGCATCAGGGCTTGCCCGCCCGGTCGAGGTAGGCGTTGAGACGGTCCGCAGCGCCATCTGGTCCAGCGGGCTGCGGGAGCAGTTTCACGTAGCGCTCGGTGGCCTGGAGGGAGCTGTGGCCCATGTACTCCATCAGCTCACGCAGGGTGTAGCCGGCGGCCATCAGGAAGCTCGCGTACGTGTGTCGGCACTCGTGATTGTGCCGACGTCGGCACAAGCATGAATATGCCGATGTCTTCGTTATGCCGACTTCGGGTAGGAAGTCCTCGCAGATTGGGCTGATCGCCGCGTAGGGGCCGGCATAACGCCGGGGCGTCTGGCGATCGTCGTCCTTCTTGTTTTCGGAGAAGGAGGAGACGGTG
>DATCNP010000058.1:0-14499 GCA_036565205.1 Solirubrobacteraceae bacterium | reverse complement strand
AAAAACGAACCCTCCGGCAACGGTCGAGACAGCACCGCCGCATCGAACATCCCCACCTGAGCAGACCGAGTCGCGAGCATGCCCTGAATGGTCTTAAACCAGCCGGACAGACCCCGACATTTTCAGGGGCCTTCTAGGCCGGCGCGCCGACGCCGACCCCGACACCGGCTGCGGCCGGCTCCTGGTCGAGCTCGCGCGCGAGCCTCGTGATCAGCGCGCCGAGCTCCGGGTTCTGGTCCGGGGACCAGCCTTCGCACAGTCGCACGAGGCTCGCGCGGCGTTCGTCGACGAGCTTGGTAGCGGTCTGCTCGCCGGCTGCCGTCACCTGCCTGCCGGCGCCCGGCGCTTCTCCGCCGTGGACTACCACCAGCTCACGCGCGATCAGCTCTTCGAGCGCCCGGCGGCCGACGTCGGCCGGGATCGCGAAGCGCTCGGTGAGGTCGGCGATGTCGGCCGCTGGATCCTCCTGGAGGCGGACGATCAGCCACGCGGCCCCGGCCGACAGGTCGACACCCGCGCGGGCGGCGAGCTGCTCGACGAACAGCTTGCGCCGCTCGCGGCCGATCAGCGTGCTCAGCGCTCGCGATGCCTCGGCCAGCGAGTCCGTGTGCTTCGGTATCGCAAAGCTCTCGCCGATCCCACTGCCCGCCACGACGCTGTCCCGCAACTGCCGCTGGGGCAGCGCCCAGCTGAGCAGGAACGCCACCCCGGCCACGACCGCGGCAACGACGAACACGGTTCCGAGCGCGTTCGTGAATGCCGCGATGTACGCAGCATGAATCGTGGCGGGAAGCCTGTGGAGCGCCGCCGGGTTGGCCTGGCTGATGCCACTCCCCAGCGCGGCCTTCGCACTCGCCGGGAGCGAAGACGCGAGCTCGGAGCTGAGACGGTTGCTGAAGATCGAGCCCAGCACCGCTGTCCCGACCGAGCCGCCGATCGAGCGAAACAGCGTCGCCCCCGAGGTGGCGACGCCGAGGTCTTTGTACTCGACGGCGTTCTGGACCGCGAGGACGAGTACCTGCATCACGAGACCGAGCCCGAGCCCGAGGACGAACATGAACCCGGAAGCGGCTACCCGGCTCGTGTGCGCGTCCATCGTCGAGAGCAGCGCCAGTCCGATCACCATGATGCCCGTCCCGGCGATCGGGAACGGCTTGTATCTGCCCGTGCGGCTGATGATCTGGCCCGAGCCGATCGACGTGATCAGCAGCCCGACCATCAACGGCAGGATCTGCAGGCCCGAGCCGGTGGGACTTGCGCCGTTGACCACCTGAAGGAACAAGGGCAGGTAGGTCACCGAGCCGAACAGGGCGAACCCGACCACGAGGCCGATCGCGCTGGTGACCGAGAACACGGGGTTGGCGAACAGGTGTGGCGGTAGGATCGGCTCAGCCGCGCGGCGCTCGGCGCGGGCGAACAGGACAAGGAGCACGAGGGCGGCGACGCCGAGGCCGATCACCAGCGGTGAGCCCCAGCTGTAGGTCGTCCCGCCGAGGGTGCAGCACAGCACCAGCGCGCTGAGCGCGGCCGCCAGCAGCGCCGCGCCGAGATAGTCGATCCGGTGGTGGGTCTCGTCGCTGCGTGAAGGGAGCGTCGCGGCGAGCACCGTGAACGCCAGCAGCCCGATCGGGAGGTTCACGTAGAAGATCCATCGCCACGTCAGGCTGGTGGTCAGGAAGCCACCCAGCAGCGGACCGATCACGCTGGCGAGTCCGAACACGGCCCCGAACATGCCCTGATAGCGCCCCCGCTCTCGTGGCGGCACGACGTCTCCGATCGCCGCCATCGTTCCGACTATCAGCCCTCCGCCGCCGAGTCCTTGGATCGCGCGGAACACGATCAGCTCGGTGAGGTTCTGCGATGCGCCGCAGAGAGCGGAACCGATCAGGAACACGACCAGCGCGACCTGGAGCACGATCTTGCGCCCGTAGAGGTCGCCTAGCTTGCCGTAGATCGGCGTCACGGCTGTCTGCGCCAGCAGGTACGCGGTCACGACCCAGGAGATGTGCGTCAGCCCGCCGAGGTCGCCGACGATCGTGGGCAGTGCGGTCGAGACGATCGTCTGGTCGAGCGCCGCCATCAGCAGCACCAGCATCAGCCCGATGAACACGACGAGCACCTCACGCCGGTTTGGCACCGACGGGATGGTCGGCCCTGCCAGCTCGACGCTCATCCCTCGACTGCTCCGGTGGCGAGCTCGCGGCGGCCGCGCCCGGCACGAAGGCGGATCTCCGTGACCCCCCAGACCGCGACACCGAGCGCCGCCGTCGCCGCCCCGAGCCCGCAGACTGCGATCCAGCCGCCGCTCGAGTAGAGCGTCGAGGCCAGAGCCGACGAGATCGCACCGCCGAGGAAGCACGCGACCATGTAGGCCGTCGTAAGGCGGCTGCGAGCCTCGGGCGCCAGCGTGTAGATCGCGCTCTGATTGGCGATGTGGGCGCCCTGCACCGCCAGGTCGAGCACCACGAGGCCGATGATCAACGCGATCGCAGAGCTCTTGCCGGCTGCGACCAGCCCCCAGCTGGCGAGCAAGATGACGAGTGCGGCCGACGTCGCGACCCGACCCTTTCCTCGATCCGCCAGGCGCCCGGCGATGGGTGCCGCGAGCGCGCCTGCGACGCCCGCGAGCCCGAACAACCCGATCGCGATGTTGCCGTAGTTGTAGGGAGGTGCGGAGAGGAGGAACGCCAGCGGCGTCCACAGCGCGCTGAAGCATCCGAAGCCGACCGCCCCGAGGGCCATCCGCTGACGGAGTACCGGCTGCTCGCGCACGAGCGCGATCACGGAGCCGAGCAGCTCGCCGTAGGGCAGCTTCTCGCTCGGCGCGTCGTCAGGCAGAGCGCGCATCAGCACCCCGGCCAGCAGCAGCATCGAGGCGGATGCCATCACGAACACCACCCGCCAGCCGAACAGCCCGGCGATCACGCCACTCGCCGTCCGCGCGAGTAGGATCCCGATCAGCAGCCCGCTCATGACCGTCCCGACGACCTGACCCCGCTCGTGGGGCGCTGCGAGCGACGAGCTCAACGGCACGACCACCTGGGCCACGACCGAGCCGATGCACGCGAGCCCGAGCGCGGCGGCGAATACGGTGAAGCTCGGTGCTGCGGCGGCGACCGCCTGCGCGCAGGCCACTGCGAGCATGATCGTCACGATCAGGCGGCGCCGCTCGAATAGATCGCCCAGCGGCACCAGCAGCGCGAGTCCGATCACGTACCCGAGCTGCGTGATCGTCACCCAGCAGCCCGGCCGTCCCGTTGGAGACCGAAAGCGCGTTCCCGAGCGTATGCAGGAGCGGCTGGGCGTAGTAGAGGTTCGCGACCGACGCCCCCGCGGTGACCGAGAGCAGCGTGACCAGGCCGCGGCTGGCTCCAGTGCGCTCTGCGCTTTGAGCTCGCTGTTCACTCATCGACAACTAACTAGTTTGACGATCGGCCGCCTGCTGTCTCATGGATTGCCCTCGATTGGCCGACACCAGGGATGATGACTTCCGCGGGAGAGATCCCCGCGCACTACGCCCGTGCGCGCCGCACGGCAGCGCTGGCGCGCGCCTCACTGGCAGCTCTCGCGATCGTGATCGTGATCGCCGAGCCCGGCCTAACCGCCGAGCCGCTCAGCGCGTTGATCGGTTTCGTGGTCATGCTCCTGACCGCGACGATCCAGTTCGCCGTCCTGCGCTGGGACTGGCTCCAGCTCGAGGAATCCCTGGCTGCTGTCTCAGCGATCCTGATCGTCGGGCTCGGAAGCCAGCGCGTCACGGTGCTACTGCTGCTCTGGATCGCAGCGGTTGCGAGCGGAGTTCTGGCTCGCGGAGGCCGGATTCATTGGATCGGAAGAGCCACGCTGCTGGCCGCGCTGGTGGGCCCGATCGCCCACGAGCAGGGCCTGCGACTCGATTACGGCGCGTTTGTGCTTGCCGCGATCGCCCTCCTGCTGACCTGTGGTCGTGTCACGCGGGAGCTGCAGACGTTGCTTGCTGCGGCTCGTTCCGATGCCGATCACGACAGCCTCACGGGCGCGCTTGCGCGGGGCGCATTCCGCGCCAAGCTCGATGCGGCGGCGGCCGGCGGGGATCAAACGGGCGGTCTCGCTTTGTTCCTGATCAGTCTCGACGTGAGCGCGATCAACAAAGCGAGCGGCCAGTCGGCTCGAGACGCCGTGCTGGTTTCAGAGTTCTCGCGGATCCGCTCGACCGTCCCGCCCGACACAGTGGTAGGTCGGCTCGGGGGCGGCGTGTTCGCGGTCATCGCGCGGGCCGGCGCCCCCGAAGCGCTGGCCAAGCGACTGCTCCGCGAGCTCGCGCAGGAGGCGCAGGACAGCCCGGCGACGAGCGCCTGGATCGGGATCGCCAATATCCCCCGCGACGGTCACGACGCCGACACGCTGCTGCGCGCGTCAGACGTAGCCCTGCGGGTGGCCAAACAGACCGGCAAGGACCAGTTCTCGGTCTATGCGGGTGACTCGCTCTCCGACTGGGGACCGGGCGGAGCTCGCAGCGCGCTGGCGAACCTGATCGCCGGTGAGGGCCTGTCGATCCACGTCCAGCCGATCGTGGATGTGCGGAGCGGCCTGCCCCGCGCCTATGAGGCCCTGGCTCGCTTCCGGTCCAACGCCGGCATCGGACCACTGCACTGGTTCGCGCTCGCCGACGAAGTGGGCATGCGCGACGAGCTCGAGCTGGCCTGCCTGCGCGAGGCGCTGAAGCTGCTCGACCAGCGGCCGCAGAGCACGCTGCTCAGCGTCAACCTCTCCGGCTCGCTACTGCTCGATCAAAGGACCCACGACCTGCTGCGGTCCCAGCCCGCGCTGGACGGACTGATCATCGAGCTGACCGAGAACAGCTTGCTCGAGGACACCGCCGGCCTGCACGCCGCGCTCGCCAAGCTCCACGCGCTTGGAATCAAGATCGCCATCGACGACATGGGTGTCGGCTACTCCGGGCTGCGTCAGATCACCATGGTCCACCCGACCTACCTGAAGCTCGACCGCTCGCTGATCAAGGACATCGATCTAGACCCGGACCGCGGCGCCCTGGTCAGCGCATTGATCGGCTACGCGAGCCAGACCGGGGGATATCTGGTGGCCGAAGGCGTCGAGACGGCCGCGGAGCTCGAGACCCTGGTGCAGCTCGGCGTGACGCTGGTGCAGGGGTTCTTCCTCGCTCACCCCGCGCCGCCCTGGCCTGCCGTCGTATCAGCCCGGGCCAAGTCTGAGCCAGGCGTCAAGCGCCGCGGCGCCCTGGCGGCGACTTAGCTCAGCGCAGCGCCGGGAGTCCGTCGATGCTCTCGGCGTTGTGCTCGCTCATGTACTGCTCGAGCGCGGCGGCGCCGTGCTTTGAGAGCTTGCCGTCAGCCCATGCCCGCGAGTTGGGCCGCTCGCCCTCGTAGCTCATCAGCGGCACCCCGAACCCGCAGGAGTCGGCGATCCGCTCCACGTCGACCCGGATCACCGCACGTCGCTGCTCGCCCAGCACCGGGGCCTGCGGAAACGCGACTGCTTCGCGGGCCAGCACCTGGCCGCGTCCGTGCAGCCGCAGAATGCGCGGCGCCCCCTCGAACGCACACAGCATCACGACCACGCGACCGTTCTCGCGGATGTGCGCGATCGTCTCGGCGCCACTACCGACCAGGTCGAGGTACGCGATCGTGCGGGCGTCGAGAATCCGCAGTGTGGTCATCGGCCCCTTGGGAGAGATGTTCACGTGGCCTTGGTCCCCGCTCGGCGCGGTGCCGACGAAGAACATGGGCTGGCGCTCGATCCAGGCCGCCAGCCGCTCGTCGATCTCCTCGTAGAGCTTGCCCACGACTGCAGCGTAATGGACTGCTCAGGGTCGCAGTGGCCGCTTCGGCGAACCGTTGCGTGTCTGCTCGAGCAGCTCTCGCGCCTCCACCGCAAGCTCGCCGCGAGCGGCCATCTCGGTGATCGAATCAAGCCTGCGCTTGGGCAGCAGCCCGACGAGCCGGCCGAGCCGCTCCTGCTCCTCGAGCACGAACGTCACCCGCAGCAGCACGGCGTCGTCCATCTCGTCGATCGCCGCGCTGAGCGCCTCATCGCTCAGATGACCGACGAAACGTCCCATCGTCACGTGCTCGTCGCGGCGGACGAGTTCCCGGGTCACATCCGCGATCTGCCCGGCAGGGATCCTGGCAATCACGTCGCTCGCCCGTCTCGGGTCCAGTTCGATTGCCACGTCGGCCAGGAATGCGGGCGGGAGCCTCGCGGCGACGTCGACCGCCCGGCTTGGCTCGAGCAGGCCGGCGATCCGAGCCGACACGAGCGGACCGAACGCCTTTTCGGCGATCGTCGCCATCAGGCCGACCGGGAGCACCTTGCTGGCGGCCGCGAGCCGCGCCAGCGCGGTGCTCTGCGCGCCGAACAAGACATCGGTGATCTGTTCGCGCAGCAGGCGGAGGTCGGAGATCGGGACGTCCTGGAGGTAATCGAGCCGCTCGGGCGCTCGACCCAGCAGCCTGGCCAGCTTCAGGACCTCGGCCCGCGAGCGCAGCGCCTCTCCCGAGCGCTCGGTCGGTCCTGCGGAGCGGCTCATCCGAGCACCCGGCGAACCGGCCCGCGGAGCAGCCTCGGAATGTGGCCGAGCGCCCGCTCGCCGGCCTCGGCGAGAGCGTGGAGCTGACGTTGGCGCGCCGTCTCGATCGCCTCACCGAGATCGCGGAGCTGGTCATCGCTGAGCCGCGAGAGCCCCTCGGGCGCCGCGCCGCCGAGCTCGGTCGCGAGCTTCTCGATCCTGTTCCGGGACAAGCGCGAGAATCCTACAGTGGTGTCGCCTTGCCCGGGTAAGGCATGAATGCCGGCGAGTAAGGGATGCCGGGCCCCGATCGGCTCCGTTCTGCCGATGTGCGAGACGCGGTCTCAGTCCATGCTGCAAAGCACATTGGAACCGATCGAGCGGAGCTCGGAATGCACCCCCAATTCAGCGCAGCCATCGCGGAAACGCGCATCGAGGACCTCAGGCGGAGCGCGACGCGGGCCGGCGGCAGTACCCGGCGGCGCTCGCCCCATCAGCGGCGACGCCGCTTCAGGCAATACTTGGGCAATGCGGGCGAGGCTCACGAGCAGCCATCTGGTGGGACGAGTCGGCGAGCTGGCCGAACTCGAGCTCGCCGTCCGGGAGGCCCAGGCCGGGCGCCCGACCCTCGTTCTGCTCGGAGGTGAGTCGGGCGTCGGCAAAACGCGGCTGATCGGCGAGTTCGAGCAGCGGCTCATCGGCACCGGCGGCCAGGAGCGCACGGCGCTCGTGCTGCGCGGCGAAGCCGTCGAACAGGGCGAGAGCGAGCTTCCGTACGCGCCGCTGCTGGGGGCGTTGCGCCCCCTCGTGCGCGAACGCAATCCGGCGCTCGACGCGGTAAGCGCCGGAAGCTGCGAGCAGCTCGAGACCCTGTTGCCCGGTTTCGGTCACGGACCGGGCCGCGTGGAGCGCACCGGTCCGGCGGATCAGCTTCGGCTGTTCGAGGCCGTACTCGAGCTGCTCGACGTGTTGAGTGAATCCGAGCCCGTGGTGCTGATCCTGGAGGACATGCACTGGGCCGATCGCTCGACCCTGACCTTCGTGTCGTTTCTGGCTCGCAGCCTCCGCCGAGAGCAGGCGATGCTGCTACTCAGCTATCGCACCGACGAGCTCCACCGGCGCCATCCGCTGCGCCCACTGCTCTCCGAGCTCGAGCGGCTCGGGCGTGCGCGGCGAGTCGAGCTGGCGCCGTTCGACCGCGGCGAGCTGACCGAGGCGCTCGAGGACATCCTCGGTGACGCGCCGAGCGAGCAGCTCGTCGAGCGGCTTTTCGGCCGCAGCGAGGGCAACCCGCTCTACACCGAGGAGCTGTTGGCGGCGGGCCTCGACGGCCGTGGGGCACCGCCGCAGAGCCTTCGCGACGCGTTCATGCTGCGGATCGAGCGCCTGTCGGCCGATGCCCAGCGCGCCGCCCGGACGATAGCCGTAGGCCGCCGGCTCGAGGAGTCCGCGATCTCCGCCGTGACGGGAATCGAGCGCGAACGGCTGAACGTCGCGCTCCGTGAGGCGGTGGCCGAGCAGGTGCTGATTCCCGACGCCGACGGCAGCCTCCGTTTCCGCCACGCGCTCTTGCGCGAAGCGCTGTATGACGACCTCCTCCCGGGGGAGCGCGGAGAGCTTCACCTCGCGCTCGCACGTTGCTTGGACGGTCAGCCCGAGGGCCGGGACGATCGGGAGCTCGAGCGCGCATCGGCGGTCGCGCGCCATTACGCCGCGGCCGGCGATCAGCCGCAGGCGCTGCGCGCAGCCGTTCGCGCTGCGCTCGCCGCACGCAGGGTCTGGGCCTATGGCGAGGTCTCGGATCTGGCCGAGAGGGCACTCGAGCTGTGGCCGCGCGTGCCCGAGGAGCTTCGAGACGTTGAGCTCGACCACGTCGGGCTCCTGGCTCTCGCCGCGAGTGCGTACTGGCTCGCCGGCGACCCTGGGCGCGGTGAGGTGTTGTTGCACAGTGCGTTGGAGGAGCTCGACCCCGACCGCGATCGCACGCGCTACGCAGGTCTGCTCGCCGATCTTGCCGGCGCGCAGTGGGCGCTCAACCGTGGCAAGGCGGGCGTGGCCACGGCCGAGCGGGCGCTGAGCATGTTGGGCGAGGACGCGCCGGCATCGGAGCGCGCGACGCTGATCGCGTGGCTGGCCCGGACGCGATTGCTCCGCGGCCAGCTCAAAGACGCGGTGCAGGACGGCCACACCGCGCTGGAGGCGGCGCTCGCCGCCGGCGATCGCCACGCCGAGAGCCAGGTTCTCAACACGCTGGGGATGGCGGAGGTCGTACTCGGCCGGGTCCAGGAAGGAACCGCCCGGCTCCGGCAGGCGATCGAGCTGAGCCGGGAGATCGGCGACGCCGACGGGCTGTCGACTGCATATTCGAACCTCGCCGACGTGCTGGGCCACGCCGGCCTCACGGCTGATGCCCTCGCGACCGCCAGGGCCGGGCTCGCGGCGACTCCCACGCGGGTTCCTCGTAGCCGCGACTGGAGCATGCTGACTGTCGCCGAGCACTCGTTCGAAGCCGGGGACTGGGCGCTGGCGCGGTCGCATCTCCTGCCCGAGCCGTCACGACTGGCCGGTCGGCAGCTCATGTTCCGAGAGCTGCGCGAGGCGGAGCTGGCGCTGGGGGAGGGGGACGAGGACACGGCGGCGCGCTGTCTCGAGGCCGTCGAGCCGCTCGTAGCGGTGTCGGCCGAGCCGCAGTGGATCGGCGGCTACGGCGCCCTGCTCGGCGAGCTGCGAGCGCGTCAGCACGACCTGGGCGGTGCGCGAGCAGCGGTCGACCGGGCGCTCGACCGGATTGAGCTCTGCACCGATGACGTGATGCGGATCTCCCGCGTGAGCGCTGTCGGTGCGCGGATCGAGGCCGATCGCGCCCAGCGCGCACGGGATCTGCGGGAGAGCGGCGAGCTCAAGGGCGCACTCGCGCGGGTCCGGATCCACGTTCAGCGACTCCGCGCCGCCGCCCAGACCGGAGGCCCGGTCGAGCGGGCGTACCTGACACTGGGCCAGGCCGAATCGGCCCGTGGCCGGGCTCGCAACGACCCGGCGCTGTGGCGCAAGGCGGTCGAGAGCTGGGAGTCGATCGGGCGTCCCTACCCTGCCGCGGTCGCGCGCTGGCGGGAGGCCGAGGCGCACGTCGAGGCGGGAGACCGGCCGGCGGCCACCGAGCTCGCGCTCGAGGCGCTGGAGACGGCTCGCGGCCTCGGGGCGAGCTGGCTGGTGGAGGAGGTCTCGGCGCTCTGTGAGCGAGCGCGATTGCATCGTGTCTCGCACTCGAGTCGATCGGCGCCGGAGGTGGCGGAGATCGCCGAGGACCCGTTCGGGCTCACACCGCGAGAGCGTCAGGTGCTGACGCTGCTCGCACAGGGCGCGACCAACCGTCAGATCGGCGCGGCGCTGTACATGGCCGAGAAGACCGCGAGCGTCCACGTCTCGCGGATTCTCTCCAAGCTCGATGTTCGAAGTCGGACGCAGGCGGCGGCCGTCGCCCATCGCCTGCACCTCGAGCACGCCTAGTCTTTGGCGATGCGTCTTCCGGCCGAGTGGGAGCCCCACGAGCGTACGCTGATGGGCTGGCCCTGCCGCGAGGAGTTGTGGGGCGAGACGATGACTCGGGCGCGCTGCGACTACGCGGCGGTGGCCAACGCGATCGCGGCGTTCGAGCCGGTGACGATGATCGCCGGCCGGCCCGGCGACGCGGCGAAGGTGCGCGCCGACTGCACCGCCACCGTCGAGGTCGTGGAGCTGCCGCTCGACGACTCGTGGCTCCGCGACTGCGGCCCGATCTACGTCCGCGGAGAGGACGGCCGCCGAGTCGCCGTCCACTTCGAGTTCAACGCCTGGGGCGAGAAGTATCCGCCTTGGGACCGCGACGCCGCCGTGGGGGCACTGATCGCCGAGCATCTCGGCGACCCGGTGATCAGCGCGCCAATCGTGCTCGAGGGAGGTTCGATCCTCAGCGACGGCCGGGGCACGCTGCTCACGACCGAGGAGTGTCTGCTGCACCCGAACCGCAATCCCACCTTCTCGCGCGAGCAGATCGAGCTGACGCTGCGTGCCCACCTCGGGGTCGAGGCGATCGTCTGGCTCCCCCACGGATTGGTCGAGGATCGGGACACCGACGGCCACGTCGACCTCGTCGCGGCGTTTCTCGAGCCCGGCCGCGTACTACTCCAGACGGTTCCCGAGGGCAACCCCAACTACGAGCGCTGCGAGGAGAATCGCGCCCGTCTGGGCGACGCCGGGATCGAGGTGCTCGAGTTGCCGTTCCTGCCCTATGCGGTCCTCGCCGGCGAGAGCGTCGCGACCGGCTACATGAACTTCTACCTCTGCAACGGTGCCGTGATCGTCCCGGTGACCGGCGCCGACACCGACCCGGATGCATTGGCGATAATCGCCACCGCGTTCCCCGAGCGTGAGGTCGTGCCCGTCCCGGGCGCTGTGCTCGCGTACGGGGGCGGGGGACCTCACTGCATCACCCAGCAGGTGCCACCGCGAGATGTCTGAGCTCAAGCTGCTCACCGCCTCCTCTCCGCCCTCGCCCGCCCGCACGCGCGCACGCGAGCGCGCGCCACTTCGTATCGGCGCGGTCCAGGAGCGCTGGCATCCCGATCCCGAGGAGCACCAGGAGGCGCTCGCGCGCGGAATTCGACTGGCGGCAGGCGAGGGCGCGTCGATCGTCTGCCTGCAGGAGCTGACCCTCTCGCCTTACTTCGCCATCACTCCGGACGGTCCCCGAGCGGCTGGCGCGATGCCGGAGTCGCTCGAGGACGGCGCGACGTTCGCGTTCGCGCGCCGCATCGCCGGCGAGACCGGGGTTCACGTGCACGCGTCGCTGTACGAGCGGGCGGATGGCGATCGCGACGATGGACTGGGCTACAACACGGCGATCGTCGTCGCGCCCGACAGGCGGCTGGTCTCGCGCACCCGCAAGCTGCACATCCCGATCACGGCCGGCTACTACGAGGACCGTTACTTCCGCCCCGGCCCGGCCGACGGCGATCCCTTTCCACTGATCCCGATCGCCACCGGCGATGGCGAGGCTCAGCTCGGCTGCCCGACCTGCTGGGACCAGTGGTTTCCCGAGCTGGCTCGCGCCTACTCGCTGCGCGGCGCCGAGGTGCTGATCTACCCGACGGCGATCGGGTCTGAGCCCGATCATCCCGAGTTCGACACCCGTCCGCTCTGGCAGAACGTGATTGTCGGAAACGGCATCGCCAATGGGACGTTCATGGTCGCCATCAACCGGATCGGCTACGAGGACCCGCTGACGTTCTACGGCTCAAGCTTCGTCTCCGATCCCTACGGCCGCGTGCTCGTCCAGGCGCCTCGCGACGAGCCCGCGGTGCTCGTGGCCGAGCTCGATCTGGATCAGCGCCGCGATTGGCTCGAGCTGTTCCCGCTGCTGCGCACCCGCCGGCCGGACGCGTACGGCTCACTGACCGACGCGGTCGATCAGTGAGCCGTTCCGCCGCGGCTCAGGTGCAGAACTCCTGTCAGGTGACCAGCTTTTGCAGCAGCTCGCGCAGCTTTGGCGTCTGCGCAAGCGCCGACCCCAGCCCTTCGAACGAGTCCTCGCCGTCGATCATCATCGGGCTGCGCTGGAACCGGCCCCTGGTGGTTGTAGTAACAGAAGCGGATCCCGTAGGCGCCCGAGTGACCCTCGTACTCGAGCAGCTGGATCGCCGGCTCGGTGTACTGGCCGGTGTATGAGGCTTCCTCGATAATCTGGCCGCCTGCCCAGTGGAACTCGAATGAGCGCGGCACCGCGAGGCCGTGCTGCTTCTCTGCTGGTGTCATGCCCGCCTCCTCGCGTCGCTGGCGCGAGCAATGCTAGGCGGCTCGCGGACGAGCGCGTTGACACGCGCGCCCTACCGAGCCGCCCCGGTCCCGCTCGCGACGGGCAACGCGTAGAAGACGGCCAGCCCGGCGCAGATCACCAGCGTGAGGTACGCGGACAGCGGAGCGAGCGCGACCGCGAGTACGTACGGAAACAGCCCGGCGACGCTGCGGCGGAGGATCGCCCGCCGTCGTGGCTCGGGAAGTTCCTCCACTAGCAGCTGCGGCTTGCGCAGCAGGATGTGACGGTTCAGGGTGGCGAACGCGATCGCCATCAGCAGGAAAGCGCCGCCGTAGACGCCTGCCGCCAGGTGTTGCCCGTGCGACCGTCTCAGATATGCGGCCATCAATGCTGTGGCGAACGGCAGGATCCCGATCGTCAAGAGCAGGAGGTTGTTCAGGATCAGGATCATGTGATCGGCTTCGCGCAGCCGGCTGACCATCGCGTGGTGGTTGATCCAGATGATCCCGATGGTCACGAACGACGTGACGTAGGCGGCATCGTTGGGCCAGTGCTGGCCAAGCTCGTGGGCGAGACTCACGCCCGGCCGCGCAGCCGGGACCGTGATGTCGAGCACCAGCAACGTGATCGCAACCGCTATCACGGCGTCAGAGAAGGACTCCATGCGGTTTGTGCTCACCGGACACGTGTTCGGCGGCCCCGGGGTTGATCCTTGTGCGCCGGAGCCTCCGCATACCCGGAGCTCCTGTAACCCGGGAGCTCCGCATACCCAACAAATCAGGTGGAAAAACTGATATTGATAGGGTGCCCGGTCAGAGCGAAAGCGACCAGGAGGGAGCCAGATGAGCGTCCAGCACGAGCACACCGGGCCCGGATACGCCTCGCCGCAGGTGGCGCGCGAGCAGCCTGCCGAGAAGGTCATCTACGTCGCGGCGCTGTACGAGGGAACCGGCATCGAGCGCCCGGACTTCATCGCCGTTGTCGACGTCGACCCGGAGTCCCCGAGCTACGGCGAGATCGTCGGCCGCACCGACATGCCGAACGTCGGTGACGAGCTCCATCACTTCGGCTGGAACGCGTGCTCCTCCGCCTGCCATTCGCAGCTTCAGCGCGACACGATGGTCGTGCCCGGGTTCCGCTCCAGCCGGATCCACATGCTCGACGTCTCCGATCCGCGCGCGCCGCGGATCAAGCACGTGATCGAGGGCGAGGAGATCAAGGAGAAGCTCGGGCTGAGCGCTCCCCACACGGTGCACTGCATGCCCGGCGACATCATCACGGTCTCGATGCTCGGCGACGCCGATGGCAACAGCCCCGGGGGCTTCGCGATCCTCGACGCCCGCGACTTCTCGATCGCCGGCCGCTGGGAGGCCGAGGCCGGCGACGTCGACTTCATGTACGACTTCTGGTACCAGCCGCGCCAGAACACGCTCGTCTCGAGCGAGTGGGGCGCGCCAAACACGTTCAAGGACGGGTTCAACCCGGCCGACGTCGGCGAGGGCAAGTACGGTCGCAAGCTCCACTTCTGGGACCTGGAGAAGCGCACCAAGGTCCAGACCCTGGATCTGGGCGACGACGGCTGGATCCCGCTGGAGCTGCGCTGGCAGCACGACCCGGACTCCGCGCAGGGCTTCGTCGGTGTCACGCTATCGAGCAACATCGCGCGTTTCTACCGCGATAACGGATCGTGGGACAAGGAGACGGTGATCGACGTCGGCAACGAGGAGCTCGAGGGCTGGCCGCTGCCGGGCGGCGTTCCGGGACTCATCACCGACCTCGTGCTCTCGCTCGACGACAAGGACCTGTTCTTCTCCAACTGGCTCCACGGTGACCTGCGCCACTACGACGTCTCGGACCCGCGCAACCCCCAGCTCCGCTCGCAGGTGTGGCTCGGCGGACTGCTCGGCCGCGATGGCGGGCACCCGAATGCGTCCGCACCCCTGACCGGCGGCCCGCAGATGCTCCAGAACTCGCTCGACGGCGAGCGCGTCTACGTCACCAACTCGCTCTACTCGACCTGGGACAACCAGTTCTATCCCGAGCTGCGCGGGTGGCTGACCAAGCTCGATCGCCAGCCTGATGGCTCCTACGCCCTCGATCCCGACTTCTACGTCGACTTCCACGAGCAGACCGACGGCGCCCGACCCCACGAGATCCATCTTCCTGGCGGGGACTGCACCAC
>DATCNP010000057.1:0-19435 GCA_036565205.1 Solirubrobacteraceae bacterium | reverse complement strand
CACCGTCTCCTCCTTCTCCGAAAACAAGAAGGACGACGATCGCCAGACGCCCCGGCGTTATGCCGGCCCCTACGCGGCGATCAGCCCAATCTGCGAGGACTTCCTACCCGAAGTCGGCATAACGAAGACATCGGCATATTCGTGCAAGCCGATCGGCTCGAGCACGAGCTCGTGGCCGCGCTCGGGCCGGCTCTGGAGCATGAACGCGCGCAGCAGGACCGGCTTCAGCGGCGCTGCGATCGGCAGTCGGCGGCCGGTCCCGGCGTCGCTTTTCGACTTGCGCACAACGAGCCACAGCCGCTCGAGATCGACGTCCGACCGTTGCAGCCGGTCCATCTCGCTGCGACGCAGTCCCGCGTAGAACGCGAGCCCGTACGGAACTCGGTCCGCGGGCGAGAGCGGCGCGAGCAGCGCTTCCGCCTCTCCGCAGTGGCGGCACGATCGCGCTCAACCTCGTCGACCGGGGGCAGCTCGACCCGATCGTCGGATTCGCCGACACGAGCCGGCGCGTCGGCCGGCACGCCTAGGAGTAGATCGCGCGGACCACGGCCAAGTGGTTCGCAATCCGCGAGCGCGAGAGGCCGTCCCGTGCCAGCGTGTCGACGAACAGCTGCCACTCTGCGCGCTGATCTCAGCGGCCGGGCGCGAGCCGAACTCCGGGATCAGCACGTGGCGCAGCGAGCGGTCGTAACCCTGGAGCGTGGTCGACGAGTAGCCGCGCCTGCCGCGCCGCTTTCCAATCTGACCGCGCTCAACGCCTTGCCACCAGTCATCGGCGAGCTGGCATGAACGTCGGGCCCGCTTCGGCGAGCTCCTGCAAGACGGGCTTGGCCTTCTCGCCGGCCCCGGCATACCACGACAGCGCCTCATTGATATCTGCGTAGCTCGGGCTCGAGACGATCTTCCCGGTCACCGGGTGTCGGCGGGAGGCCCGGTAGGACGGCCGGCACTTGCACCGAGCGCCCGGAGTCCTGGACGCAGGGCAGGGCTTCTTGTGACGGACGTAGACGCCCGGGTGCTTGGTTCGCTGCCAGGGCACGACCCGTGTAGAAGCGCTCGGCTCTGACGGCTGCAAGACACCGACCGCCTACACGGAGCCTGCGATGTACGTCAAGCGATGGGTTGCCGGTGCGGTTCTTCAGCTTTACCAAGTGCGCTCTTCGCCGGCCCGCGAGCTCGGAGGGCTGTCAGAGCGAGGAGAGACCGCTCCGCACCCGTGTGACGTTTCTTGCGCGTCAGCGTAGTTGGGTTGACGATGTCGCTTATGCCTACGCGCCATCTGACCCTTATGGCCGCAGCGGCTCTATCCGTCGTGGGGCTGCTTGCCGGGTCTGGTGTGCGCGGCGCGGCTACCGCTCAAACCGGAGTGCGGTCTGCGGCTCCTGGGTCGGGGGTCAGCCCTAGCCATCTCGACTCGGGAGTCCGCGGTCGCGTGTTCTACGGGCCCACCTGCCCGGTCCAGGGCAGAGGTCGAGCCTGCGTCAGGCCCTATCAAGCAACGATCAGCGTCCGCAGCAAGCTCACAAACAAGTTGGTCGCACAAGCCCGATCGTCGGTCAAAGGAGACTTCAGCATCCAGCTCGGATCGGGAAGCTACCTGCTCGTACCCCGAGCCGGGCGGCCGTATCTCCGAAGCCCGGCGCGCGAAATCACGGTGCGCAGCCATCGCTACACGACTGTGATCATCAACTTTGACAGCGGCATCCGCTAGCCCGGTTGCAGGTGTGATCTGCTACCAAAGCCGCGCTGACAGCCCGACGGATGCTGAGCACCTGCCTCCCGGCCCGGCCAGCCCGGGTGCTGCAAACCGCCCGCGTCGTGAGCGATCGCTACGCCCGCGTCAACCAGGTTGCAGCCTCCACCCCGGGTTGATTCGACTGCTAAGCGCCGCGCTCGCGCTAGCCCTCCTCGGAGCAGGATGCGGACAAGTACGTGACATACGCATGACCCAGCGGGCCTCCAACCACGCGCGCCCGGCCCACTCACGCGCGAGCGAACGGGCAGCGAGGAACCGACGCGCGCCAAGCCCAGTCCCGCACCACCGATCCGCCACGCACCACCGAGCCGCCAAGCAACCACATCCGCCAAACACCGCGGCCGGTTCTCGCCGCCCCGGCTCGATGCGAAGCCCGCCAGCGCTCCTAGCGTTCGCTCGCAGCTATCTCAGAAACCGCATTTGCACAAAGGCCCCGACCGCCCCACAGCTAGCCGACGCTATCGCCCACGCGATCCACACCCGGCCGGGCACCAGCCGTCCAGCCGCAGCCTCAGGAATCTGCAACCCCACACGCTGATGGCCGGTCGCAGTCGGACGTAGGTAGCTGGAGAGCGAGGCGAGCTGTCGTTCCAGTCATCGGCCGCCTTGCGTCCAACGTGGTCGTGCGCGAGGATCACCCCAACCCGCGATCCCCAGGAGCCAGGTATGTACGCCGTCGTCGTCAACGTCTCGATCAGCGATGTAGAGCAGGCACAGAGTGAACTGCGCGAACAGGTAGTCCCGATGGTTTCTCGGTTGCCGGGATTCGTCTCTGGTGTCTGGATGGCGTACGGCGAAGGAAAGGGGCATTCGGTCGTCGTCCTCGAAGGCGAAGACGCAGCCAACGCGATGGCTCAGCAGGTGCGGAGCGCGGCAATGTCGGTCACAATCGATGACGTCAGCGTGCACGAGGTCATCGCCCACGCGTAGACCGGGCGTCGTCCGCCGTGGAAACGTCGGCGGCCAGGTCCGAGCCGTCGCTCTCGCCGCTTGACTCAAACGCACGATCCCGGTCAACAGCGTCGGCCGTTTGCTTCTGGGCGCGAATTCGCAAGCGCGAGATCGCGTGCGCGCGCAGCCGGATCGAGGCGATCGCCTTGTCGCCGCCATAGGGCTCGTCCGCTCTGTTCACGCTCGAGAACGAATGCGATCGTCACGGCCCGCTGGCCGGCGGCGCCCACAGAATTCCGATCGTCCAGCACGCCAGGCGTACCTGACCGACGCGAGCGCCGCGGAGCCGCCACGCTTGACGGCTAGCGGCTAGCCGGCGACACGCCGCCCGCCAGGGCGGCCTCGGGCGCCGGGCTCTCCGATCGGCTTGCGAGCTTGGCAACGGTGCTCCGCGCAGCCGCGGCGCTTCCGGCCTCGAGCGCGTCGCGGGCGAGCTGACGGCAGCGGTCGAGGGGGTGTTCGGCCAGAGCAGCTCTAACGTCGGGCAGGGATGCCTTCGCCATCGAAAGGCTCGTGATGCCGAGACCCACGAGCACCAGTGCCAGCAACGGATCGCTGGCGGCCTCGCCACACACGCCGACGGACCGCCCTAGCGCCTGCCCGGCCTGCGCGGTCATCGATACCAGGCGCAGCAAGGCCGGCTGCCACGGGTCGAGCAGATCCGAGAGCTCGCCCGCCAGACGGTCGGTCGCGAGTGCGTATTGCGCGAGGTCGTTGGTGCCGATGCTCGCGAAGTCAACTTCTGCCAGCACTTCGTGTGCGCAGATCGCGGCCGAGGGTACCTCGATCATCACGCCCACGTGCGCGATCTCATGGTCGCGCGCGCGTGCGGCGAACTCCCTAGCTTCCTCGACGGTTGAGACCATCGGCGCCATCACCCAGACTTCTGCTTCGCTGCCGCGCGCGGCGCGCTTGATCGCGTCCAGCTGCTCGTCGAGCAACTCGGGGTTCGACCGCACGAGCCGCAGGCCGCGGACGCCGAGCGCGGGGTTGGGTTCCTCGGGACGCGGCAGATACGCCAGCGGCTTGTCGGCACCCACGTCGAGCGTGCGAACGACGACCCGTCGCCCTGCGAACGCGCTGAACACCTCGGCGTAGGACTGTTGCTGCTCCTCGTTGCTCGGGGCGACGGTCCGGTCGAGAAACAGGAACTCGGTCCGCAGCAGGCCGACCCCCTCGCACTCGTCGGCCCCAAGGCCGGCGAGATCCCCGGTTCCGCCGATGTTGGCCAGCAGCGGGATCGGATGCCCGTCGGCGGTGCGCCCCGGCCCGCGCGCGCCGGCGCGGCGTCGCGCGAGCTGCTCGCGCCGGTACAGCGCTTGCGCGACGAGGTCGTCATTCGGGTCCGCGATCACTTCGCCGCTGACGCCATTGACCAGCACCTGCCGGCCGTCGGCGAGCGTGACCGCCTCCGGGCAGGCGGTCACGGCGGGGATTCCGAGTTGCTTGGCAAGGATCGCCGTGTGTCCGGTCGGGCCGCCGCGCTCGGTCACGATCGCGACGACCTTCTCGGGGTCGAGCGTCGCGGTGTCGGCAGGCGCAAGCTCCACGGCGACCAGTACGTACGGATGGCCGGGATCGGGCACGCCTGGCATCGGCCGGCCGAGCAGCACCGCAACGGCGCGGTCGCGCAGGTCGTCGAGATCCGATGCCCGCTCCGCGAAGTAACCGCCGAGCGACTCGAGCGCGCCGCGATGCTCGGCGAACGCCTCCTCGACTGCGTGGACGGCGTCGCGTCCGCCTGAGATACGCGCGCTGACGCCATCGTGGAGCGCCGGATCGCCCGCGATCATCGCCTGCGCTGAGAGCACCTCGCTTGCTGCACCGGTGCTCAGCCCGGCGCGGCGCTCGAGTTCGCTCGCGACGGCTCCGAGGGCGTCCTCGGCACGCGTTAGCTCGACCGCCACGTCGGCGACCTCGGCGGACTGCGCTGGAATCTCTTGCGGTGGCTCGAGGCGGCCGACGGGCCCCGAAGCCTCCCCGGGGCTCACTCCAAGACCTCGGAGCGTGCGCGACATCTCCTACTCCTCCTTGTCGAGGTCGGCTTCCACGAGCGCGACGATCTCCGCGAGCGCATCGCTCGCGCCTTCGCCGGACGCCTCGACGACGACCTCGTCGCCGTGACCAGCGCCGAGCGTCATCAGCAGCAGCGCGCTGCGGGCGTCGACCGGCTCGCGCCCGTCGCGTCCGATCCGCACCGAAGCCTTGAGGCTCGCGGCCTTCTTCGCGATCAGCGAGACGGGCCGCGCATGCAGGCCGACCCGGGATCCCACGATCACCCGTTGACTTACGACGGTCTCGCTGCTCATGGCTCGATCACGTACTTGATGCCGATACCGTTCTTCACACCGTCGATCGCATCGTGCACGCGCTCGAGCGGCAGCCGGTGGGTGATCAAGTCAAGAACCGGGACCTCGCCGGACGCGATCAGGCCGAGTGCCTGTGCGTTGTGCGCGGGCGTCGACCCGGCCACGCCTACCACCGAGAGCTCGCGGTAGTGGACCCGGTTTGAGTCGAGCGTGATCGTCGGGGCGTCCTTCGGGAGGCCGGCAAACAGGCTCACGCGCCCGCGCGGGGCCGCCATCTCGAGTGCTTCCTGCTGCGCCTGGCCGGAGGCCGCGGCCACTAGGACGACGTCGGCGCCGCGTCCGTCGGTCGCCTCGAGCACGGCGGCGACGGGGTCCTGCTCGGTCGACAGGATCGCAGCGTCGGGCGAGAGCCTGTCGACCGCGAGCGCCAGGCGCTCCGCGCTGCGCTCGATCAGGATCACGCGGCCGGCGCCCCGCGCGCGGGCGAGCCGCACGTGCAGGCAACCGACCGGCCCGGAGCCGACGACCACCACGTCGTCACCCTCGCCGACGCGTGCGATCTCCTGCCCGTTGAGCACGCAGGCGAATGGCTCGGTGATCGAGGCCTCCTCGTAGCTGACCTGGTCGGGGATGCGATTCACCCCCCCGACGCGCAGCACGAGCTCAGGAACCACCAGATACTCGGCGAAGCCGCCGTCGTAGTCGTAGCCGATCGAGGTCAGCCGCTCGCAGACCGTCATGTTCCCGCGGCGGCATTCTCGGCAGTCACCGCACGGAACGGCGGCGATCACCTGCACGCGATCGCCGGTCTCGAATCCCGTGGTGCCCTCCCCGAGCGCCACCACCTCGCCGGCGATCTCGTGGCCGAGGACGCGCGGCGGGTGGAGGTTTTGATGGCCGTGGTAGTAGATCTTCACGTCGGTGCCGCAGGTGGCACAGTCGCGCACCTTCAGCAGCAACTCGCCCGGGCCTGGCTCGGGCACCGGCGCGTCCTCGATCCGAAGATCTTCGGGCGCGTAATAGCGCGCGACTCTCATGGCACCACCTCCTCCTCTTGCGAGGGTTTAAGCAGCTCCATAACAACTTCAGGATCGGTTGCAGTGCGGAGCTGCTCAGCACGGTCGGGATCCGTGATCACGGTGGCGAGCGCCGCGAGCACGCGCACGTGCTCATCGCTCGCAGACGCCACCGCGATCGCCACATGCACCTGCTCGCCGTCCCACTCGACACCGTCGGGGAACTGGAGCACCGCGATCGCCGGCCGGCGAACGTGCACGCGGCTTGCGTCGGTGCCGTGCGGGAGCGCGAAGCCCTCGCCCAGATAGGTCGAGAGTCCGCGCTCACGCTCGAGCATCGCATCGAGATACGGTTCGTCGACGGCGCCGATCTGAAGCAGTGCCCTCCCGGCCTGCGTGACCGCGTCGAAGCGGTCGGTGGCGCGCAGGCCGAGATGGACGGCAGTGGGCTCGAGTAGCGAGGCGGTCATTGCCCGACCGCCTCGCCTGATTTGATCGCCTTCTCGAGCTTGTCGAACGCGGGGTCGCCGAGGAACAGCTGGAACGTGACGATCGCGGCGTTGGGCGCCACCAGGCGGGCTCGGTCCGCCAGACCCTGGTGGCAGACCAGCACCTGGGTATCCGGGGGGACCTCGTTGACCGGACTGTGCACCACCTCGATGCCGAGCTTCTTGAACCGCTTGGCGAGTTGCGTGGTCAGCAGCACGCTCGAGCCCATTCCGGCATCGCAGGCGACCACGATCTTGCGGACTTCAGATCCGGCGATTGCGGGCATCTCGTCACGCTCCAACGATCGCGGGGGCAGCCGGGTCGAGCCTGGCCTCTTCAGCCGCCTCGACCTCGTCCTCGACCTCCTCGCCGGCCGTCTTGAGCAGCACGCTGTTCACGGCGAACGAGACCGCGGTAGCGATGATGATGCCGAGCGGAACGATGACCACTCCACCCGGTGGCGTCACCGCCAGATACGCGAAGATGCTTCCCGGAGCCGGGCCGGCCACGAGACCCGCGCCGGTGATATTCCAGAACAGGACGGCCGAACCGCCACCGAGGATCAGCCCGATCAGCAGCCTCGGCTTCATCAGCACGTACGGGAAGTAGATCTCGTGGATCCCGCCCAGGAACTGGATGATGATCGCGCCGGGAACCGTCGGGCGCAAGTGCTTCGGTCCCGCCACCCAGTAGGCGAGCAGCAACCCCAGGCCCGGGCCTGGATCGGTCTCGATCATAAACAGCAGCGACTGGTGGCTCTTGGCCGCCTGCGAGAGGCCGAGCGGCTCGAGCACGCCGTGGTTGATCGCGTTGTTCAGGAACAGGACTTTGGCCGGCTCGACGATGACCGACGCGAGCGGGATCAAGCTCGCCTTGACGAGGTCATGCACCCCGTCACCCGCCCACGTCGTCAGCTGCTTGAACACCGGGCCGATGACGAGGAATCCCAGAATGCAGCACAACATTCCGAGGATGCCCGCGCCGAAGTTCTCGATCAGCATCTCGAACCCTGCCGGGACGTGCTCCCTGGTGCGCTTGTCGAACTCCTTCATCAGCCACGCGGAGCCCGGCCCGATCATCATCGCGGCCAGGAACTGCGCGCTGGCGGAGCCGGAGTAGAACACGTCATTCGCCGGCGGGTTGGAGGCGCTGGCCGGGCCAACGAGCAGCCCATTGACGACCCCTGCGCCGACGATGACCCCCATCGTGGCGATCGCGCCGACGACGGCGCCGCGCTGGCCATAGACCATCCGGCCGCCGGTCGAGCCGATCAGCAACGGCAGCAGCACGATGATCATCGGCGAGACGAGCGCCGAGATGTGCGCCGAGCCTGCGACGAAGAGGTGCAACTTCGGGAGCCATCCGGTCGGAATGAACAGCGCGGTGATCAACCCCCAGGCGATGAACGCCGCGATGTTGGGCATCACCATCCCGGCGAGGAATCCACCCATCCGCTGGATGTGGCCCTTTAACCCAGTCCCGGTCTTGGTGGGCATGTATTGGTCAATCGCACTCACGACGCCTCCCTCGGATCATTGTTCTTCACCTCTCTCGTGATCGGGCGAGCCCGTCGAGGCTCGTCGACTTCTCACCCACCAGCAACGTCACTTCGCTCGGCCCGCCGTCCAGCGGCCGGCCCGGGTCCACCTTCGCGCTGACCTGTCCCATCGGTACCGTCGGGTGGTCGGGAGCCTCAACTCCATCCACGGGCGTGGCGACGGCCTGCGCCGCCCACTCGACCGCCTGACGCAGCGCTTCACGCTCGGTTCCATCCGAGGCGAGGAAGCCAGCCAGCAGCGTGTCCCCCGCGCCGACCGTGCTGTGAACCTGATCACACGGAGCGAACCCGTGCAGCGCGGAAACCGCGTCGACCAGGATCGCGCCGGCACTTCCGAAGCTCGCCAGCACCCGGCCGGCGCCCCGGTCCACAAGGGTCCGCGCGGCAATGACAGCCTCGCCGAACGTCGTGATCGACCGTCCGACTGCGTCCTCGAGCTCGTCGCGGTTGGGCTTGACGAGATCCGGTCCTGCGGCCAGGGCGGCCTGGAGGGCGCCGCCGCTCGTATCGACGGCGGCCCTCGCACCCTCGGCGTGGGCTGTGGCCACGACCTCGGCGTGAAAGTCGATCGACAGACCGCGCGGCAGGCTGCCGCAGCTGACCACCCACTCGGCGCCACTCGCCGCCGCGCGCACGTCGGCGATCAAGGCGCGTCCGTCGGCTGCGGTGAGTTCTGGGCCAGGCTCGTTGAGCTTGGTTACCTCGCCGCCAGGCTCGACGATCGCGATGTTCGTGCGCAGCGGCGCGGCGATCGCCACCGCGCGGACCTGGATCTCCTGCTTGCGCAGGAGCGCGAGGAGCAGATCGCCTTCGGAGCCGCCGGACGGGAAGACCGCCGCGGTGTGAACGCCGTGGGAGGCGAGCACTCGCGCCACGTTGATGCCCTTGCCGCCCGGCTCGACGGTCGCGCGGTCGACGCGGTGCAGCTGCCCCGGTCGCAACCGTCTGACCTCGATCGTGCGATCCAGCGCCGGATTTGGGGTGACCGAGACGATCACGCCAGCACCACCCTCGGTCCGGCCGCCTGCAGGTCGGCGGCGAGTTCGACGTCGAGGCCGTCGTCGCAGACGAGCGTGTCGACCTCGGAGAGATTGCCGAAGCGCGCGAAGCAGTCGTTGCCGACCTTGGCGTGATCGGCGAGCACGACGACGCGACGCGCGGCGCGCAGCATCGCCCGCTTGACCGCGGCCTCGGCTACGTCCGGCGTGGTCAGACCCCGCTCCACGCTGACGCCATTGGCGCCGAGAAACGCGACGTCGACGAACGTGTCGGCGAGGATCCGCACGGCCCATTCGTCGACCATCGCGAGCGTGCGGCCACGGACGCGACCGCCGACCGTGAGCACGGTGATGTTCGCCCGCGTCGAGAGCGTCATCGCGATCGGCAGCGCGTTGGTCACGACGGTCAGCTCGCGGTCGGTGGGCAGCATCTCCGCAAGTCGGGCGGTCGTCGTGCCCGCGTCGAGCAGGATCGCCCCGTCCGGGGGGAGCTCGGCCAGAGCCGCCTTGGCGATCCGCGCCTTCTGCGGCGCCATCGTCTGATCGCGCGTCTGCAAGCCGGGCTCGAACCCGATCCGTCCGATCGGGATCGCGCCGCCGTGCACACGGCGCAGCAATCCATGGCGCTCGAGCGCTGTCAGATCGCGGCGGACGGTCTCCGAAGTGACCCCGAAATCGCTTGCGAGCCTGGCGACATCGACGCGTCCGGCCGCGCGAGCTCGTTCGATGATCGCTGCTTGCCGCTCTTCGAGATACATAGCTGACGTTGGAATACGTGGGTTCAGCTGACGTTGGAATACGTGGGTTCGGCTGTTGTTTTGCATGGGTATATCGATGTTTTTGTTGGATGTCAAGACCGGAAACCCACAATTTGCGGAACGGAACTACGTACCGATTGCGCGTTTTGGAGTGCCGACGGCCTGTGCGGCGGCGGCTGGACTCGTTGGGCTCTGAGGTGCCGCTCGTTGCGAAGCGCGGCAATTCGCGCGTCGCGCGTCACGCGCTGCTCGCTGCTCAAGCTCGTGCCGAGCGCCTCGCGTTGACTCGGCGCTGGGCTCGAACATGCGGGCACTGCGACGGCGCAGCAGCAAGCGAGAGCCACCGGACTGGCTATTGCACCTCGTCCAGACCGAAACATTCGTCCATCACGACCGGTTCGATGGCGGACCGGAAGTCTCGAGAGGCGCTCACCAGATCAGCGTCGACTACGGCATCGTGTGGCAATCCGAGCGCCTCGGCGTCGCGAACCCACCGCTGCTGTGGCGCGTCCGCAGCGATAGTGTGAGCAAAGCCATATAGCCGGGTGGCGCTCAGTCGGCATCGACGTGAGGTCGCGGACCGCTGAGCCGGCCGGGCAGGCTGTGCCTGGTTTTGCCGGGCCGTCGATGTTCACCTCTCAGGTGATTGAGCGTTTGCGTGGAGCCGCTTGCCCCGGCGTCTTGCGGCGTTTCTCGGCTCGAAGGGCGCCGCTCGCGGGTGTGTAGATGGTCTCGTGGCCGTCGTCCCAGCGGATGCGATAGCGAGGAAGGGGATCGCCGCGGAGCACTTCCTCAACGACACCCGAGCGGGGTCGACGGTCCGTTGACTCGGACTCGGCTACGACGCGTTTGCCGACCTCAAACGCCATCGTCATCCCTCATCGTTCGTGGTGGCCGCATGCGCGCAGTTCGCGGTCGATCTCCTCGATCTTGCACCCGAGGCGGTCCTAGTCGCGCGAATGAGTCTGATGCTCGTACCGAGGGTCGCGCGGACCGACGTGGCTTGCGCTGATCTCCCAGGACCCGATCGCCGGCCATTCAGGCGCCGTCCGGCGTCGATTGCCGGCGACAGCCGGTGGCAGACGCTACCGCGATTGAGTTCGCCCGGCCTACGCGCTGCGACGTCGCGTTTGACGCTCGTCATGGTCTTCGACCACCGTCCCTGGATTGAATTCACGCGGAAGCAAGAAGGCCATACCTGGCGAGCGATCAGACAATCAGGCGAGACTACCGCCAGGCGGTGGACGACACCCATAGAACTAGAGACCCGGCCCCGCAGTCGCAACCAGTGGCTTCCACTCCCCGCCTCGCGGCGCTTTCGCGCTGTCGGTGGCATTCGGGCTGAAGCTGAGGATGCTGGCCGCAGGGCCAGCTCACTCATTGACACTACTCCTATCGACGCGCCTGTGTGAGCAGCCCGCGAACCTTAATCTTCGAAAGCTCCGATTCACGATTCGTGGGACCGCCACCAGACGGCGACTGCTGCCGCATCGAGGTCGCGACTGGCCAACGATGGACCGCGACTGGCCAACGGTGGAATCCCGGATCCTTGACCAGGGAGGCCGGCCGCGGACCGAAACACTCACGCCAATGCTCCGCGACGCGCGGACGAGCGCCGCACGCCCCGCTGCGCCAGGACCAGCAGCCTGACCGCCTCCCTCACCTCGCGCCGGTTCCGAAATGTCAGCAGGAGCGGCTGTGCGTCAGCGTGTGCGGGCGGTTCAGGCGGCGAGTCGCGGCGTTCGGAGTGAGCGGCTGAGCGCTTGGCGCAGCTCGTGTGGAGAGTCGCTTGTGATGGCGTCGAGGCCAAGCGGCAGGAGCGGCGCAAGGATCGCGGCGTGGTTGATCGTGCCGGTCGTGACGCTGAGCCCGCAGGCTCGAAGGCTTGCCACCAGCGGGCGAGAGAGGAGGAAGTGCTCGACGCATACGCCGTGCAGGCCGACGTGTCGTCCCCAGGCGGCGAGCGCGTGGATGCGGTAGTCGGCGATGATCACCAGCCGCGCCCGGAAGTCAAGCTCGGCGGCGAGCTCACACGCACCGGACCAAAAGCTGATGACCTCGGTCCGCTCCCGCGCTGGGTGATCGCGAAGACGCTCGCAGACGGCTCGCGCAGTGCGGCGTGCGAGGGCTGGGTCGGCGTGCGCTTTGACCTCGAGCTGGAGCGTCGCGCCGGGCGGCGCGAGGTCGAGAAGCTCGTCGAGCAGCAGCGGGCGCTCGTTGCTTACCGTGCCGTCGAGGTTGCGCAGCCACCCCGCGCGGATCTCCACCGCGGTGCGCTGATGCGCCCAGCCAGATGCGGTGGTGCCGAGGTCGAGCAGCGGGTCGTGCAGCAGCACGAGCTCGCCGTCGGCGGTCAGGCAGCAGTCCGTCTCCAGGCCGTCGAGTGGCTGCTGCATTGCGCGGTGGAGCGCCACGAGCGACGAGTCAGGGCCGTACGCACGGCCGAGTCGGTGGGCGTATAGCGCCGGGAGCACTCCAACAACGCTCGCGGCACAGGCACGCTTTCTCGTTACGAGCCCGCAACCGTCTTGTGAAGAGGTTGTAGAGGACGCCGTCCCGGGAGCGACTACCTATGCGATCAATTGGCCGATGATGCGGGGGTGGCCGTCGACCTCCACGTTGATGAGCGACTCGGCGCGCGAGAAGCCCGCAATCCGTGCAAGCCGCTCCAGGCCAGCGTCCCCGAACCCCCAGTAGACGAAGTCGTCGCGCGCGTAAACCTCCCCGGGCTCGGAGACGCGGATCGCGGGACCGTTTCGATCTTCCGGGGCGACGCCGTAGGTCTCGACCAGCACCGTGCCGCCATCCACCGTCCGCCCACGCAACACGCGGAGCAAGCCGAGTGGGTTCTCGACCCTGTGCAGGATGCCGAAGCAGTAGACGAGGTCGAAGCGCTCCTCGAGCCCGTCGAGCGCGAACGCGTCCATCCGCCGGTATTCAACGGCCGAGCCGAGCAGGCCATGCACGGCGCGGAAGCCCTCCCCGCCCTCCAGCTCAACACCCCACCGGGAGGCGACCCAGAGCCGATACTGCTCGTTGTCCACGGCCACGACCCTCTCGGCCCTTCGGCGCTCTGCGAGGAAGGAGTAGAAGCCGTCGAAGCAGCCGACATCGAGCACGCTCATCCCGGCGAAGTCCTCGGGTAGCGCGGAGACGCGGTAGCGATGGTCGCGAGCGGCGCCGGGCGTGTAGATGCCCTCAGCGCGGTTCAGCGCGAACGTGTGAAACCAGAAAGGCACCGCCTCGACAGTCGCGCGAGCGAGCACCGAGTCGACCTCGATCGGCAGCAGGTCAGCTACCCGCCGCTCAGCCTCCGTGACGACGAAGCGCTCTCGCGCGCCGCCCCGCGACGACCCCGTCGTCCCCATCTACACACCTCCTCTCGGCGAGTTCCTCTTGGCTCCGCCCTGACCTTTCGGCGGACGTCACGCGAGGCATCTTCAGTTGTGATCAGCGCTCGGACCTGCCCACCCGCGACGGTGGGCAAGCGAGCGGAATCGCTAGACCAGCTGGACGTTGGCGGCCTTCGGACCCTTGTCGCCCGCCTCAGCATCGTAGGAAACCTTCGCGCCCTCGGCGAGCGAGCGATAGCCCCCGCCGACGATCGCTGAGTGGTGGACGAACAGATCTTTGGACTGGTCGTCCGGAGTGATAAACCCGAAGCCCTTCTCGTCGCTGAACCACTTGACGGTTCCAGTAGCCATGGTGTTTCCTCCCGCGTCGTCGCGTGCTGCGAACGCCGAGATTGCTCAAAGCAAAGGCTACGACCGCTGGCACTATAAGCATTGGGCAAGCTGCCCAACCTGACCGAACGACCATACCAGCCTTGCGAGCTTCCGAGCAGCACCGTTCGAGTCGCCGGTATCTCGCCCGCGACGCGATGGCACGCTTCCGGCTCTCCCGAGCACGATAGGCCGCTCGAGTCGGATCGAGCCGCGAGGCCTGGGCGGGTTCGGCGAGGCGCGGCTGACCGGCCCGGACGTGCCGCTCGAGCAGCTCTTACGTTTGGGTTGGGACGGAGCGGCGCTCGCCGTAGCGTTTAGACTGCGGCACTGTGTCAGCATCAGGGGCCGCCGTCCACGACGACGTCGAGGCGGTGGTCAGCGAGCGGCGTGACCGGGTCATCACTGGGATTGTCACTGCCGTTCCGATCCTCAGCCTGTTCTTCGTTGGCTGGCAGCTGTGGGCCAGCTTGTTGGGCTGGAACGACATCGTCGTGTTCGTGCTGCTGTATCTGCTTACCGGCGTTGGTGTGACGGTGGGCTTTCACCGCCTGCTGACTCACCGCGCGTTCAAGACCACGCGCCCGGTCCGCGCTGTGCTGGCGATCCTTGGCTCGGCGGCGATCGAGGGGCCGGTCATCTCGTGGGTGGCCGACCACCGCAAGCATCATGCGTTCGCCGATCGGGACGGCGACCCGCACAGTCCGCACGTCGACCACGGCCATGGCTGGCGCGGCGCGCTGCGCGGACTCTGGCACGCGCACGTCGGGTGGCTGTTCATCCACACGCAGCGTGGGCGGCGCACACGCTACGCGCCCGACCTGCTCGCCGACCCAGTCGTGAGCTGGGTCGACCGGACGTTCCCGGTGTGGGCGTTCGGCGGGCTGCTCGCCGCGTTCGGGCTCGGTTGGCTGTTCGGCGGCCGGCTACGCGACGGCCTGACGGGCGTTTTGTGGGGCGGTGCGGTGCGGATGCTTGTGGTCCACCACGTGACCTACAGCATCAACTCGCTGTGCCACTTCTTCGGGCGCCAACGCTTCGACACCGGCGACGAGTCCCGCAACCTTGCGTGGTTGGCGCCGTTGTCGTTCGGGGAGGCGTGGCACAACAACCACCATGCGTTCCCGACCTCCGCCGAGCACGGTCTGGGCCGTTGGGAGTTCGACCCCTCCGCGCTGCTCATCCGTGCGCTCGAGCGGGTTGGACTCGCCTGGGACGTCGTGCGTGTGAGCCCGGAGCGGCAGGCGGACAAGCTCGCGGCGCTAAAGGCACGGTGAGCGTGATGGGCGTCACCGCCCCGCTGTGCGCGGCGCTCGCGCAAGCGCTTCCCGAGCGTCCGTTCCGCTTGGAGCTGTGGGACGGCAGCACGTTGCCGCCGACCAACGGCGCCGGCGGGCCGACGTTTCGCGTGCGCTCGCCGCGTGCGCTCGGGCATGTCATGCGCGCGCCGGGCCAGCTCGGGCTCGGCCGTGCATACGTGAGCGGCGAGATCGAGGTGGACGACATGGACGCCGCGCTCGAGCTGCTGGATGGGTACGCGGTGCCGCCGCTGGACGCCCGCGGCAAGGCACGCCTCGCGGCGGTCGCCCTGCGGGCGGGCGCGCTGCGCTCGGTGCCGCGCGCGCCCGCGGCCGAGCTGCGTCCGCGCGGGCGACGCCACAGCCGCGAACGCGACCGGCGCGCAGTCACGTACCACTACGACGTCTCGAACGAGTTCTTCGGGTTGGTCCTCGGCGAGTCGATGACCTACTCGTGCGCGATCTTCTCGCGCGGCGCGCGGACACTCGAGGAGGCGCAGCGCGCGAAGCTCGAGCTCGTGTGCACGAAGCTCGGCCTGCGCAGCGGCGAGCGCGTGCTCGATGTCGGGTGCGGGTGGGGCAGCTTCGCGCTGCACGCCGCGGGCGGGCACGGCGTTCACGTCACCGGCATCACGCTGTCCGAGCCGCAGGCCGCGCTCGCGCGCGAACGGGCGGCGGCGGCGGGGCTCGCCGACCGGATCGAGATCCTCATCGGCGACTACCGCGACCTTGCCGGCGAGCAGTTCGACGCGATCGCCTCGATCGGCATGGTCGAGCACGTCGGCAGCGCGAACATCGACGCCTACGCCGGCCAGCTCGCCGCGGTGCTGCGGCCCGGCGGGCGGCTGCTCAACCACGGCATCGCGCGGCTGCGCCACGGCGACCCTGAGGCGGGGGCGTTCTCGGAGCGGTTCGTGTTCCCCGACGCGGCACCGCTGCACCTCTCGCGGGTGCTCACTGCGCTCGAGGGCGCGGACCTCGAGCCGAGGCACGTCGAGGGCTTCCGGCTCGACTACGCGCGCACGCTGCACGAGTGGGCCCGCAACCTCGACCAGCACGCTGAGCGTGCCGAATCGCTCGCCGGCCCGGAGCGGATGCGAGTCTGGCGGCTGTACCTGCGCGCCGCGCGACGCGGGTTCGAAAACGGCTTCACGTCGATTTTCCAGACAGTCGCTTACCGCCCGCAGCAGCGCCGTCAAACCCACCCCTTCGGGCCGCGGCCGTGAACCTAGTGGCCGCACCAGCGAACCGCCGGTGCCGAATCGCCGAACCATCGGCCGGACAAGTTCCGCGCTGACCACTAAACCAGACGGCTGCAAAGGTGGGCGAGCGACTCCCTCGCCTCAATACCGTCACAGAAGCGACCGTCTCGGATTGCTCGGTGCAGATGATCGCAACGAACGGTCTGCAGCAGCAGTCGAGTTCCCGATGCAGAGACGCTCAGATTGCCAGACGATACGGTCGTCGACACGTCCGGCGAGCGCCTCAAGCATTATCGGTCGGCCAGCAAAGCGATCGCCCACGACGGCCCGAGCGGCCTCGAGCCCAGTGATGCTTGGGACGAGCAGCAGCAGTGCGACGCCGTTCACCGATGATCCCGCGCTGCATAGGCAGCAGGCCCTTCCGCGCGCCACCTCACGAGGCCCTCGTTCGGCGACGTCCGTGACCTTGAAGCCTGACCGAGTGATGCAAACGTCGCGAAGCAGGCGTCCCGCACTGGCGGGGAGATCCATGAGCCGCAGGCAGCTGAAAATGGGTTGTCTATCAGTTGACCAATCCCAGCCCTCGCCACCGAGGCTCCAGCCGCTGAGCCGGGCGCGCCAGATCGTCAGAATCTCGCGAAAGCCGACGAGCGAGACGAGGAGCGAGACGATGCCGAGAGCCGTTCAGTTCGATCACTATGGCGGGGTCGAGGTATTGAACGTGGTCGAGGTCCCCCGCCCCACCCCCGGCCCGGGCGAGGTCCTCGTGAGAGTCAAGGCGGCGGGGATCAATCCGGGTGAGTCGAAGATCCGCGAGGGGATGCTGCACGATCGGTGGCCTGCGACATTCCCTTCGGGACAGGGCAGTGACCTCGCCGGGGTCGTAGATGAGCTCGGCGACCGAGTCGAGCGCGTTGCCGTAGGCGACGAGGTGATCGGATTCACGCACGCCCGCGCGGCCCAGGCCGAGTTTGTCGTGGTCAAGGCAGACAACCTCACCGGTCGTCCGCCCGCCGTGCCCTGGGAAGCCGGTGGCGGGCTATTCGTTGTCGGATCGACCGCTTATGCCTGCGTTCGAGCCGTGTCCCTGTCCGCAGGCGACACCGTGGTCGTCTCCGCCGCGGCGGGCGGAGTCGGCTCGCTCACGGTCCAGCTCGCACGTGAGTCGGGGGCACGAGTGATCGGGCTCGCCGGCGATCAGAACCACGGCTGGCTGCGTGAGCATGGCGTCATCCCGGTCAGCTACGGCGACGGGGTCGAGGACCGCATCCGCGACGCTGTCGGCGGGAACCCGGATGCATTCATCGACACGTTCGGCGGTGACTATGTCGAGATCGCGCTGCGGCTCGGAGTCAGCCCGCAGCGCGTGAACACGATCGTCAACTTCGCGGCGACCGAGACCCATGGCGTTAGCGCCGAGGGAAGCGCGACGGCCGCCAGCTCCGAGGTGCTGGCAGAGCTCGCGCGGCTGATCGCCGATCGACGCGTCGAGCTCCCGATCGCCGGCGTCTACCCCCTCGATGACGTACAGCAAGCTTTCCGGGAGCTCGAGCGCGGCCACACGCGCGGCAAGATCGTGCTCAGGCCCTGAGGCGGACCAGAGCGGGCCTGCCGCGCGATCGGCTTCCCGGCTCGGTTAACGGTCGGTGTCAGCCGCGGGAGTTTCTTTGCCGCCGTCCGCGACGTCTCCTCGACTCTCACCGGCGGCCCGGCCTTCTCGCTCCTCCTCGAGCGCCTCCCGATCGGTGGACACCGCCGACGTTCCGGCGAACCGATCGCGCTCGTTCTGGCCGACGAGCTCGTGGTCGACCAGGCCCTCCTCGTGCATCGCTGCGCGCTCCTCGTGGAGCTGTGCGTCGGCGCGCTCACGCTGGGCCTCCTGCTCGGCGATACGGGCCTTACGGTCGGCGAGGTCGGCCTGCTTCGTTCTCTCCTCCGCCGCGCCACGATGCTCGGTCACCGCACGGCCACGGCGCTGATCGATCTCGCGCTGGCGCGCACGAGCGCGCATACGGGGCCTCAGCAGCATCAATGCCGCGAGGACCAGGACGACTACCACTACGATGATGACGATCAGGGTGGTGGACATACTCTCTCCTCCAATCGTGGGGATCGGCTCGCGGCTGGGATGCAGACTTTCCAGCTTACCGGGGCGAACCTCAGGTGGAGGTACCCGATCCGGGACGGCCCGAACCAGAGCGCGTCGTCTGGTTGACGCACGCGAGACCGGTTATCAGGCCGCCAACGCCACCGCGCGGCGGTAATGAGACAGCAGGCTCCCCCACGCGCCGTGGTTCCGTTCCCGCCATGTCTCGGCGTCGGCACCGAGCCGCTCCCAGCCGCTGTGCTCGATCCTCACCCGGGTGCCCGCCTCGCCGTGGGCGCTGAACGTGATCTCCACCTGGGTCGCGTCGGCGCGATCGCGTCGGATGTGCCAGAGATAGGCAAGGCGGTGCGGCGGCTCGAACGCGGTGACCTCTCCCCAGTCCTGCTCAAGGCCTGACGGAGACCGCTCGAATATCCGCCCGCCGATCCGGGCTTCGAGAATCACCTCGACGTCGGGATCTGCCGAGACGGTGTGGCTCTTGGGCCACCAGCTCGCGATGCGCGTCGTCCAGACTTCGAAGGCGCGTCGCGGCGTGCAGTCGACCTCGAATTCGAGCTCGAGCGGCTCAAGCATCGTCTCGGCGCTCCGAGCTGTTCTCCGCGAATAGACGGAATCGTGCGCCTGCCTCACCCCACACGCGAGCCAGATAGGAGCGAACCGCCTCGACGCCCTGCTCGTGCAACCGGTAGATCCGCCGCGTTCCCTGAGGCTCCTCGAGGACCAGGCCGGCGTCCTTCAGAAGCTTGAGATGGCGCGAGACTGCCGGGCGGCTGATCGGCAGTTCGTCGGCCAGCTCTCGGACCGAGCGGCCGCGCTCACTGAGGAGCTCGACGATCGCCCGCCGGTTGGCGTCCCCCAACGCCCCGAATGGATCGCCGGTCATGTCAGCGACCCGCCGCCCGAGCCAGAGTCCTTCGCCGCGCGATCGGTCAGCCGCCGTGCTCGGCTCGTGCTTTCAGCCCGCTGGCGAACTTGTCGAACGACGGCTGCAGGTCTGGCATCGATCTCCAGATCATGCCAAGCAGCGGCCCGGTGTACTCCTCGCGGACCTTGAACTCCGTGCCCGACGGGTCCGCGCTCGAGAGGGTAAAAGTGCGCACGCCCCTGAACAACCCGAGCGGCATCCCTCCGCTCCACCGCATCGACTGATTGGGGACCAGATCGGTCACCCGGACTGCAAACGCTCGGCCAGGATTCGCCTCCGAGGTGACCTTCAGGCGGGCGCCAGGGGCTATCTGGCCCTCGAGCCTGACCACGCCTGAATCCCAATC
>DATCNP010000056.1:0-11208 GCA_036565205.1 Solirubrobacteraceae bacterium | reverse complement strand
GATCCGGAACCTGGCGGTTCCCGCCTTCTTGATCCGCGCGTGGACGCTGGCGAAGGCGAACTGGCCCTTGCCCGGCTTCAGCGCTGCCGCGGTGGCGAGGTCGCTCTTCGCGGCGGTCTCGAGCACGTCGACCGTTCCCGGCCAAGGGAGGTTCAAGGTGAAGCTCGTGGTCCCGTCGCGGTTGGGGTGGACGCGCGGGGAGTTGAATTTGTTGTTCGGGAAGAGCACCGTGTAGAGGATCTGAGCGATCGTCGACTGGCCATCCTCCGATACCGCGATCAAGCTGTACTTGAACGTGCCCGGGTGCGAGGTGTCGAGCACGAAGTTGCCGTGGGTCGAGTCCGTGCAGATCGCGATGCCGGGCCCGCCGCCGCCATCGATGCAGCTGATCGTGGTCGGCACGAAGGCCTGGTAGTTGAAGCGGCTGCCGGTGGCGGGCGAGAAGATGCGCGCGATCGGCGCGGGACCGAGAGGCTTGACGGCGTTCGATCGCGCCGACGGCAGCGAGGACCCGACCGGGCTGGTCGCGGTCACCGTGAACGTGTAGGTGGTCCCGTCGATGAGCGGGGTCACCGTGACCGGGCTCCCGGAGCCGGTGCCGTGGACACCGCCGGGCGACGTGGTCGCCGTATAGATGACAGGGAAGCAGTGGGGATCCCCAGGCGTGAACGACACCGTGGCGTGGCCGTTCCCGGGTGTCGCCGACGCGCCGGTGGGGGCGTTGGGTGCGCCCGTGGCCGTACCTCCGTTGTTTGTGAGGCCGCCGTTCAGCGCCCCGCCAGTGCAGTTCAGCGTGGCCCCTGAGAACAACGTCGCATGGCTGACAAGACTGCCCGACAGAGCGAGCGTCCCCTGCTGCACCTGGGTCGATCCCGAGTACGTGTTCGCAGCCGACAGCGTCAGCGTGCCGTTACCGGTCTTAGTGGCCGAGCCCGAGCCCGTGAGCGGCTGGGCGAGCGTCACGTCGTTGCCGTGAGTGTCGAAGGTTGCACCGCCGTTCCCGATCGTTACGGGAGACACGTCGTCGCTGTTAGACGGGTCCCACCGCAACGTGCCGCCATCGATCGTCAGGCCACCGGCAGCTGGGATACCGCCCGAGGCGAAGCTCACCGCGCCGCCGTCGATGCGGGTACCGCCGGTGTAGCTGTTCGGGGCGGGGGCCGAAAGGGCGAGCGTGCCCGCGCCCCTCTTTGTGAGACTCCCCCCGCTCCCGGAGACGATGCCTGCGAGGGTCCCACCGCCGGCGATCGTCAACGCGTTCGAGCCGAGCCCGATAGTCGACTGGGCACTGACACCGGGGTCAGTAAGGGTCGTGTTTGTACCAAGCGTCACAGCGTTCCGGTAGGTCTGGCCCGCCGTCGTCACAACGGCGCCGCCGTTGAGGGCGGTGGAGCCGCTCGCGTTGGTGATCCTGAGGCTCGAGAGCGGGGTAAGGGCTCCGACTGGGCCGCCGAGTGTCGTCGTGCCAGAGGCGCTGACGGTCAGACCACGAGCGCCGTCGACGGCGGAGCCGAACGTGACGTTGAGCGCCGAGAGATTCGTTTCCGCACCAAGTTCCGCACCAAGTGTCACAGAGTCGTTGTACGTCTGAGCGCCGGTCGTCGTGACCGCCCCGGCATCTAGCGCCGTTACGCCAGGGGCGTCGCTGGTTAAGTTCGTTAGCGCCGGTCCGAGGCTGCCGACCGCCCCGCCAAACCTGGTTATGCCGGCCGTATTGACGGTCAGGGCTTGAGCGCCATCGACAGTCGAGGCCAGGTTGACGCTCCCGGAACCGGTCGAGCTAAGAGTCGTGGGCGCTCCAAGCGTGACAGGCCCGGTGTAGACCTGACCGGCGTTGGTTGTAACCGAGCCCGCGTTGAGCGCAATCCCGCCCGCGCCGTTGATGGACACGCTGGCCAGTGCTGGGTTACCACCGACCGCCTGATTGAATGTCGTCGTACCGCCGCCGGCGTTGACGGTCAGGCCGTGCGCGCCGTCGACCGCCAACTCAAAGGTGACGTTGCCTCCGGACGTGGTCACTGCCGCGTCACTGGCCAACGTCACCGGGCCGTTGTACGTCAGCGCGCCGCCGGTCGAGACGTCGGAGCCCAGAGCGATTCCGTTGATATTCGTGGCCGTGCCGAACGTAAGGGCCCCGCTACCCGTCGCGGCGACCGGAGTCAGTACTTGAGTTGTTCCGGTGGGGTCGCCGGGGTCGATGATGACGTTGCGGGCGATGAGCGCGGTGTCCAGGCCGGTGACGTTGATGTTCGTGTGGGTCGCGTCCGCGGTATAGGTGGTTGTGGTCCCGTTGGTCATTGGTGTGATGTCCGTCGGCCCACTCGAGCTTGTGATCGTTACCGGGAACGCCTGTGCCTCCGCCGGCAGCACGCCCACCCCAACTGTCGCGCGCGAGAGAACCAGCGCAAGCCTTCCCTTCCTTGGTCTCAATCCGCCCAGCACGGACCCTCCAAGCGTTTCGACTGCACCTGTCCCCGCTCGGCCCCGCGGGGACGGGCAAATGTACAGATATTGGTAGCTTCCGGGCGCCGATGGGCGAGTAGGGTTCATGCCCGCGTGGCCGAGACGCTGCCAGAACATCTGGAGCCCTACCCCGAGATCTCCTCGCGGGCGTATGAGCATCCGGCCGACCGCGCGGCCACGGCGGCGCTCAAAGCGGTGCCGATGCTCGACACCGTCGTGCGCAAGCTGGTCGAGTTCCGCTACGAGCGCGCGCTGCGCCAGTTCTACCTCGGCAACTCGGTCAAGGTCGGGGAGCGCCAGCTTCCCGAGCTGTGGGCTCAGCACGTCGGCGTCTGCCGGATCCTCGATATGCCGGGCGACTACGACGTCTATGTGAGCGCGTCGCTCACAGCCAACGCCCGGACGATCGGGTCCAGGGCGCCGATGATCGTGTTCGACTCCTCGTTGCTCGAGCGCCTCGGACCGGGCGAGCAGCGCGTGGTCCTCGCCCACGAGCTCGGGCACATCCTCTCCGACCACGTGCTCTACATGACGGCGCTCGACATCCTGGTGCGCGCGGGCGGGAACGTGCCCGGCGTCCTCGGGCTGCCGCTGCGCGCGGTCCAGGCGGTTCTGCTCGAGTGGGTGCGCGCAGCCGAGCTGAGCTCCGACCGCGCGGCCACGATCGCGGTCCGCGACCCGCGGATCGTCTGCCGGACGCTGATGGTCACCGCCGGTGGCCTGTCGGCCGACCGGCTGGACCTCGACGCGTTCATGGCCCAGGCGATCGAGTACGAGAACTGGGAGGACGCGCACGATCGCGTGCGGCGCTTCTTCAACGAGATCGGCGCGACCCATGCCAACGCCGTCCGCCGGGTCTCAGAGGTCATGAAATGGGTCCAGGGCGGCGAGTACGACCGGATCATCCGAGGCGAGTACCCCCGGCGCGGCGAGGATCGCGACGTGCGCGAGGAGGCCGGCGACGCGGCCGAGTTCTACGCCCAGCGCTTCCGCTCGATGTTCAAGGAGATAGGCGAGAACGTCACCAACCTCGGCTCTCAGGTCGGCGACGCGAGCCAGCAGCTCGCTGACTGGCTCCGCAATCGCGGCGGCAAGCGCGAGTAGGCCGGCCGGGTTGAGGGGCCGGCGGTCCGAGGGGCGGCCGTACGGATGGAGCTGTGGGCGTGAGCGGCGGCGAAACGTGCGTCTCAGAGCACGCGCTCGCGCAAATTTCGCGCTGTGGCCTGGAGGGCCCGGAATCCGGGCGTTCCAGAGCAACCCCCTTCGACACGGTCGACGCGTGCTCTGAGAGGCGCGTTTATGCCTGAGGAGGGAGCCCGCCCCCCCGCTCCCGCCCCAGGCCAGAACCGCAAAAATCCCCCTTGACAAACGAACAGTCACGATATATCGTTACCTATCGTAAGCAACGAAAGGTTTCCAGATATGACTGGCAAAGCTTTTGCATTTGAAGGCCCCGGGCAAGGCGCCTGGGGACACCGAGGCCGCTGCAGCCCAGGCTGGGCGTTTGCCAAGGCGAAGGGATTCGGTCGCCCGAGCCTCGAGGATCTCGAGCGCTTTGCGGCGATGCGACAGATGAGGGGCGGCCCGCCGTTCGGCGGCCCGATGCACGGCGGCCGAGGCCGCGGACGTGCACGGCGCGGCGACGTACGGCTGGCGCTCCTGCTGCTGCTCGGCGAGGAGCCGCGCAACGGCTACCAGCTGATGCAGACGATCGAGGAGCGCAGCGAGGGACGCTGGCGTCCGAGCCCAGGCTCGGTCTACCCGACGCTCTCGCAGCTCGAGGACGAAGGTCTCGTCCGCGCCGTCGACGGGGAGAACGGGAAGGTGTTCGAGATCACCGATGCCGGCCGCGAGCATCTCGCGAGCCGCTCGGAGGAGCCCGCGCCGTGGGAGCAGCCCCAGGAGGCGGGCGGACAGGCGTTCGCGGAGATCGCCTCGCTGGTCGCCCAGATCGGCAAGGCGGCCTGGCAGGTCGTCCAGGTCGGCGATGCCGAGCAGACCGCTCGCGCCGCCGCGCTCCTGACCGACACCCGCAAGGGCCTGTACCGGATCCTGGCCGGGGACGAGGAATCCTCCTGACCGCAATCCGGGCCGGCAGGTTCAACGGTGCGACGGCGTAACGTTCGCGCCTGGAGCCAATGCCCGCGATCACCGACAACGGATCCAACGGCACCGCGATCGCCGTCCGCAATCTCGTCAAGAACTTCGGCGAGGTGCGGGCGGTTCGCGGCGTCGACTTCGATGTCGCGATGGGCGAGGTGTTCGGGTTCCTCGGGCCCAACGGGGCCGGGAAGACGACGACGATCAACATGCTCTGCACGCTGGCCAAGCCGACCTCCGGCTCGGCGACCGTCGCCGGGCATGACGTCGTGCGCGAGCGCGACGACGTCCGGCGCAACATCGGGCTCGTGTTCCAGGACCCGACGCTCGACGGCTACCTGACGGCGCAGCAGAACCTGCGTCTGCACGCCGAGCTGTACGGCGTCCAGTCCGATCTGGTCAAGCCGCGGATGCGGCAGGTGATGGAGATGGTCGGGCTCTGGGACCGCAAGGACTCGGTCGTGGCGACGTTCTCAGGCGGCATGCGCCGACGGCTCGAGATCGCCCGCGGCCTGATGCACTCGCCGCGCGTGCTGTTCCTCGACGAGCCGACGATCGGTCTCGACCCGCAGACCCGTCGCTCGATCTGGAGCTACATCCGTGAGCTCAAGGAGCGCGAGGAGATCACGATCTTCATGACCACCCATTACATGGACGAGGCCGAGTGGTGCGACCGGATCGCGATCATGGACCATGGTCAGATCGTCGCGCTGGACAGCCCTGAGGCGCTGAAGGCGGAGATCGGACACGACCGCGTCACGATCCATACCGACGACGACGACGCCGCGATCGCCGCCCTGCGGGAGAAGTTCGGGATCGAGGCGGGGATCGCCGAGGGCGCGGTCACGTTCGGCGTGCCCGCCGGTGAGGAGTTCGTGCCGCGGCTGTTCGCCGAGCTCGGCCTGCCGATTCGCTCGGTCAGCGTCTCCCGTCCGACGCTCGACGACGTGTTCATGTCGCACACGGGGACGACGATCCGTGACGCCGAGGAGGATCAGTCCAAGCACCGCAATCGGGTGATGATGCAGATGATGACCGGGGGTGGCAGGCGATGAGCAGCCGGACGACTCACGCGGGCTCCGCCGTTGGCGAGCCTGGAGGGCGAGCGGAGCCAGGCGTGAGCACGGACCGCTCGACCACAGACCGCTCCGGGGCAGCCACCACCGAGGTCCAGGCCCCGATCGAAGTAGTCCGTGTCAGCGTCCCGGAGCGCAGCTTCGGCTCCGAGCTGCGGGCGATCAAGATCGTCTGGCGGCGCGAGCTGATCCGCTTCCGGGCCGACCGGCTGAGGATGATCACCTCACTGGTCCAGCCGCTGCTGTTCCTGTTCGTGCTCGGCGCCGGGCTGCAGCAGCTCTCGCGCGCCGGCACCCACGGGGTGCAGCTGAAGACGTTCATCTACCCCGGGATCCTCTGCATCGCGGTCATGTTCACTGCGATGTTCTCGGCCGCCTCGATCGTCTGGGACAGGGAATTCGGCTTCCTGCGCGAGATGATGGTCGCCCCGATCAGGCGCAGCTCGATCGTCATCGGCAAGTGCCTCGGCGGCGCGACGGTCGCGGGCATCCAGGGCGTGATCGTGATCTGCCTCGCCGGGCTGGTGCACGTCCCCTACGCGCCGCTGCTGATCATCGAGATCTTCGTGCTGCAGCTGTTGCTGGCCTTCGCGATCACCGCTTTCGGGGTGATGATCGCGGTGCGGATCAAGCAGATGCAGTCATTCATGGGCGTCATGCAGATGGTCGTGATGCCGATGTTCTTCATCTCCGGCGCGCTGTTCCCCGTCTCCGGCCTCCCGGGCTGGCTGACCGTGCTGAACCGGATCGACCCGCTCACCTACGCGGTCGATCCGATGCGCCGGATCGTCTTCAACCACCTGTCCATCTCCCCCGCCGCCCGCCACGCGCTCGATCCGGGCGTCACCTGGTGGGGCTGGCACGTTCCCACGGTGCTGGAGGCCGGCGTGATCGTCGCGCTCGGACTGGTGATGCTTGGGATCGCGATCTGGGAGTTCAGCGCGACCGAGTAGGTCCGCTAGTGCCCCACTAGAGCCGGACGGCGACCAGCCCGACGGCCAGCAGCACCAGCGCCAGCCACAGCGCCGACAGCGCACCCTCGAGCGGCTCACCGATCGCCGCGCGGCTCAGCTCGAGCACACGGCCGTCATCGAGCCGCTGCTCGCCGACGACGTCGGTCGTGTGGCGTCGCAGCTGGCGCACCGGCGTGCTCAGCCGCCGCTGGGCGACGCTGAGCAGGAAGCAGGCGGCGGCCACCAGCAGCCCCTCGGGCCGGATCGTGAGCGCGTTTGAGAAGTACCCGGTGAACGCCGGGAAAGCACCCCAGGCGAGCGCGAACCAGACATCGTTGTGCAGCCTGCCGCCGGCGAGCTCGAGGTTGTACGCCGGGACGAGCACGGCCCCGACTAGCACCAGCGGAATCAGCAGCGGCGAGACGATGAACACCCCCGCGATCCCGATCGCCAGCGCCCCCAGCAGCCCCCCCACGCCCAGCCCGATCAGTGCCCGGCGGCTCAGCGCGGTCTTCAGCGGGCGGCCGTTGAGCTCGTCGAACGCGTGCGCGCCCACGCCCACGGCGAGCGCGAACGCACCCAGCGCAGCGCCGAGACGGTCGGCATGCAGCGTTTGCGCCGCCGCCGCGCCGAGCGCGACATAGCTCAGATGCCAGGCCGTGTAAGGCGGGTGAAGGAGCGTGATGAGGTCGCGCCAGCCGCCCGAGCGCAGGGCGTAGAACGCGGGGCGGTCGAGCTCACGACGCGCCGTTGCCACCTCTCACCCCCCACATCACGAGGCCCGCGCCGAAGCTCGGGCGTAGCTCGTGCACGTCCGTGATCCCAGCTGAGCGCCACAGCGCAGGCAGATCCGGCTCGCCGAAATGGAACTGCTCGATGTTGGGGCCGAGGAAACGGCCGACCTCGTACCACGCGGGCGAGACCAAGCGGCCGAGCGCCGGCAGGCCGACGCGCGTGTGTACCCGCCACAACGCCCGCAGGGCCGGACTCGCCGGGACGCCGAACTCGACCATGCCGATCCGGCCGCCCGGCTTGAGCGCGCGGGCGAGCTCGTGCATCGTCGCGGCCGGGTCCTCGACGTAGCGCAGCAGATAGGTGAACGTCAGGGCGTCGAACTCGGCGTCCGCGAACGGCAGTGACTCGGCCTCGCCGCGCACGAACTTCACCCGCTCGGCGATCGCCGGCGTCCTGGCCAGCCGCGCCCGGGCCCCGCCGAGCATGTCCTCGCTCTGGTCGAGCCCGACGACCTCGGCCCCACGCTCGGCCAGCAACGAGGCCACCAGACCCGTCCCGGTGGCGACGTCGAGCACCCGCTGACCCGGCTTGGGGTCGACCGCCGCGACCATCGCACGGCGCCAGCGAGGGTCCTGGCCGAAGCTCATCACGGCGCCCATCCGCCCGTATTGCGCCGGCAGCCCGGCGAACAGCTCGAGCGCGTGGCGCTTGCGAGGCGAGGAGGGATGCTGAGCCGACGCGGTCACGAGGGCAGAAGCCTACGCGCTGACCCGCACTGGGTTAAGTTTCAAGCTGTCCACCGACGAGAGGAGCGAGATGGCAAATCCGGTCGTTCACTTCGAGGTCCTCGGCAAGGACGCCGGGACGCTGGCCAAGTTCTACGGCGAAGCCTTCGGCTGGCAGCTGCAGGACGTGATGGAGGGTTCCTACTACATGGTCGACGGGAAGGGAGGTATCCCGGGCGGCGTCGGTGTCTCGCCTGATGGGAGCGACAGTGTGACGTTCTACGTCCAGGTCGACGATCCGGCGGCCGCCCTGGAGCAGATCAAGTCGCTTGGTGGCAGCACCGTGAGCGAGCCGATGGACGTACCCGGAGGACCGACGATCGCGCATTTCGCCGATCCCGAGGGCCACGTGATCGGGCTGGTCAAGGGGCCGTAGGCTCGGGGCCGATGAAGCGCTTGTAGGCGGCGACCCAGTCGCGGGCGATGGCGAGCTGAGCCGCCGAGAGGCTCATCTCGCCGTCGCACACGCGGGCGTGCAGCCGCGCCTCCAGCGAGTCCTTCGGGTTGGGCGTGGCGCCCGGCTCGGGCCACAGGTTGCGAGCGTCGTTGCGGGCGCCACCGAGCTCGAGCGCGACCAGATGGTCGTACTCGTAGAAGTGAAGCGGACGATGGTCGCCGTAGGCCAACAGGCTCGCTTGCTTCTCGCGCTCGGTGATCGACTCAGGCGGCCGCACCGTCTTCGTATAGCCCGCGCGGCAGATCGTGCTGCCCAGGTCGGCCTGGGTCACCGCCGGATCGATCGCCCCGGGTGTGCAGCCGGCATCGGGCAGCGAGAACTTGCCCTGGCCGCGGGCGTGGCAGGAGCCGGGACGCGGCTGGGGCTGGACCTTGTGCGCGCTAGCCGTGCTCTTGACGAGCCGGCCGCCGGCGGCCAGGACCGGCACGCCGAGCGCGAGCATCACGCCGATCGCCACCGCTGTCGCTCCTGACTTCACGAGCACCGAGTCAACCACCGTGGGTGGACGGGACGCGAACGCGGGCCGCCGGCGCGACCGGGACAGAAAAAGGGGGCGCCCCCCAAAAGGCGCCCCCCATAAACCAGAACCTGCCGGCGCTACGCGTGCGCGGGAGCCGGCTCTTCGACCCGGCGCGGCAGCAGCGTCTCGCGGGCGATCACCAGGCGCTGGATCTGCGCCGTGCCCTCGTAGAGCTGGAGGATCTTGGCGTCGCGCATCAGCTTCTCGACCTTGTACTCCTTGATGAAGCCGTAGCCGCCGTAGACCTGCACGGCGTCGGTCGTGACCTCCATCGCGCTGTCTGCGGCGAAGCGCTTGGCGTGGGAGGACTCGAGCGTGTTGCGCCTGCCCTGGTCGAGCAGCACGGCTGAGTTCCAGGTCGCCAGGCGCGACATGTGCACCTTGGTCGCCATGTCGGCGATCAGGAACTGGATCGCCTGGTGCATGGCGATCGGGACGCCGAACTGGACGCGCTCCTTGGAGTAGGCGATCGCGAACTCCATCGCCGCGCGCGCGACCCCGGTGGCCATCGCCGCCACACCCGGGCGGGTGCGGTCGAGCGTCATCATCGCGATCTTGAACCCCTTGTTCTCCTCGCCGACGAGGTGATCGAGGGGGATCTCGACGTCGCTGAAGGAGATCGTCGCGGTGTTGGACGCCCGCTGGCCCATCTTGTCCTCGTGCTTGTCGACTACCACGCCGGCGTCGCGGGGGACGATGAAGCAGGAGATCCCGCGGTGCCCGGCTTCCTTGTCGGTCTTGGCGTAGACGGTGTAGAAGTTGGCGTACTCGCCGTTGGTGATGAAGCACTTCGAGCCGTTGATGACCCACTTGTCGCCCTTGCGAACGGCGTTGGTCTTCATCCCACTCACGTCCGAGCCGGCGTCGGGCTCGGTGAGGCAGAACGAGGCCAGCAGCGGCGCCTCGCTGAGGCGGCCGAGATACTCGCGCTTGAGCTCCTCCGAGGCCGCGAGGATGATCGGAGCGGTCGCGAGCCCGTTGCACGAGACCGAGGTGCTGATTCCCGAGCATCCCCAGGCGAGCTCCTCCTCGATCAGCACGCCGTCGAGAAAGCCCAGACCGGGGCCGCCGTACTCGTTCGGGAGATGGTTGTTCATCAGGCCGAGCTCCCAGGCCTTGTCGATGATCTCCTGCGGCCAGGTCCCGTCTCGGTCGTAGTCCCAGGCGACCGGGCGGATCTCCTTCTCCGCGAACTCGTGCGCCATCTCGCGCATGCTCTTCTGCTCGTCGGTGAGCGTGAAATCGACCACTGTTGGTTCTCCTTCTGAAACTAGATTGACTAGTCAGTCAATGCCTGTTCATCAAGGGTACCCCATCGCCCGAGTGCGCAACACTTAAACGGTGCACAGCGCGTTCGGGACGGTGGTCGTGGTGGTGGTCGGGGTCGGTCTGGTGTGCGCCCTGGCCGGCCTGATCGCCAGCCGCCGGACGTGGGAGGACTACGGCCGCAACCACCTGGTGCGTGACAGCGAGCTGCGGCCCACGGCGCCCTCGGTCGCCGGGCCCGAGCGCGACACCGAGATCCGCCAGCTGCTCGAGGCCCGCAACGCGCGCCGCGAGCGCCGGGGCGAGCCGACGGTCGACGTCGAGGACGAGCTGGCCCGATTGAGCGCCCCGCAGGTCGACGACGAGCTTCGCTCCGAGATCCGCGACCTCGTGCTGGCGCGCAACCACCGCCGGGTCAGGGCGGGCAAGGAGCCGCTCGATGTCGAGACCGAGATCGAGCGGGAGATCCAGAGCCTGAGCGGACTCTGAGACTCCGGCCCCCGGCCGCGGATTCGTCGGGGGCGCGCAGTCGGTAGGCTGAATGGACGATGGCCGATCGACGTCGACTCGAGCTAGATGAGCTCCTGATTCGCCCGGGGACCTATTTCAATCCCCAGACCGAGGTGCTCGTGGTCATCGACGACTCGCCGGAGCTCGACGCCGAGATCTTCAACCTGGAGGAGTTCGAGGGCGCCGACTGGGTCCTGATCTCCGACGAGTCGCCGGTCGACGAGCACCGGCGCGACGAGCTGCTCGAAGCCTTCCAGGTCCACTACCACCCGGGCGCCGCCGAGGACGAGGAAGACGACAACGAGCCCGAGGAAGAGCTCGAGGCCGACCACCAGGACGTCGG
>DATCNP010000055.1:0-25216 GCA_036565205.1 Solirubrobacteraceae bacterium | reverse complement strand
CTTCTCCATGAACCGCTCGCCCTCTCCGTTGAGCAGCCAGGCGCCCTCGCCGCGGGCGCCCTCGGTGATCAGCAGGCCGTTGCCGGCCAGCGTCGTCGGGTGATACTGGATCATCTCCATGTCCATCAGGCGCGCCCCGATCCGGAACGCCTGGGCGATCCCGTCCCCGGTGACGATCAACCCGTTGGTGGTCGGCTTGTAGGCCTGACCGGCGCCGCCGGAGGCGAGGATCACGTTCTTGGCGTTGAACAGCCCCAGCCGGCCATCGCGGAGGTTGCGGCAGATCGCGCCCACGCAGCGGCCGCCGTCGTCCTGCAGCAGGTCGGTGGTGAACCACTCCTCGTAGCGATCCACGGTCGCGGAGTGCTTCATCAGCTGTTCGTAGAGCACATGCAGGATCGCGTGACCGGTGATGTCGGCGACGTAGTACGTCCGCGCGGCCGACGCGCCGCCAAACGCGCGCGTGCCGAGGTGGCCGGTCTCGTTGCGGTGAAACGTGACGCCCGCGTGCTCGAGCCAGAGGATCTCGTCGGGCGCTTCGCGACACATGATCTCGATCGCGTCCTGGTCGCCGAGGAAGTCAGAGCCCTTGACCGTGTCGTATGCGTGCGACTCCCAGCTGTCCTCGGGGTTGAGCGCCGCGTTGATTCCGCCGGCGGCGGCGACCGAGTGCGAGCGCACCGGGTGGACCTTCGAGATGATCGCCACCGACGCCCCCGATTGCGCCGCCGCCAGGGCCGCCCGTTGGCCCGCCAGGCCGGCGCCGATGATCAGTACGTCGTGTGAAGGCACGGGCGGGGAGTCTATGTGAGGGAGGCGCTCAGGCGACGGGCGAGCCGAAGGCGGACTGTAGCGCGCGGCGCACCTGCTCGACTGTCACCACGCCGCGCAGCACCCCCTCGCGGTCGACGGCCATCAGCGCGCCAAGCCGGCCCAGTGGCTCTGAGGCGAGCAGCTCGACGATCGGCCGGTCCTCGTCGACCCGCCAGTTGATCGCCTCCGTGGCCTCGAGGACCGCGCCGACGGTGAGCCAGCCCTCGCCGCTGTCGACCGCCGCCTGAACGCGCTCCTGTCGGGCGATGCCGATGAACCGTCCGGCTTCGTCGACGACCGGGAACCACGACCATCGATAGCGCAGGAAGAACTCCTCGAGCGCCTGGGCGACCGCCGTGTCGGCAGGAATCGCGACCGGCTGCGTGTCCATGATGTCGGCGACGCGCACGCCCTCGATCCGCTCGGTCAAGGCCGTCTGAGCCAGCGCGCCTCGAGCCGACTGGCCGAGGAGGAATGCGAGCACGACCAGCCACAGCCCGCTGAAGCTCCCGAAGGCGAGCGCGAGCCAGAGCCCGAAGCCGGCCAGGATCACCGAGAACCCTCGACCGAGCTTGGCCGCGACCCGTGTCCCCCGGATCTTGTCGCCGGTGACCCGCCAGACGAGTGCCCGGGCGATCCGTCCACCATCGAGCGGAAACGCGGGCACCAGGTTGAACACCAGCAGCAGCACGTTCATCGGCAGCAGCCAGCTCAGCGACAGCAGCACGGGTGTGATCTTGATGTCGTCCTCGAGCACGATCGCGTGGGTCAAGCGGTGCGCTCCGACGATCGCGAGGTCGAGCGCGACGCAGACCAGGATCACGGCAAACGTGGCCAGCGGGCCGGCGGCCGCGATCTTGAACTCCTCGGCGGGCGAGGCGGCGTCGCGACTCATATGGGTCAATCCGCCGAACAGGAACAGGTCGATGCGCTTGACTTCGATGCCCTGGCGCCGGGCGACCAATGCGTGGCCGAGCTCGTGGACGATCAGCGAGGCGAACAGCAACAGCACGCTGACCACCGTCGTCAGGTACGCGATCCCGTCGGAGCTATGTAGCGTCGTACGGAACGGTCCCGAGAGGATGAAGATCAGCAGGAACAGAATCACGAACCAGCTGGCGTCCACCCCGATCCGGAACCCGAACAGGTTCATAAGCTTTATCGAGGAGCGCGGCATCTTGCTGCAATGGTCGCATAGGTTCTCTGGGGACCCGAATCGCCGCAGGGCACCGCACCGCATCCAGGAGAATGAATGAGCGAGCAGCTTGAGAGCCTGAGGCAACGCCTGGCCCAACTGGCCGACCTACGTCACGCGAGCAATCTCGCGAACTGGGACCAGCAGACGATGATGCCTCAGCGAGGGGCGCCGGCGCGTGCCGAAGCGCTGGCCACGCTCGAGCGGCTGAGCCACGAGCTGTTCGTCTCCGCGCAGACGGGGAGGCTGCTCGACAGCGCCGCCGCTGAGCTGAACGGGAGCCCTTATGAGTCCGACGACGCGTCGCTGGTCAGGTTGACTCGCCGGCAGTGGGAGAAGGCACGGCGGGTGCCGACCGAATTGGCGGCGGAGCTGGCTCGCGCCGCCTCGATCGGGCAGGAGGCGTGGGTCGCGGCGCGGCGGGACTCCGACTTCGCCGCCTTCGCTCCGTATCTGGAGCACAACCTCGAGCTGGCGCGCCGCTACGTCGATTGCCTGGTGGACACCGGCGGCTTCGAGTGTGCCTATGACGTATTGCTCGACGACTACGAGCCACTCATGCACACCAGCGCCGTGGCGGCGCTGTTCGCTGAGCTGAAGTCCGAGCTCGTGCCGCTGATCGCTGAGGTGGGGGGCCGGCAGGACGAGGTCGACCCGGCGATCGTCCACCGACCTGTATCGGTCGAGCGTCAGCGCGCCCTGGTCGCCGACGTCGTCGCGCTGATGGGCTTCGTGCCCGAGGGGTGGCGCATGGATGACACCGTTCACCCGTTCGCGACCAGCATCGGCGGCGGCGATGTGCGCATCACCACCCGGTGGGACGAGAGTTACTTTCCCATGGGCCTCTACGGCGCGATGCACGAGTGCGGTCACGGGCTCTACGAGGACGGAATCGCGCCATCGCTGTGGCGCTCGCCGCTCGGACGGGCGAGGTCACTCGGACTGCACGAGTCTCAGAGCCGGATGTGGGAGAACATGGTCGGCCGCGGCGCGCCTTTCTGCCGAGTCCTCGCCGAGCGGATTCCCGATCGCTTCGGCTGGGCGCCAAGCGAGGTCGATGCCCGCGGCCTGTTCTGCGCCGTCAACAACGTCATGCCTTCGCTGATCCGGGTCGAGGCCGACGAGGCGACGTACTCGCTCCACGTCGTCATGCGATTCGAGCTCGAGCAGGAGCTGATCGACGGGAGGCTCTCGGTCGCCGACCTGCCCGAGGCCTGGAACGCCCGGGTCAAGGAGTACCTCGGCATCGATGTCCCGGACGACGCACACGGTGTACTGCAGGATGTCCATTGGGCGGCTGGGCTGATCGGCTACTTCCCGACCTACGCGCTCGGCAATCTGATCGCCGGACAGCTGTGGGAGCGGGCGAATCTCGACCTGCCGGGGCTCGAGGACCGCATCGCCGAGGGGGACCTCGCAGCGCTGCGAGGCTGGCTACGGGAGCACGTACACCGTCACGGTGCGAAGTTCACCACCGCTGAGCTGCTCGAGCGCGAGGCCGGGGGGCCGATCCGAGTCGGCGCCTTCACCACTTATCTCGCCCGTAAGCTCGCTGACGTCTACGGACTCCAGCGCGGATAGCATCGAAACCAGACCCAAACCCGTGGGCAAACAGCCGCCTCCGCGGCTCCCGGCCCGGTGACCTAGGAGATAGACACGTGAGCGACTCCCCAGTGAAAGTAGCCGTGACCGGCGCCGCCGGTCAGATCGGCTACGCGATCCTTTACCGCATCGCGAGCGGCCAGCTGCTCGGTCCAGACACCGAAGTACACCTGTCGCTGCTCGAGATCCCGGACGCCGTCAAGGCCGCCGAGGGCACCGCGATGGAGCTCGACGACTGCGCCTTCCCGTTGCTCGCCGGCGTCGACATCTACGACGACCCCAAGCAGGCCTTCGACGGCGTCAACGTCGCGCTGCTGGTTGGCGCCAGACCGCGCGGGAAGGGCATGGAGCGCAGCGACCTGCTGGAGGCCAACGGAGGCATCTTCAAGCCGCAGGGCGAAGCACTGAACAGCGGTGCCGCGTCCGACGTCAAGATCCTGGTCGTCGGCAACCCGGCGAACACCAACTGCCTGATTGCGCAGAGCAACGCTCCCGACATTCCCGGCGGGCGGTTCACCGCGATGATGCGGCTCGATCACAATCGCGCCATCGCCCAGGTCGCCGCCAAGCTCGGCCGGAAGGTGTCCGAGATCACGAACATGACTGTCTGGGGCAACCACTCGGCCACGCAGTACCCCGATATCGTGCACGCCAAGGCCGGCGGTCAGGGCGCCGCAGAGGCGGTGGGCGACCAGCAGTGGATCGAGAACGACTTCATTCCCACGGTCCAGAAGCGCGGCGCCGCGATCATCGAAGCACGTGGCGCCTCGAGCGCCGCGTCGGCCGCCAATGCGGCCATCGACCATGTCCACGACTGGGTCCTGGGCACGTCCGAGGGCGACTGGGTCTCGATGGCGGTTGCATCAGATGGCTCGTACGGCATCGAGGAGGGGGTCTTCTGCGGCCATCCGTGCACCTGCACCGGCGGTGAGTACGAGATCGTGCAGGGGCTCGAGATCGATGACTTCTCGCGCTCGCGGATCGACGCGACGGTCGGCGAGCTCAGGGAGGAGCGCGACGCGGTGAAGAAGCTGGGTCTGGTGTGAATGTGAGAGCCGGACGCCCCCGTGCGCGTCCGGCTCGGCCGCGGCAGTCTAGTTCGAGTCCGAGGCCGGGTGCCAGCCCTGGCCGTCGCGCTTGATCTGCCCCTCCTTCACCAATCTCGGCATCACGCGGTAGAGGTAGTTCGGCTCGATCTTCAGTTCCTCGGCGATCTGCGGAATGGTGATCCCCGGCCGCTTGCGGACAAGCTCTAACGCCTGCGTTCCGCGTGTGTTCCCTGACCGGCGGCCGCGCGGCCGACCGGGACGCCGAGTGCTGCGGCGGCGGGTGGGTGTCGCCGCACCTGCGCTTGCTCGCGGCCGGCCCGGCCCGCGCCGAGTTCCGACAAGCGCGGCACGTGCCGCCTCGAGCTTGCTCACTTCACTCTTGAGCTCTCGCAGACGCTCATCGATGCCTTTCACGGTGCTGTCCAAGTAGTCAGTCACTTTTGACTATCCCTCCGAATGGCGAATTTGTATTTCGGACACGATACAGCTTGAAAGTAAGTCCCGGAGGCCGACGTGCCGAGAATGTGCCGGAGTTAAATCAGCGCTCAAGCAGCGCTTTGAGACGAGCGAGTGAATTCTTGGCCTCCCGCTCTGACGCCGGGCCGACGATCAGGCGGCTGGCCACGTTTCCCAAGCGTCCGCCGGGCGTGGTGAATTCGTTGATGTACTCGAACGACGTATTGCCGTTGTCGTTCGAAAGCTCGTACCGTATTCGGGCCTGAGAGTGGGCCGGCCCGCGGCCTTCCCATTCGGCGTGACGAGCGGGATCGATGTCGACCAGGGTCCAGTGCACCCGAAACGTCACTCCGCGAATGCATATCGTCTGATCCATCGTCGCACCCTTTTCCAGCGGGCGGCTGGAAATATTCTTCACAGATCGATGGATCGTGACCCAATCGGCCAACCGGTCGGGGTCCATGACCGTCTCCCAGACGCGGTCGGGCGGCGCATCGATATCGATCTTGACGTGAACTTCGCTCATCGGACGCGCAGACACTAACGTCCCCGTGTATGGGGTGCTAACGCGCGGCGAGCCTTTCCACAGACTCCCAATCTCGCAGCGCATGCTCGATCGCCGCGTCGAGCGAGTGGAGCCTGACGCCGAGCAGCTCGACGGTCCGGTCGTCCCGTGGCAGGAGGTCCTGACCGAGGCTCTCCATCAGTGGCCCGATCAACGCGTGGTCCTCGCCGGCGATGACCGCGGAGATACGGCTGGCGATCGGCGTCATCGTCAGACGCTTGAACGTCACTGTCGGGCGACCCACGAGCATCAGGTCGCGGATCCTGGCGATCAGCTCGCCGTAGCTGACGAGGTCAGGGCCGCCGATGTCGAGTGACTGGCCGGCGACAGGCTCATTGGTGGCCGACTCGGCCAGCATCGCAATCACATCCCGCTCGTCGATCGGGCGCGTGCGGTTTGACTGCCATGCCGGTACCGCCAGCACCGGCATGCGCTCGACCAACCGCACGAGAAAGCGAAACGGCCGGGACTGCGCGCCGATCACGATCGATGCACGCAGCGCGACCGAAGCCGGGGTCGCGGCGAGGAGGATCTGCTCGACCTCGAGCCGGCTCGCGATGTGGGCCGAGGGCGGGCCGGTGGTGGGGACCAGGCCGCCGAGATAGACGATCCGCCTTACGCCGGCTTCGTGCACGCCCCGCGCGAAGCTCTCGGCCGCTGCCCGCTCGCGGATGGCGAACGCGCCGTTTCCCGATGCCTCCATCGAGTGGATCAGGAAGTAGGCGACGTCGACCCCCTCCAGGGCCGCCTTGAGGCCCTTTCCGGTTACAGCGTCGCCGGCGAAGACCGGAATCGCCGCGCTCGCCCGACTCGGGTCGCGAGCGAAGCCGCGGACCTCGTGTCCATCGGATACCAGGCGCGGGACCAGACGCGAACCGACGTAGCCGGTGACCCCGGTGACTAGGATTCTCATCGACCTACGGCGCGCTCGTAGTCGGCGAGCGAGCACGGCGGCGCTGATTCGTCTGTGTGCATCGGCCTGACAAAGCTACGGAAAATGCGCCACGTTCCGGCCTCGGACCGCGAAAGTGCCGCATTTTCCAGGGATTTCGCCCAATCTGGAAGTTCCTGCGTTTTCCGGGATTCACCGTTGCGCGAGGGGGGTGAAGGCGCTTTGATGCCCGTCAGCCGGATGCTCTGCAACACCACCTGGACCGAGGTCGAGACGAATGGGACAGACACGGGGGACGGTCGCGAAGGCCAGCTGCGAGAACTGCTTCTTTCACCAGAACTTGCTTTGCGCGATCTCCCAGACGGGCCCGTGTGCCACCTTCCGCCCGGACCACCCTGAGGGACTGCGTCCCCCGAGTCAACTGCGATTCGTCTTTCGCCAGGAGCGCCGCATGCAGGTCGCCTGGGCGTTCCCCTCGCCGAATGAGCAGGTCGCGCTGCACGCGTAGCGATGTCGCGCTGCCGGCCCGGCGCCGGCGCTCGGGCAGAGCCGCGTCCGAGCGGCCTCGTATATGTTTACCGGCGTGTACTGGCCGCTGATCGTGGGGTTCATTGCCTTCGTCTTGCTTGCCGTGCTGCTCGGCTGGGTGATCGATTCCCGCGGCGGTGACGCCGACCGCGACCACCACTGACCGCCAGAACCATCTAGCCGCCGGCTCGCCGCGCGAGCCACTCCGAGCCCGGGGTGTCGCTCACGCCGTGGACGATCACCGAGCAGAACACCGTCAGCGCGGCAAGGTTGAAGATCCGCGAGCCGGACGGGATCTGCTGGCTGAGGACGAGCAGCGAGAACGTCATCGTCGCGACGCCTTTGGGCCCGAACCAGGACATGAAGGCCCGCGTCGCGTAGTCCGTCCGGGTTCCGGCCAGGGCCGCGAACACGGCGATCGGCCGCGCCAGCAGCAGCGTGACCACGACCACTGCGACCGCGCCCCAGCCATCGGCGAACAGGCCTTGAAGCGTCAGCAGCGAGCCGAACACGACGAAGATCCCGAGCTTGACGAGCTCGACCAGCACCTCCGCCTGGCCGGCGAAGTACGCGCGTAGGTCGGCGCGCCGGACTCCGAGCGCGATCGCCGCCACGTAGACCGCGATCAGGCCGTTCCCGTGCGGGATCAACGCGGCCACGCCGTAGGCGACCAACGCGGTGCCGAGCGCGTACAGGGCTTTCTGTGCGGGCAGGATCCCCTCCTGCAGTTCGGGCCCGCGGGGCATCAGCCGCGCCGCCAGCAGCCCCACAACCAGACCGACCGCGACTCCGATCGAGACATCCTCGAGCACGAAGCGCCACCACACGAACCCGCGTGAGCCGGCCCCCAAAGCCGCGGTGAACGCGAGCACGGCCGGCAGCGCGAGTCCGTCGTTGAGCCCGGACTCGAGGTTCAGCGAGTGCCTGACGATCCGCGGTACGCGGGGGTTCGTCACGACGCTCGAGGACAGGACCGGGTCGGTCGGGGAGAGCAGCGCGCCGAGCAGGAAGCTCTCGGTCCAGCTCAGCCCGACGAGCACTCGGGCCCCCACGGCGACGATCGCAGCGGTCAGCGGCATCGCCAGGACCAGCTTTCGCAGCGGGAGATGCCAGTGGTGCTGGAGCATCTCGGCCTCTACCTCGAGGCCATCCCTGAACAGGATCACGATCAGCGCGACGTTCGCCAGGTCCGCGACGAACGCCGAGCGGGCGTGGAAGTGAAGCACGCCGGTGGCGCCGTCGCCGAGCAGGAACCCGGCCAGCACGAACAGCGCGGCCAGCGAGACGATGCTGCGGCGCGCCAGGCCGGAGATCAGCGCGCCGGCGACGAGCAACGCCCCGAGCGTCAGCGTCGTCACTCCGAACGTGTGTGCGGCGCTGGCGATTCGCAACGGCATCTGCAGCTGCGCTGCGCCCACGGCATTAGAGTGTCAGATGACACGAGAGAGGGAGTCGGGTGCGGATCACCGTGCTGGGCAAGTCACCGTCCTGGCAGGACGCGGGTGGCGCCTGCAGCGGCTACTTGGTGCAGGACGGGGACTTCACGCTGTTGCTCGACTGCGGCAACGGGGTGTTCTCGAAGCTGCGGCGCTTCTGTGACTACATCGACGTCGACGCCGTCCTGATCAGCCACCTGCACGCCGACCACATCCTCGACCTCGTCCCGTTCAGTTACGCGCTCACGTATGCCCCGCGCCAGCAGCCGGTTCCCGTCGCCGGGTGGCCGGGGACCAGCGACCCGGCTCGCCCGCGCCTGTGCGCGCCCAGCGGCGCAAGGGCGATGTTCCGTCAGCTCGTCGGCTGCTGGGGCAACGCGGACCTGATCGAGAACGCCTTCACGCTGTCGGAATACGCCGTCTCCGACCAGCTTCAGATCGGTCCGTTCGCGGTCCGCTTCTGCGAGGTCCCGCACTTCACTACCACGTACGCGGTGGAGCTCTCCGGCCAGAGCGGGAGGCTGACCTTCGGCGCCGACTGCAGCCCCAACGAGGAGCTCGTCAGCTTCGCCCGCGACACCGACATGCTGTTGATCGAGGCGACGCTGCCGCGACCCGAGCGCGACGGTGTGCGCGGCCATCTGACTCCGCAAGAGGCGGGCGACCACGGCCGGCGCGCCGGCGCCAAGCGAGTCATCCTCACCCACTACTCCGACGAGCTCGACGCCGAGTGGATCATGGCCGAGGCACGGCAGGCCTACGGCGGGCCGGTCGAGCTGGCCCACGAGGGCGCGACCTACACCGTCCAGAGCTAGCTGGCCAAAGTCGCCCCACGACGCCGGCGATCCAGTGCGTATCGCGTATCCTGGACACTCACCCGCCCTAGGAATCGAGGGGAGAGCATGGCAATTCGACGCAAGAGGTCCTTGGGGAAGGCGATCCCGTTCGATATCGCCGACCTGGGCAGGATCACCAAGGCCAATCCGTACATCCAGCGCCTGATCGAGGACTCAAAACTGCGCGACAACGTTCGCACGGCCATCGACTCCTCGAAAAGCGCGTATGGCAGGTTGAGCAATGGCAAGACTCCGGCCAAGGCCCTGATGGACGACAAGAAGCTGCAGGCCGATCTTCGGCAGGCCGCGGCGGCGATTCGCGAGGCGTCAAATGCGCTGAGCGAGGCGCCGAAGAAGAGCGCGCGCAAGGGGCTGAGACTGCGCCGCAAGCTGCTCGTACTCGTGCTCGGCGGCGCCGCGGCGCTCGCCGGCAGCGAGAAGCTCCGCTCGAAGGTGCTCGACACCTTGTTCGGTGCCGAGGAGGAGTTCCAGTACACACCGCCGGCCACTCCGGCAGCGGCGCCGACCGAGAGCCCGGTGACCGCGGCCTAGTCGCGGCACGCCGGCCGGACGCTTTGCCGAGGGCGCCCCAACGGGCGCCCTTGGTGTTTAAAGCCGCCGTGGCGCCTTACCAGGTGCGACTAGAATCGCCCGACGATGGAGGCGGCAATCGAGCGCTCCTCGGCGCGAGAGCTGCCGGGCGACAAGGCGGCGCGTATCGTCGAGGCGATGCGGGCGAGCGTCGGGCAGCGCGGGATCGCCGGCTCGACGTTCGACCACGTGGCCCGCGCCGCCGGCGTCTCGCGTGGGCTGCTGCACTACTACTTCGGCACCAAGGAGCGCCTGCTCGTCGAAGTCGTGCGGCGCGAATGCGAGGTCCGCGGCCAGCTGCTCGAGGCCGCCGTGGCCGGTGCGGCCAGTGCCGATGACGTACTCGACGCGCTCGTGCGCAGCTTTGAGGACTTCCTCGGCGAGGGCCCGAGCGGCTTCGTCATGTTCTACGAGCTGTTGCTGCTGGCTCAGCGAAACGCGGAAATCGCCGTCGAGCTCGCCGAGCTCGGGCGGCGCCTTCGCCTGCAGCTGGGCGGCGCTCTGGAGGCCAAGCGCGACGCCGGCGCGCTCGAGCTCCGGGCCGACCCCGAGGAGGTGGCGGCCTTCCTGTTCATGCTCGCCGACGGTGTCGCGATCCGCCGCCTGAGCGAGCCGCAGCTCGAGATCGCGGCGCTGATCGACCGCGCGGTGCTGGCCGCGCGGCCTCTGCTGGGATGAGAATCGCGCCGCCGCTCTGGCGGCTGCGTGCATGCGCGGAGCCGGCGCGATGCGTCGCTTAGCCGTCCTGGGGGCGTTTGTCCTCGTGCTGGTCGTGCTCGGGGCGGCGCAGCTCGTTCTGCCCGGGATCGCGGCGCAGCGTCTCCGTGACCGGCTCGCGCGCTCCGGCAACGTGCTCGAGGTCCAGGTTCACGCGTTTCCGGCGATCGAGCTGCTCTGGCATCACGCCGATCGTGTCGTCGTGCGCATGGGGCGATACCGATCGACCCCGGGCCCTCTCGGCGCCACCGTCGGCCAGTCGGCCGACGTCGGCTCGCTCGACGCATCAGCGCAGGAACTCGACACCGGGCTCCTGACGCTGCGAAACGCGACGCTGAGAAAGCGCGGGAGCGTGCTCACCGGCTCGGCCGAGGTCACGGAGGCGGACCTGCGCACGGCGTTGCCGATCCTGCAGTCCGTGCAACCGGTGGCGTCGGGGGACGGGCGCCTGACCCTTCGCGGCACGGCCACGCTGTTCGGGGTGAGCGCGACGATCGACGCCAGCGTCGTTCCGCGGGACGGCGGCCTCGTGGTCGCCCCCGACGTGCCGCTCGGAGGGTTGGCGACGATCAGCGTTTTCAACGACCCGCACATCGACATCGAGTCAGTCGGCGCCTCGAACGTGTCCGCCGGCTCGTTCTCGGTTAGCGCCAGCGGCCGGCTGCGCTAGAGCCGCGACACTAGAGCGCGCGCGCGAGGAACTCGCGCGTCTGCTCCCAGGCGACCGCGGCCGCGTCGGGCTGATGGAACATCGGTGCATCGTGATTGTCGAACGCGTGACCGGCCCCCGGGTGGCGATGAAACTCCCAAGCCGGGCGCTCGCTCGCCGCCCGCTCGACGAGCTCGACCTGCGCGGCCGGGATGTAGGGATCCTCGGCACCGAAGTGGAAGATGATCGGGCACGTGACCTGACCGGCCTGCGCGAGCGCGTCGGGAACGGCCGAACCGTAGTAGGAGACGGCGGCCGCCGGCTCGGCGCTCGCCGCCACCGCAAAGGCCAGCGACCCACCCAGGCAAAACCCGAGTACGGCGACCGGCCCGGTGACCTCCGGCAGCCCACGCAGGTGCTCGAGCGCGGCGACGGAGTCCTGGACTGCGCCTTCGTTGTCGAGCCTCACCACCGCCGCGTAGGCCGCCTTCAGGCCCTGCTCGTCGTGGTCGAGCTCGAGTCCCGGGTCCACGCGCCGGTACAGGTCCGGGGCAAGCCCGACATACCCGAGCTCGGCCAGCCGCTCGGCCGCTCGCCGGATGTACGTGCCGACGCCGAAGATCTCCATCAACACCAACACCCCGGCCCCCGCGCCCGATTCCGGCACGGCCACGTAGGCGCCCATCTCGCCCCCGTCTGGCATCGAGATCGTCTCGTGTCGCGTCGAGGGGGCCATCCGGCGTGGAAGCCTACCGCCGGCGCTCAGCGAACGTAGACCGCGAAGAAGTCCCGGTCGTCCGGGGTCAGATACCGCTGCGTCGACCGGGACATGTCCGGCAGCAGGTTTGCCGCGCCGAGCGCGCCGGGGTGGCGATAGGTGATGAGGCTCGGCCAGTATGAGTTGATGTCGAGCTCCATGGCGCGCACCGCGCCGACGTGGATCATGGCTGCGGCCAGTGACCCCACGGTCTGATCATTCGCGACGATGTAGAGCAGGTTGCCGTAGCGGTCGACGCCGATCGCCGAGCGCCAGACGCGGATCGCGTTGCCAACCGTCACTCCCCACGCCGGTCCGCCCGAGAGGTTCGAGTTGGGCCTGCCCTGGTTGACGATCAGGGGCAGGTTCTGCCGCGCGTAGATGATGTTCGGCCCCACGTCGGCGCCACCGGTCCAAGCCCTCACGTCCACCCCGCCGTTCCGGTAGCGGAGGATTGTCGCGAGGCCCTGCTTCATCGGCGCGAAGGTATGACCGCCGATCGCCACCCCGCCCCCAGAGTCGGCAAGCTTGAAGGCGCTGTTGAACGTGGCCACGAGCGTCGGGCGCAGGCGCGTGGGCACCTCCATCGGACCGCGCGATGGCATCGTTACCGCGGGCTCCTGTCGGCCGGGGTAGAGCCAGGTGGACGTCCTCGTGCGATCGATCCAGGCCGCGCCGACGACCATCTGCGGATACGCCGGATCGCTACGGAAGCTGGTGACCAGCACCGGAGGGTGGCTCCCGCCGGGGACGAAGGTGGATCGCCAGACACCCTCTCCTGCAAGCGCCGGCCGGATCACCGGCTGGACCGGCGGCGGCCGGTAGCTGCTGGGGCCCCCGGCACCCCCGGCGCCCCCGGCGGTTGGGCTCGCGGCAACGCCCGGTTGGTGCGGCAGCGCACGGAGCGCCGGGCCGCCCGTCGACGGGGCGATGGCTGCGTAGTACCAGGATTCGACCTTCGCAACCAGGCCGCGCGCGCCGTTGTCGCGAAGCCACTCCACCGTCCGTACGCCGAGACTCGAGTTCGACGTCGCCGTCAGGACACCTGAGTACGACGCCAGAACGGGTACGGCGCAGAGCACCGCCGCCATCAGGACGATCCGGCGGGCGCGACGCGAGGCCGACTGTCGTGCCGGTGGGCGCCGGCGCCTCGGGCGCCCGGCTGCGCTCGCGCGTCGCGGCGGAGCCTGTGTCGAAGTGGCCACCGCGTTGATTCTGCCCAGTTTCATGCAGGGCGGCCTAAAGAGAGACTTAGAGGGTCCTCAGCGAAGACAGAGGTGGGCTTGAGACAGGCCTCGTAGTTTCCCCCGCGATGCCAGCTACAGAAACCACGGCCGGCGCCGTCCGACCGCGGCGAGGTGCTGTGCATGCCGCGCTCGTCACGATGCGGCCTCACCAATGGATAAAGAACGCGCTCGTGATCGCGGCCGCGGGCGCCGCCGGGGCGCTCGGCACCGACGATGTGCCCGCGCGGGTCGCCGCCGCGGCCGTGGCATTCTGCCTGCTGTCGGCCGGGATCTATGCGATCAATGATGTCCGCGACGCTGCCGAGGACCGCCACCACCCGCGCAAGCGCTTCAGGCCGGTCGCGGCCCGGGAGCTCGATCCCCAGATGGCCACGATGCTGGGCGTGACCCTGATGGTCTTGGGCCTGGTGATCTGCGTGCTCGTTCGGCCGCTGCTTGGCCTCGTCGGCCTCGCCTACCTCGGACTGACGCTGAGCTACACCCTCGTGTGGCGCCAGATCCTCCTGCTCGACCTGGTTGCGATCGCCGGCGGGTTCGTGCTCAGAGCCGTCGCCGGTGGGGTGGCGGCGCCGGTCACGTTGTCGCGATGGTTCGTGCTCGTGGTGACCTGCTCCGCAATCTTCATCGCCGCCGGCAAGCGCCACGCTGAGATTCTCCGCGCGGAGCACACCGGGCGTCCGGGGCGAAAAGTGCTCGAGCACTATGCCGGGGGGCGGCTGAACCTGATCCTGACCGCCAGCGCGTGCTGCGCGCTGTTCGCGTATTGCGTCTGGGCATTCAACCTGCCACTGATTCACGGCGTCCCGTGGCGTCCGCTGACAATCGTGCCGTTCTCGCTGTGCCTGCTGCGCTACCGGGTCCTGATCGAGCGGGGTCACGGAGAGGCGCCAGAACAGCTTTTGCTCACCGACCGCCAGCTCGCGCTCGCCGGCGTTGCCTGGCTCGTGCTGTTCGCGCTCGGTGTCCATGCCGCGTCCTGAGCTCACCGAGCCGCGAGCGGTCTCGACCCCGCCGGTGATACCGGCGCTCGTCACGTCGCTGAGCGGCTGGGGTGGCGGGGCCGGTTCCCGGGCCAGTCTCCTGCGGATCCGCTCGACCGATTCGCTGATCGCCGCGGTCGCCGGATCGCCGCGCAGTCGCCCGGGCGCGCTGGCCCGTGGAGCGATTGCCCGCGGGATGGGACGAAGCTACGGCGACGCGGCTCAGCTGGAGGGCGGAGCCGTCCTCGATATGACCGCCCTGCAGGCATTCCAGCTCGACCGCTCCAGCGGCGAGGTGACCGCGCAGGCCGGCGTCACGATCGGCCGGCTGCTGGAGACCCTCGTTCCCGCGGGCTGGATCCTGCCGGCGGTACCGGGGACTGCCCACGTGACCGTCGGCGGTGCGATCGCCAGTGACGTGCACGGCAAGAACCACGCCGTTGCCGGCACCTTCGGACGCCACGTCCTCGAGCTTGGCCTGCTGCTGTCCTCGGGCGAGGTCGTGACCCTGACGCCAGAACGCGACCGCGCCCTGTTCGATGCGACGGTGGGCGGCATGGGCCTGACCGGCGTGATTCTCTGGGCCCGGATCGCGCTGCAGCGGGTGGGCGGACCTTGGCTGTCGGTCGACAGCGACCGAGTCGGCACACTCGACGCCGCGTTCGCCGCGCTGCTCGCTCCCGGCGGCGAGCACCGCGTCGCGTGGCTCGACCTGCTCGGCTCCGGCCTTGCCCGCGGGGTGGTGACGCGGGCCGCGCATGTCCACGACGGCGCCCGCGGCGGCCAGGTCACAGTGCCGGCTCGGGCAACCGTTCCCGAGCGCTGGCCATCGGGTCTGCTCAACACGATCACCGTCCGGGCCTACAACGAGTTTCGATTCCGGCGCGCCCCGCTGCACGAGCGTGGCCGGGCGATGGCCTTCGGGCAACACACCTTCCCGCTGGACGCGCTCGAGCGGTGGCCACGCCTCTACGGTCGGCAAGGTCTCGTCCAGTACCAATGTGCGCTCCCTCGAGGAGAGGAACGACTGCTCGAGGCGGTCATCAGCAAGCTTCGAGACAGGCGCGTGCCCTGCTACCTCGCCGTGCTCAAGGATCTGGGCGAGCCCAGCGCTGCACCGCTCTCGTTCCCCCTTGCCGGGTGGGCCCTGGCTCTCGACCTCCCGCGTGCCGCCTCGGGCCTCGGCACGACACTCGATTCACTCGATGAACTCGTGGCCGCGGCCGGCGGCCGGGTTTATTTGACCAAGGACGCCAGGATGCGCCCCGAGGCACTGGCGGCGATGTACCCCCGCCTCCGTGACTGGCGTGAGATTCGCGACCGGGCCGACCCTAACGGGTTATGGCGCTCGGACCTCGGGCTGCGGACCGGGCTGGTGGGGGAGCGATGACCGGCGCCGTCGCGCGTCGAGTGATGCTGGTCGGGGGCACGTCGGAGATCGGCCTTGCGATCGTCCGCCGGCTGGCCGCGGAGAGGCCGGTTCGGCCGATCCTGCTGGGGCGCGACCGGCCCGGGCTGGTAGGCGCGCTCGGTTCGCTGAACCGCGTGGGCTGCGAAGGCGGCGAGGTCGCCGACCTCGACGCCGACGATCTCGCCTCGCATCCCGATGCGATCGCGCGGGCCTTCGAGCGAGCGGGTCCGGTCGACCTGGTCGTGATCGCCGTCGGCGTCCTCGGAGCCCAGGCCGGACTGGACGCGAACCGGGATGAGGCGCTCGAGGTCATGAGAGTGAACTTTCTCGGCGCCGGGTCCGTGTTGCTCGAGGTCATGCGCCGGCTCCGCGACCAGCGGCGCGGAACCGTCGTCGTCCTCTCGAGCGTCGCCGGCGAGCGACCACGGGCGTCCAACGCGATCTATGGGGCGGCCAAAGCTGGACTGGACGCGCTTGCGCAGGGGCTCGCCGATGCCTCGGCCGGAACCGGGGTGCGCGTCATCGTCGTGCGGCCGGGGTTCGTCGCCACGCGAATGACCGCCGGCCTCGAGCCGGCGCCGATGGCAACCACGCCCGACGCGGTCGCCAAGGCGACCGTGCGGGCGCTGTCCGGGCGGGCGCACACGGTGTGGGCGCCGGGACGGCTGCGATTTGTTTTCGCCGTCCTGCGACACCTGCCTCGTTCGCTCTTCCGGAGGCTCGAGCGATGAGATTGACCCCTTTGGGTCGCGATGCAGTGGCCGCCGCTGTGATCGCCGTCCTTGTGCTGATCCTCGCGCCGGGGCTGGCCGTGGTGGCGTTGATCGTTGCCGGGGCGCTCGCGCTGTGCGCGATCAGCCTGGTCCGTGATCGGCTCAGAGCGCGGGCTGCGCCCCGCCGGCGGTCTTAGGCGAGCTCCACGGCGAGCGCAACCGCCGCTCGAGCTCGCTGTGAAGCTCGTCGATTGCGATCCGCTGTTGCTTCAAGCTGTCGCGGTCGCGCAGCGTAACCGTGCGGTCCTCGAGCGACTGGTGATCGATCGTGACCGCCCACGGCGTGCCGATCTCGTCCTGTCGGCGGTAGCGCCGCCCGATCGCCCCGCCCTCGTCGTACTCGGCCTGGAGATGCTCGCGCAATCCTCGCCACACCTCGCGGGCGAGCTCCGGCTGGCCGTCCTTTTTGACCAGCGGCAGGATCGCGACCTTGACCGGGGCGAGCTGCGGATGCAGGCGCAGGACAACGCGTTGCTCTCCGCCGATCTCGTCCTCGTCGTAGGCGTCGACGAGGAACGCCAGCATCGCGCGATCGGCGCCCGCGGCGGGCTCGATCACATGCGGGACGTAGCGCTCGCCGGTCGCGGTGTCGACGTACTCGAGCTTCTGGCCCGAGTGCTCGGCGTGCTGGCGGAGATCGAAGTCACCCCGGTTGGCGACGCCCTCGAGCTCCTGCCATCCGATCGGAAACAGGTATTCGACGTCGCTCGTGCCGCTCGAGTAGTGCGAGAGCTCGTCGGCGTCGTGGGCCCGCAGCCGCAGGTGGTCCTCACGGATCCCGAGCCTCAGGTACCAGCCGCGGCGCTGCTCCAGCCAATGATCGAACCACTGCCCCGCCTCGTCTGGGGGGACGAAGTACTCCATCTCCATCTGCTCGAACTCCCGTGTCCGGAAGATGAAGTTGCCCGGGGTGATCTCGTTGCGGAAGCTCTTGCCGATCTGGGCGATCCCGAACGGCGGCTTCTTGCGCGAGAACTGCAGGTAGTTCTTGAAGTTGAGGAAGATCCCCTGCGCCGTCTCCGGCCGCAGGTACACGGTCGAGCCCTCGTCCTTGACCGCCCCGACGCTGGTCTCGAACATCAAATTGAATTCCCTCGCCTCGGTGAGGTCGCAATCGGGCGTCTCGCCGGGCTTCTTGGACGGTCTGCGCCCGCATTGGGCGTCCTCGAGCTTGTCGGCGCGGAATCGCAGCTTGCACGTCCGGCAATCGATCAGCGGGTCGGTGAAGCCGGCCAGGTGGCCGCTCGCGTGCCAGGTCGTCGGGTGCTGGATGATCGCTGAGTCGAGCGCCACGATGTCGTCGCGCTCCTGGAGCATCGCCCGCCACCACTGACCCTTGACGTTGTTCTTGAGCAGTACGCCGTAGTGGCCGTAGTCATAGCTCGACCCGATGCCGCCGTAGATCTCGCTGCTCGGGAACACGAATCCGCGCCGCTTGCAGAGCGAGACGATCTTGTCCATCGTGACGACGTCGGCAGCCATCGAGCCGCGGATGCTACCCGGGGAGACTCTTGGCACTCTCCTAGGGAGAGTGCCAATCGGCGCCGGGGCCCAAGCTATAATCCAACTTGCGATGCCGATTTACGAGTACCGGTGTAAGCGCGGGCACAACTTCGAAGTGATGCAGCGCATGACGGACGATCCGGTTTCCGAGTGCGAGGTGTGCTCGGCACCGATCCAGCGCGTGTTCCATCCGATCGCCGTCCACTTCAAGGGCTCGGGCTTCTACAACACGGACTACGGAACGCGCAAGCGCTCCCGGGAGAAGGAAGCCGAGAAGAGCTCCTCCAAGGAAGGCGCGGGCGCGAGCTCCAACGGCTCCAAGTCCGACTCGAGTGGCTCGAAGTCCGAGTCAACCGGCTCAAAGTCGGAGTCGGGCGGCTCGAAGTCGGATTCGAAAAGCTCCAAGTCGGAGTCGAAGGCCTCCAAGGCAGGCTGAGCTTCGCAGCTCAGCCGCTCATCAGCTTCGAGACGGCCCGGCGGATAGCCGCCTGGCCCTGCGGCGACTGCGGATCCTGAAGCGGCAGATGGTTGGCTTGAAGGATCTGAGTGGGCGCTGAGCCGCCCATCTCGGCCGCCGCGAACAGGCTCAACAGCGTCAGTCCGCCCATGTCTGTGTTGACCGCCTTCGGTGCGTCCCACGAGGCCCACGGGAGCTTGAAGAAGATCCCCGGCGAGAGCAGCTTGGACTTGATCGCGTTGAGGATCTTCTGCTGGTAGCCCTCGCGGGTCAGGTCGTTGCTGGCCGCGTTGCAGCGGTTCTCCCGCGTCCGTGCCAGGGTCAGCGCCTGGACGCCGGTGAGGTGGTGGGAGCCGGGTCTCAGGAACAGCGAGAAGCCGCCGTTGGCGGTGCCGCCGCTGATCACCGAGCAGATCCGTCCGGTGGTCACGTCGACGCCGCCGATCGCGTCGATGAACTTCGGGAAGTTGGCCAGGTTGACGATTATCAGGTGGTTGATCTTGACCCCGGTGAACTGCTCGATCGTCCGGATCGCCAGCGCCGGTCCTCCGTACGAGTAGGCGGCGTTGATCTTGGTGATTCCGTGCCCGGGAATCGGCGCCATCGTGTCGCGGGGGATCGACAGCCGCCGTGAGGTTCCGCCCCCGATCCGCCACAGCATGATCGTGTCCGAGCGGATCCCGCCGGCAAACGCACCCGGCTCCTTGGAGCCCTTCGGACGCTGATCGGTGCCGATCACCAGCACGGTGTCGGTCGAGGTCAGCATGTTTCCGCCCGAGGTCAGCGCGTTGCCGGCCGAGCTCGGGAGCGAGCCACTCTGCACCTGTGCGCTGATCAGGAACAGCACGAGCGAGAGCAGCAGCCATCCGAGGATCGCCGCCCCGAGGTAGACCGCGACCCGCTTGGGGGTGATCCAGCGCCTTGGACCGCGGCGCTCACCCGGCTCGCCGTCCTTCCGGTCGGGCTGGCCCGGTCCCGGCAGTCCGGTCTCCTGCTCGCCACGCAGCCGCGCGAGCAGCCCCTTCGGGGCGGCGCGGTACACCTTGTAAGGACGGTCCGCCGGCGGCTGGGGGCCGCCGTTTCCGCCGTTTCGCGGGCTCCGGGGACCGTCGCCGCCGGCGCGGTGCACGCGGTACGGGCGCTCTTCCGCCTGGGGCTTGTCGCGGGGTTCGTCCGACATTCGAGCTCTGCATATAGTGACGACATGCCGGAGCGACGCACTATCGGCGTCGATCTGGGCGGAACCAAGCTGCTCGCCGGCGCGGTCGATCCGGGACACAACGTCCACTACCGCGCGCAGCGCACCGTCTCGGGTCTCGACCAAGCCAGCCTGCTCGACGTCACAGTCGATGCGGTCAACGAAGTGCGCGCGTCCGCGGGCGCCGAGGTGGCCGCGGTCGGGTTCGGCATCCCCTGTCTGCTCGATCGCCGGACCGGCGAGGCCGTGATCGCGGTCAACCTGCCCCTGGCTGACATCGCCTTCGCCGACGTGATGGCCGAGCGCCTCGACCTGCCCGTGTTCGTCGACAACGACGGCAACGTCGCCGCGCTGGCCGAGCACCGGGCCGGCGCTGCCCGCGGATGCAGCGAAGCGGTCGTGCTGACGATCGGCACCGGGATCGGCGGCGGCCTGATCCTGCGCGGTGAGCCGTACCGAGGTTGGATCGGCTCCGGCGCCGAGCTCGGGCATATCGTGATCGACTTGAACGGCCCGCCGTGCCAGGGGAACTGTCCTAACCACGGCTGCGTAGAGGCCATGGCCTCCGGCACGGCGCTGGCGCGCGAGGCCGTCCGGATCGCCACCGAGCAGCCGAACTCGCGACTGGCCCGGGCGCGAGACGAGGGCCGGGAGCTCGCCGGGCCACTCGTGACCGAGCTGGCCCACGACGGCGACACCGCCGCGGGCCAGGCGATCGAGCTGATCGGGTCGAGACTCGGCGTCGCGATCACGAGCCTGGTCAACATCTTCAATCCCGAGGTGGTGGTGATCGGGGGCGGCGTGATCGCCGCCGGCGAGCTGCTGCTCGCGCCTGCCAGGGCGGTCGTGGCCGAGCGTGCGCTCCCGCCCAGTCGCGACGAGGTCCGGATCGTGTCGGCTCGTTTCGGCGTCGAGGCCGGGATGATCGGCGCCGCGGCGCTGGCGTTCGACGGCCTGGCGGGGAGGCTCCGGTGAGCGCCGGCGCGCTGGCCGGCAGCGGCCGGCTGATCGTCTGCCCGACGCCGATCGGCAACCTGCAGGACATCACCTTGCGGGTGCTGGCGGCGCTGCGCGAGGCGGACGTGGTCGCCTGCGAGGACACACGGCGGACCAAAATCCTGCTCGAGCGCTACGGCGTGGGCGCGCGCCTGGTCTCCTACCACGAGCACAACGAACGCGAGCGGGCCGAGGAGCTCGTCGCGCGGATGCGCGGCGGCGAGGTTGTGGCGCTGGTCTCGGATGCCGGGATGCCGCTGGTCTCGGATCCCGGGTTCGTGCTCGTGCGCGCTTGCGTCGCGGTCGGGCTCGCGGTCGAGGTGCTGCCGGGACCGTCGGCCGCCGTCGCCGCGCTCGTCGCGAGTGCGCTACCGGCCGATCGGTGGCGCTTCGCAGGCTTTCTGCCCCGCAAGCGCTCGGAGCTCGAGCAGGCCTTCGCCTCACCCGAGACGCTGGTCGCGTTCGAGTCGCCGCGGCGCGTGGCCGCGTCGCTCGCCGTGCTCGCCGCGCTCGACGGCGAGCGCCAGGTGGCGGTCTGCCGCGAGCTGACCAAGGCGCACGAAGAGGTGGTGCGGGGGACCGCCGCCGAGCTCGCCGAGCGCTATCGCTCCGAGCCCCCCCGCGGCGAGGTCGCACTGGTGATCGCGCCCGCGACGATCGTCGTCGGCGATCTCGGTCCGGCGCTCGACGCGCTGGCCCGGTTGATCGACGCCGGCGCCAAGCCGAGGCCGGCGGCCGCGGTCGTGGCCGAGCTGACGGGGACGAGCGCCAACGCCCTGTACCGCGCGCTCACCGCCCGTCCCGAGGCGTAGCTACTTCAGCTCGTGCTCACGCACGAAGGCCTTGGCCTCCTCGGCCAGGGCGAGCCAGTCATCGCTCGGCTCGCGGAGCTTGGCCCAGTCCTTCATCGGGCGCCCGCGGCCGGAGGGGTCGAACTCGCTCGCGCGGCCGGACGCGATCAGCTCGCCCACGCGCTCCCGCCCGACCTTCACGGTCATACCGCTCTCGGCCCGTCCGCCGAACATCTTCGGCCCGACCTTGACGACCTCCATCCCCATCATCTTGCCCTCGCTGACCTCCGGGTCGGACAGCAGGTCGTGGACGACCGATTGGTAGGCGTCGGATTGGTCCACGGAGCGCAGGATAGCCTTGGCGCCGATGACCTTCTACGTCACCACCCCGATCTTCTACGTCAACGCCCAGCCTCATCTCGGGCATGCCTACACGGCGATCGCCGCCGACGTGCTCGCCCGTCATATGCGTCAGCGCGGCGAGGACGTGTTCTTCCTCACCGGCACCGACGAGCACGGCGAACCGGTCGCCGATGCGGCCAAAGCGGCGGGCGTGACCCCGCGCGAGCTGGCCGACCGCAACGCGGTGCGGTTCCAGTCGCTGATGCCCCGGCTCGGGGTCTCCAACGACTTCTTCATCCGCACATCCGATCCGCAGCACGAGCAGCGCGTCCAGGAGATCCTCCAGCAGGTCAAGGACAACGGCTACGTCTACGAGGGTCTGTACGAGGGTTGGTACTGCCCGCGGTGCGCGGACTTCAAGACCGAGGCCGAGATCGGTCCCGGAAACACCTGCCTGATCCACGAGATCCCGCTCAACCGCGAGCAGGAGGAGAACTACTTCTTCCGGCTGTCCGCATTCCAGGAGCAGCTCGAGCAGCTCTACGACGGGCAGCCGGACTTCGTCCTACCGCGGATCCGCTTCAACGAGGCCCGCTCGTTCATCGACCAGGGCCTCCAGGACGTCTCCCTGACCCGGGCCAAGCTGACCTGGGGAGTTCGAGTGCCGTGGGACGAGGGCCACGTCTTCTACGTCTGGTTCGACGCCCTGCTGAACTACGTCACCGCGCTGAGCTATGCCCACGAGGGCGAGGATCTGACCGATCACTACTGGCCCGCGAACGTGCACGTGATCGGCAAGGACATCCTCAAGTTCCACGCCGTCTACTGGCCCGCACTGCTGCTCGCGGCGGGGCTCGCGCCACCGCGCCACGTGCTGATCCACGGCTTCCTGCTGATGGACGACAAGAAGATGTCGAAGTCACTCGGCAACGTGCTCGACCCGTTCGAGGTGATGGACAGGTTCGGCACCGATTCGCTGCGCTTCTACTGCCTGCGCGACGTCTCCTTCGGCCAGGACGGCAACGTCTCGCCGGCCAGCTTCGAGTCGCGCTACGAGAGCGAGCTCGCCAACGACTACGGGAACCTCGCCAGCCGCACGATCGCGATGATCCGGCGCTATCGCGACGGCGTGATTCCCGAGGTCGATACCGACTCCGAGCTGGCCGCCGACTTCGACGGCCTGCTCACCGAGGTCACAGAGCTGTTCGACCGCTTCGAGCTGACTCAGGCGCTCGAGACGATCTGGCGCCGCGTCAGGCGGCTGAACCGCTACGTGGAGGAGCGCGCACCGTGGCAGCTGGCCAAGGTGCAGGAGCAGTCCGGCGCGCTCGATCAGACCCTGGCCTCGCTGGCCGAGGGGATCCGCGTGGTCACCGTCCTGCTGCACCCTTACATGCCCGAGACCACGACCAAGCTCCTGGGCGCATTCGGGTCCCAGGCGCTCGAGCTCTCCGGTGCGACGTTCGCCGAGCGTGGCTCGGGCGAGGACGTGCAGGCGGTCGACGCACTGTTTCCCAAGCAGGTCTGAGCTGGGCCGCGGGATGGTCGACAGCCACACCCACCTCGACCTGTGCGAACCGCCGAGCACAGAGCTCGTCGCCTCCGCGGAGGCGGCCGGCGTCACGCGGATCGTGAGCGTCGGCACCGACGGCGCCTCGTGCCGGGCTGCGCTGGCCGACGCCGAGCGCTTTCCGCAGGTCTACGTGGCGATCGGCCGTCATCCCAATTCAGCCACCGGGTTCGGCGACGCCGACTACGCCGAGTTACAGGCCCTGGCCGCACACGAAAAGTGCGTCGCGATCGGCGAGACCGGGCTCGACTACTACCGCGATTACGCGCCGCGGGCCGACCAGAGGCGCGCGTTCGCGGCGCAGATACAGCTCGCCCGCGAGACGGGCAAGCCGCTGGTGATCCACACCCGCGCCGCCGACGAGGACACACTCGAGCTGCTCGGAGAGCTTGCCTCCGGAGTGCGGGTGGTGCTCCACTGCTTCTCGATGGCCGGCCGCGTCGAGGAGTGCCTGGCCCACGAGGGCTGGTGTCTGTCGTTCGCGGGCAACGTGACCTACCCCTCGGCTGCCGATCTCCGCGCGGCCGCGCTGCGCGTGCCCGCCGACCGGCTGCTGGTCGAGACCGATGCGCCGTACCTGAGTCCGCAGCCGCTTCGCGGCCGGCCCAACCAGCCCGCCAACGTCGTCCACACCGCGCAGGCCCTCGCCCTCGAGCGTCGCGTTGCCTACGACGAGCTCGAGCGAGCGATCGACGCGAACGCAGCCGCCGTCTTCGGATGGTGAGCGCTCGGCGCCCGCGGACGCGCGAGCTCGGTCAGAACTTCCTCGTCGACCGCAACATCCTCGGCGTGATCGAACGCCTCGCCGAGCTCGATCGCTCCGACGTCGTGCTCGAGATCGGCGGCGGGCCGGGGCTCCTCTCGGCGCGTCTCGCGCAAACCGTGGGACACGTGCACGTGGTCGAGGTCGACCGCACGCTCGAGCCCGAGCTGCGTGAGGCGCTCGCGGGCTTCGAGAACACGACCCTGCATTTTGCGGACGCGCTCGAGCTCGACCTGGCTGGGCTCAGCCCTGCGCCGGGCAAGGTCGTCGCCAACCTTCCCTACGGGATCGCCGCGACCGCGATCCTGCGAACGATCGACGAGCTCGCAAGCGTCCGGCGCTGGGTGGTGATGGTCCAGCGGGAGGTCGGAGAGCGCCTTGCCGCCTCGCCGGGAACGGCCGCCTACGGCGTCCCCTCGGTGCTGGCTCAGCTGGCCTGCGAGGTCGAGGTACTGCGCCCGATCTCGAGGACTGTGTTCCGGCCGGTGCCGAACGTCGACTCGGTGCTCGTCGGCCTGCGACGCCGGGAGCCGGGGCCCGATCCCGACCTCCGGGCGCTGGTCCACGCCGCATTCGCCCACCGCCGGAAGGCCCTGGCCGGATCGCTGGCGCTCGCGCCGGGCGCCGCGCCGGGAGTGCGCGACCGGGCTCGCGCCGCGCTCGTCGACCTCGGCCACCCGGCCGACGCTCGGGCGGAGCGGCTCGCCCCACAGGAGTTCCGGGCTCTTCTGGCGAAGCTCGCGGGATGAGCCTCAACGAGGCGGCGTACGCCAAGGTCAACCTCTGCCTGTTCCTCGGCGGAGTGCGTCACGACGGCCGCCACGAGCTCGTGACCCTGTTCGAGTCGGTGGGGCTGTGGGACGAAGTCGAGATAACTCCGCAGCCCGGAGGCTCCGACGAGGTCGTGTGCCGGGGAGTGCGGGAGCCGAACCTGGTCAGCGAAGCCCTGGCCCGACTGCGCGACGCAGGCTGGGATGCGCCTCCCGTGCGGGTGCAGATCACCAAGCGGATCCCGGTCGCAGCCGGGCTCGGCGGGGGCTCGGCGGACGCCGCCGCCCTCCTGCGCTGCGCTCCTCGCCTCGGCTCGGTGACTCCGGAG
>DATCNP010000054.1:0-15017 GCA_036565205.1 Solirubrobacteraceae bacterium | reverse complement strand
CGGTGAGGCGATCGCGCGGGCTTTTGCCAGCCGCGGCGCGAGTCTGCTGCTCACCGGCCGGCGCGAGGAGGTGCTGGAGCCGTTGGCCCGTGAGCTCGGCGGCATCGCCGTGGTCGCAGACCTGGCCTCCCGTGCGGGCCTGCGGCGGATCGTCGAGGCGGCCCGGCGCGAGCCGATCGACGTGCTCGTCGCGAACGCCGCCATGCCGGCCACCGGGCTGCTCGAAGACATCTCCCGCGAACAGCTCGACGAGATTATCGACGTCAACCTGCGCGCCCCGATCGCACTGGCGAAGGCGCTGTCGCCGGCGATGATCGAGCGCCACGCCGGCCACATCGTGTTCATCGGCTCGCTTTCGGGCAAGGTCGCCGGGCCGGCGTCGTCGATGTACTCGGCGACCAAGTTCGGGCTGCGCGGCTTTGCGCTCGGGCTCCGCGAGGATCTCCGGCCGCATGGAGTCGGCGTCTCGATCGTGCAGCCGGGATTCATCCGCGAGGCCGGGATGTTCGCCAACAGCGGCGCCAAGCTCCCGCCGGGCGTCGGCACTCGTGCGCCCGCGGACGTGACCTCGGCCGTGCTGCAGGCGGTGGAGCGCGAGCGGGCCGAGATCGACGTCGCGCCGCTGGGGATCCGGCTCGGCGCCGCGATCGCCTCGGTGGCGCCTCAGCTCGCGGCTGAGGTCAGCCGCAGGCTCGGCTCCGAGCGGCTCGCGACCGCGCTGGACGCGGGACACCGTCAGCAGCCGCGCTGAGCGCACGTTGAGGGCGCTGAACCTACTCGTTGACTGTCGCGTGCTCGCCGGTGACCGAGGCGAGCGCGGCGATGATCTCGTCGGCGAGCTTCGCGCCTTCGCTGGCGCGCTCGGGCGTGGCCTGAACCCGAACCACGAGCTCGTCCCCGTCGACCTCTTCGAGCAGCACGGCTGCCTTTGAGCGCGTGGCCGTGCCGACCTCGTTGTCGAGAATCGCCTGGACCTGGCTCGGACGCACGCCGGAGGACAGCCTCACCCTGACGTCCACCGAGTCCGGCTCCTTGAGCGGCACGACGGCAGCTCCGAGCACGACGTTGTTGGGGACCAGCACCCGGTCATCACCGCGCGCGAGCGTCGTGTAGAGCAGGCCGAGCGAGCTCACTGTCCCCTCGACGTAGCCGCCCACCGCACCGGCCTGAAACCGCACACGCTCGCCGACCCGGAACGGCCGGGCGCTGAGAAGCACCATCCCGGCGATCAGGTTGCCGAGCGTCTGCTGGGCCGCGAGACCAAGTACGACGGCGGTGAACGCGCCGCCGACCGCCAGCGTCTGCGGCTGGATGCCGGAGATCGCCAACGCCACCAGCAGGGTGATGGCGATCGTCGCCAGGCGGATCAGGAAGCCAACCGTCCCCGCAGTCGCGGGATCCATGCGCCTGAAGAAGGTCGGACCGGCCGCCCGCCCGACGTCGCGCGCGATCGCCCAGCCGAGCGCCACGAGCGCGATCACCGTCGCGATTCGCACCGGGGTATCGAGGTTGGCCCCGAACAGATGCCTGCGGAAGCCGTAGGCGACCAGGACGGCGACCAGGATCGGAATCAGCACCACCGCCTCGCGACGGGCTCGCTGCACCGCCCGGGAGCTGACGTCGACCGCGAGCCCGACCTTCTCCCAGGCCTCGCTACGGGTCTCGAACATGCGCTCCAAATGGAGGTCTTTGCGGGCGTTCAGGCGATCTCTACGGCGTGGCTTATCGATGATTTCGCTCCTTCTCTACGTACCTACCAACTCGCTGACGGGCGGTTTCACGTGCCAGAGGCCGTTCAGAAGAGCTGCTCCTGCGCGACCTCCCTTCCGGCTTGCTCGCGGACCGGGGGTTCCAAGGACCGTCCACGCATCCGCTCGCCGGGCGGAAGGTCTGGCCCGTTTACCAGCTTCGCCAGCCGTCTTCGCTCTGGCACGGGCGCATACGCTCCACCGCGGTAGAGCCGACGATAGCGCTTGGTCAGGTCGGGACGGTGTTGCTCCAGCCAGTCGAAGAACAGCCCTCGCACCTCTCCGCGCAGATGCAGTGCGATCCCGGTCACGTATGCCGCGCCGGCCTCGGTCGCGAGCTCGACGATCCGGCTCACCTGCTCGGGCGAGTCGTTGATTCCCGGCATCAGCGGCGCGATCAGCACCCCGGTGCGGATCCCGGCCCGGGCCAGCTCGGCGACGGCCTCGAGGCGCGCCCGGGGGTTTGGCGTGTGGGGCTCGGTCGCTCGCCACGCCCGCTCATCGAGCGTCGGCACCGACAGCGCGGCGGCGAAGTCGGTCTCCCGCGCCAGCGACCGCATCAACTCGAGGTCGCGCAGAAGCAGCGGCGATTTGGTCAGGATCGAGCACGGGTTGCGTGCCTGAAGGAGCGCCTCCCAGATCTCCGGCATCAGCTTGTAGCGGCCCTCCACCCACTGATAGGGATCTGTGTTGGTCCCGAGCGCCACGTGCTCCCGATTCCACGACGGGCGCGCCAGCTCGGCCCGCAGCACCTCCGGGGCGTTGACCTTGACCACGATCTCGCGCTCGAAGTCCCGGCCGGCATCGAACCCGAGGTAGGTGTGGGTCGGGCGAGCGAAGCAGTTGTGACTGACCACTCCGTTGGCGATGAAATCGCCGGTCCCGGTCGTGATGTCATACATCCGCATGACCTCGCCGAGTGGCTCGACCGAGCGAACCCGAAGCGGGGCGTCGGTCTTCAGCGCCGCCCCCGCGATCGAGTGCTTCCGGCTGATCGCTGGATCGGTGAGGAGCATGAAGCGCATCCTCGCCGCCAGGCCGCCCCGCACGCGGACGGTGCTAGCCGCGCCCGGCCTTCGCTCGACCACTCCGTCGAGTCCAAGCCGTCTGATGCAAGCGAGCGTCCAGGCGATGATCTGCTCGTCGGTGTTCGAGATTCGCAGGATACCGTTCACGCACGAGCCCTCGGCGTCGAAGATTCCGGCCAGGAAGCCCTTGGTCCAGGAGAGGCTCGGGCGTGTTGGCCATTCGACCAGCTCGGTGATTCGCTCGAATCCGCTCCGTGTCTGGTTCCTGATCGCGGTGATCGCGCGATGTGAACCGGCCGCGCGCTGAAAAACGAACTCGGAAGTCGCGACCGCGCTCAGAGTGAGGTACTCACTCGACCGCTGCAGCGCTTCCTGATCGGCCAGCGCCAGCCGAAATCTGTACACGTCGCCGGACGTGCGTCGCGGGCGAACGTAGCTGTAACGAGCCAGTGCGCCGTCGCCGCGGATCATTCCGCACAGGTATCCTCGGCGATAGTCGTCATCCTGCACTGGGGGCGCGGCCGAGCCTCCGGGCCCCAACAATCTCGAGCCGAGCGTCAGGTGAGGGCGCCGAAGCCGCCCCTGCTCGCTGCCGGTCACGTGCTTCCAGCCGCGGCGCGTGAGGAAGCGATGCTCGCCGCTCGCGATCAGCTCCGTGCCGTCCTCGAGCTCGACCCGGTAGGCCGGCTTGATGCTCGACCACTTCGCCAGCACCTCGGTCTCCACGAATCTGCGATAGCGGCCTTCGCGGCGCGTTCCGTAGATGCCGTCCCCCACCTCGAGCCGCCGCATGGGCGTCTCACGGCCACTCGTCGTCAACACGCGACTGTCTCCTGAGAGGCAGTAGGCGCAGGCATGACTGCAACCCCTGTACGGGTTGATCGTCCAGCGGAACGGCATCCGGGACGCCTCCGGGACGCGGTTCAGGACCGATTTGGCCCGAACTTCGTAGAACCGCGTGGTGATCGCCTCCGGCGCGTCGAAATGACGCACCACGGCTTCCTCACGATAGCCCGGGAGGCGAGCTCGCTCGTCGGTCTCGAGGCTGAGGTTGCTCCAGCGCACGAACACATGTTCGCACGAGTCCCGGACACGTCGCCCCTCAGCAGGACGGGTCCTTGATCGGCCGCGATGGCCAGCACACAGCCCGCCTGCTCATAGACTGAACGTCAGCCAGCCGCCCCACTTCAGCCAAGGAGCACGATCTCCACCTCGCCTGCCGACTTCAACACCCAGATCATCGACGAGTTTCACGCCAATCAGGGGCGCGTCGGCGGGATGTTCGAGGGTACGCCGCTCCTGCTCCTGCACCACACCGGGGCCAAGTCCGGGCAGAGCCGCGTCACCCCGCTGGTGTACCTGGCCGACGACGGGCGCTATGTCGTGTTCGCCAGCAAGGCCGGCGCACCGACCAACCCCGACTGGTACCACAACCTCAAAGCCCATCCCGATGTCACGTTCGAGATCGGGGACGAGACGATCGACGCCGTGACCAGCGAGGCGACGGGCGAGGAGCGTGATCGCCTCTTCCGCAGCCAGGCTGCGCTCTCCCCGCAGTTCGGCGAGTACGAGAAGAAAGCCGGGCGCGTCATCCCGGTGATGGTCTTGACACCCGCCCAGTCTGGGTGAGCGGGTCAGGCGGTCAGGCCGAGCTCTGCTCCTCGACGGTCCGCTCGGCCGTGGGGAGAGCTTCTAGCCGTCCGTCGGGAATCGGCTTGCCGCTGTCGACCGACCGTCCGTACGTGCCCTCGGCGAGCCGAGCCTCGGCGCGCTCAACCGCCGCCAGCTGCTGGCGGAGATCGTCGGCACGCCCGGCGTTGTACTCGTCCTGGTACAGGTCTTCGGAGTCCTCATCGCCGGGCTCTCGCGTGTCGGAGCCCTCGAGCGGCCCGTCGCGTTCGAGCGCGGCGATCGCCTCCTCGACGCGCGCCCGTTCGGTTGCCAGCAGTTCGCGTGCGCGTTCGGAATCCATGACCGGAGCCTACTCGCTGGGCTCAGACCGGGGTCTGTCGGAGGAGTCCGCGATTGCGCCACGGCGTTAGAGTCGCTCCCGTGGACGCATCGGAGGTCGGGAAACTACCTGACGCCGACCTCGGCTCACTCGAGTTCTGGGGTCGGCCCGCCGAGGAGCGCGACCGCTACTTCGAGGCGCTGCGGCGCGATGCGCCGATCTCGCGCCATGAGCCCCCAGAGGACATCCTCGGGCTGCCCGATCAGGGTCGGATGCACTACTGGGCGATCGTCCGCTACGACGACATCCGCCGGATTTCACGCGATCCGGCAACGTTCCGCTCCGGCGAGGGAGTTCAGTTCGCGGACGCCCCGCCGGAGATGCTCGAAGCCTCGCAATCGTTTCTGGCCATGGACGCTCCACGGCATGGAACGCTGCGCGGGCTCGTCTCCTCGGCCTTCACACCGCGTCAGGTGGCGCGGATCGATGCGGGGATCCGGGTCAACGCGCGGGAGATCGTCGCGGATGCCGCCGCCTGCGGTGGAGGCGACTTCGTCGAGTTGATCGCCAAGCGGCTTCCGCTGCAGACGATCTCGGACATGCTCGGCGTGCCCGAGGCCGACCGCGAGCGGGTGATGGATGCCGCCGATACGCTGATCGCCGCCGCCGACCCCGAGGTGTTCGGCGATCGCCAGCCGATCGAGGTCCTCGGAGGGGCTCTGTGGACGCTGACCGAATTCGCGACCGAGCTGGCCAAGCATCGCGAGCAGCACCCGGGCGAGGACCTGATGACCGCATTGGTCCAGGCCGAGATCGACGGCGAGCGCCTCACGCACGCCGAGATTGCCGCTTTCCTGGTGTTGTTGTCCGTGGCCGGCAACGACACGACACGCCATACGACCTCGCACGCGATCCGCGCGCTGACGCTGAACCCCGATCAGCGAAAGCTCCTGCTCGACGACCTCGACGCACGGTTGCCCGGTGCGGTCGAGGAGTTCGTGCGCTGGGCCTCGCCGGTGATGACGTTCAGACGGACCACGTCGCGTGAGGTCGAGCTCCACGGCCAGACGCTACCTCCCGGGGAGAAGGTCGTGCTCTTCTACCACTCCGGGAACCGGGACGAGCGGGTATTCGACCGCCCCTGGGATTTCCAGGTCATGCGAGACCCCAACCGGCATCTCGGCTTTGGCGGGGGCGGACCCCATTACTGCATGGGTGCCTCGCTCGCGCGAACGCAGCTGCACGCGATCTTCGGAGAGATGCTCCGGGTGATGCCGGACATCGAGGCAGGCGAGCCCGAGTTGCTGCGCAGCGCATTCATCCACGGCATCAAGCGGATGCCGTGTACGTTTGCCGCCCACGCCTGAGCAAGCCGTCGGCCCCGCGGGACCACTGAGCGATCTCGTCAGCCTGCCGCGCGGGCCAGCAGCGATGCCTCGCCGCCGAGCGTCTGACTGGTAGCCGAGGTGATCTCGACATCGACCAGCTCTCCGGGCGACCCGAGGCCGTTGAAGTTGACCACCTTGTTGTGGCGCGAGCGTCCTCTCAACCGCGCCGGATCAGTACGCGACGGTCCCTCGATCAGCACCTCGAGGGAACGCCCGATGAAGCGGGTCGCGCGTTCGTGGGCGCGACGCTGGACGACCTCGACCAGCCGCTCGAGCCGCTGCACCTTGTCCTCGTGAGGTACCTGATCGGGAAGCGTTGCCGCCTCGGTCCCGCGGCGGGGCGAGTAGATGAACGTGAACGCGCCGTCGTAGGCAACGTCATCGGCCAACGCCAGCGTCTGCTCGAAATCCTCCTCGGTCTCGCCCGGGAAGCCGACGATGATGTCAGTCGTGAGCGCGCAGTCGGGAACCCGCTCGCGGATCATCGCGACCCGATCGAGGTATCGCTCGCGCGTGTAGGTCCGGCGCATCCGCTTGAGCACGCGGCTGGAACCGGATTGGAGCGGAAGGTGGATGTGCTCACAGAGCGCGGGAAGCTCGGCATGCGCGGCGATCACATCCTCACGCATGTCCTTGGGATGCGGACTCGTGTAGCGGATCCGCTCGATCCCGTCGACCGCGTCGATCCGCGCCAGAAGCCCGGCGAACCTGGCCCTGTCGCCGGGAGGGAGGTCGCGGCCGTAGGAATTGACGTTCTGACCGAGCAGCGTCACCTCCTTGACCCCGTCGGCGGCAAGGCGCTGCACCTCGGCCACCAGCTCGGACGGGCCGCGCGAGACCTCGCGGCCCCGGGTCGAGGGGACGATGCAGTACGAGCAGACGCAGTTGCAGCCGACGCTGATCTGAACCCAGGCCTGGAATTCGCGCGCACGCTTGGCCGGCAGGTGGCCGGTGAAGCCCTCGAACTCGAAGAACCCCTGGGCGCTCAGGGAGTCGCTGGTCAAGAACTCGGCCAGGCGATGCACCTGTCCGGGGCCGAACGCGACGTCGACGAAGGGAAACCGGGCGAAGACCTCTTCCTTCACCGACTGCGCCCAACACCCGCCGACGCCGACCACCCGGTCGGGCTGTTCGCGCTTGAGGCGCCTGGCCTCGCCGAGGTGGGCCACAAACCGGCTGTCGGCCGTCTCCCGGATCGAGCATGTGTTGAACAGGATCAGGTCCGCTTCAGCCCGGCTGCCGGCTTCGGAGTAGCCGAGCTGATCAAGCATGCCCTTCATCCGCTCGGAGTCGTGCTGGTTCATCTGGCACCCGAAGGTGGTCAGGTGGTAGCGCTTCATCGCGCCTAGCGTACCTGGCGTACGAAGCCGCCCGGCGGGGCGATCCCGGCGGCTCCGTGCGTTCGGGGTGTTCAGCCGGCTACGGCGTGCACGTCGTGGCCCAAGCGCAGGCGCCGAAGCCATCGGCGGTCGCGTTCGGCGCCGACGGCGCGCCGATCACGCTGCCGCCCGAGTCGACCAGATCGATCTCCTCGGAGGGCGTCAGCTTGACCGGCGAGCCGTTCACCGTCCCGGAGACGAAGTGCGGATTGGTCAGGTTCGGAAGCGCGGCGAAGCCGGCGTTGGTCCCCAGCACAAGTGGAGTCTCCTCGATCCATTCGGCCGTGCCGTGAGTCGAGGCATACGGGACCGTGGTCGTGAACGACTGTCCGGTGGTCACGTCCTTGATCGTGATCGTCCAGAGGTTCGCGTCGGCGACCACCTCGGACACCGAGGCGTTCATCTGGTCGCCCGGTGAGACGTTCATGTTCGTGATCTGGATCGAAGGAGCCGGCACGAGCTCGTACCAGGCCGAGATCGACTTGGTGCCGTTCGCTGCCACGTCCTGCTCGGTGCCGGTCTGGATGAGTGTCGGATCCGAGGCCGTGCAGTTGGCGTCGACGCAGCCGCCACCGATGCCAATCCAATCCGAGGACGCCTCATCCTGGTTGGCGGTGTGCAGGCTCGGCGTCGGCACGGTCCAGTCTCCGGTGATCGAGTTGAACAGCTTGCCGCCCTGCTCGAGGGCTCCCTGGTCGTAACCGAACCAGTTGGTGCTCTGGTTGGCGTTCAGGCGCGAACTCGGCGCGATCTTCAGCAGCTGGCCGTGAGCGCTGATAGCGGCCGAAGCTGCGCCCGCGGTGAGCGCGAGGCTCGCCATCGCCAGCAAAAGTGACCCTGAAAAGCGCGCGACCGCGCGTCCGCCGAACGACGCAAGGCGTCTCATTGATGTCCTTTCGCGGCGACCACGCGGGTCGAATGTCGCCGACCTCCTGTCAAGGGTAGACCCGCCGCGGTGGTTCTACCCAAAAGCGGTGCTTCACAATCCCCTGTTTCGAGGAGCTCGAGCTGACCGCTCAGCGGGCGTACTCCACGGCGCGGGATTCGCGGATCACGGTGACCTTTATCTGCCCGGGATACTCGAGCTCCTTCTCGATCTCGCGGGCGATCGCGTAGGACAGGAGCGTCGCGGCGTCGTCATCGATCGCCGCGGGGACAACCATGACCCGGATCTCCCGGCCAGCCTGCATCGCGTAGACCTTGTCGACGCCCTTGTGGCGAGTGGCGATCTGCTCCAGGTCCCGCAGCCGCTTCACGTACTGCTCGAGGGACTCGCCGCGCGCGCCGGGCCGGGCGCCCGACAGCGCATCGGCGGCCTGGACGATGACGGCCTCGATCGTCTGGGGCTCGACCTCGTTGTGGTGCGCCTCCATCGCGTGGGCGACGGCCTCGGGCTCTCCGTACCTGCGGGCGAGCTCGCCGCCGACGAGGGCGTGCGGCCCCTCGATCTCGTTGGTCACGGACTTGCCGATGTCATGTAGGAGCGCGGCCCGCCGCGCTGTCTTGGCACTCGCTCCCAGCTCGTCCGCCATCATCGCCGCGAGCTGGGCCACCTCGATCGAGTGCGCGAGCACGTTCTGGCCGTAGCTGGTGCGGAACCGAAGGCGCCCGAGGAGCTTGACCAGCTCGGGGTTTACGGCCTGCACGCCAGCATCGAGGACACCCTGCTCTCCCAACTCCACGATGTGTCCCTCGAGCTCGGATTTGACCTGGTAGTACATCTCCTCGATCCGCGCCGGATGGATGCGGCCGTCGGCCAGGAGCTTCTCGAGCGTCAGCCGGGCGATCTCGCGCCGGACTCCGTCGAAGCCCGATAGCACGACGGCGCCAGGCGTGTCGTCGATGATGAAATCGACGCCCGTGAGGTTCTCGAGGGCACGAATGTTGCGTCCCTCGCGACCTATGATCCGGCCCTTCATGTCGTCGGTGGCGAGATGGACAACCGACACTGTGGTCTCGGCGGCATGGCCTGCCGCCAGCCGCTGCATGCAGACCGAGAGGATGTTGCGCACACGCCGCTCGGCGTCGCGTTTGGTCTCCTCCTCGATCTGACGGATTGTGCGGGCGGCGTCGTGGCGTGCCTGGTCCTCGATCTCCTTGAGCAGGAGCTGCCTGGCTTTGGCGGACGAGAGTCCCGCGGCACGCTCGAGCGCGCGCTCGAGCTCCTGGCGCTCGTCAGCGACCGCCTGGCGCTCGCGCTCGAGCTCGGACTCGCGCACGGCGATCGCCTCTTCGCGGCGGGCAACGCCGGCGCTGCGCTCGGGCAGAGCCGAGTCGAGCGCTACCGCCGCGGCAGTGTGGGGCTGCGCAGCCGCGAGATGCGCGCCGTGGGTGCGCGCATAGACCAGCGCAGCAACCACGATTCCGACCGCGATCAGCGCTGCGGCAACGATGGTTTCCATGGTCGATCCTCTCCGCAGGTCCGGGAGAACCCGAACCCAGTTCACTACTTAGCTTTTGGGGAGCGACCGAGCGGCCCGCGCGAGACGCACGAGCGGATGCCACACGAGGCGAGGGCAGATTGCCGATCAGGCTTTGTCTGGCTTACGGCTGATTAGCCGGTGGTGGCCGACCTCGGGGCCGGATCGTGGGTTGGCTGGTGCAACATTCACTCGGGAATCCAAGATGTACAAGATTTGCTGGTATTTTGCGGCCGCGAGGGCCGTTCGTTCGCTGCCTCCCATCGTAGTACCGGGCCGGGTCGCGCGCAATGCCGGAAACCAGCGCCGTGGCCGGCCGACCGAGCTGATCAGTCGTATTCGCGGGCGTAGGACGACAGCGCATCGAGCGCCAGCTCGCTCTCGTAGCCCTTGCGGAGCAGCACACCGAGTGCACGCTCGCGCTCCCGGCGGTCCCGAGGCGGAGTCGGGAAACGCCGTTGCAGCACCGCACGAGCTCGATCGAGCTCGGTCTCCTCCCCGCCCTCGATCGAGGTCGATTCAGCGAGTGCCCGGTCGATCAGCTCACGCTCGATCCCTCGCGTCAGCAAGCCGCGCTGGATCCGGTCGTTCCCCCAGCCTTCGAGCTCTCGCTTGTCGGTTACGAACAGCTTGGCGAAGCGCTCGTCGCCGAGATAGCCGAGCTCGTCGAGAGTCGAGGTCGCGGCCTCGATCGCCTCCCCCGGGACGTTCTGGTGCTCCAGATACCGGCGGACCTCGGCCACCGTCCGCTCACGACGGTTGAGGTAGCGGTAGCACAGTCCAAGCGCGTGCTCGAGCCGCTCCGTCGCCGTGTTCGACATCGCTCTGCGAGAAGCGGTTGGCCTATGCCGCCTGGTGTGCCGCCTGGTGCGCCGCCTCTGGCGGCTCGACGGCCTGGAGGGCGGGCTCGTCGTGCTCGATCGGCTTGACCAGATCGCGGGTGAGACCAAGCGCCTCGAAGATCTTCACCTCGATCTCCTTGGCCATCTCCGGGTGCTCGTCGAGGAACGTCTTGGCGTTCCCGCGCCCTTGCCCGAGACGCTCGTCCCCGTAGGAGAAGAACGATCCCGACTTGGTGACGATGTTGTGCTCGATCCCGTAGTCGATCAGACAGCCCGAGGTCGAGATGCCCTTGCCGAACTCGATGTCGAACTCAGCCTGCTTGAACGGCGCCGCGACCTTGTTCTTGACGACCTTGACGCGAACCCGGTTGCCGACCGCCTCGGTACCGTCCTTGAGCGTCTCGATGCGGCGGATGTCGAGCCGCTGGGATGAGTAGAACTTGAGCGCCCGGCCGCCGGGCTGGGTCTCGGGCGAGTTGTGGACGACGACATGATCGACTAGGTAGGTGTGATTACCATCGATCTGGAGGTCGTAACGGCGTCGCCGACTCGGCCGATCGTGCTGGGGAAGCGTGGGCGGCTTTGAGTAGCGTCGCAGTACCCGAGCAGCGACAGGACGCATGCTGGTCCGGCTCGCGAGGCTGGTGGCGAAGTCGCCGGATTCGACATCCCACGCGAAGCGCCCGCGCAGGCTCGGATGGAGCTTATAGTCGAGCGACGGGTGGACGTACGCCGCGATCTTCTCGTGGAATCTCCGGGCGCGATCTCCGGTGAAGAGAAGATTGTGACCACTGAGCGTGGGCTTACCCATGCCGAGCTCAGCGCAGCGCTCCGCCAGCCGCTCGCGATCATCTCGACTGAAGCCAGCTACGCAGATCGATGCTTTGCCGTGACCCCAACGTGCGTAGCTGCCGCCAAAGGTGCCGTCATCGCAATACCACGCCGCAATTGCTCGCTCGTCCAGCTCGCGGATCAGCGTCTCGGGCGCGGTACGACGTCCTTCTGCCGTGTACACGGCGTCTCGCAACTCAGCGAGCTGGCGCATGGGGATCGTGTCGAAGCCGATCCCGTTGCCGGTCCGCCCGATCTTGTGAGCGAACGGAGTCAGCATGGACTGCTTCCATTCGCAGTATTCGCGCTGGGCTTCACCGTGACCCACGCGGAACGCGGCGTTGTGACGAGAGGCATAGCGAACCGAACCGTCCCCGAGCAGGCTTCCGATGAGAAGCTTCATCTGGTCGTCGCTGAGGGCGTAGCGCTTGGTGGCTACCAGCACCTCGTCGCCCTCCTCGATCTCGCCTGCCTGGCGCTCGCCCTGCGGAGTAAAGATGAGGTGGTTGGGAGTGCAGGCAAATTTCCGTTTGCCGGAACCGCCCCCTGCTTCAACCTCGAACTGAAGCCAGTCCTCGGTCTCGCCGTTGTCGTACCACTCGACCACACGGCGGGGGGCGATTTCGCCCGTATCGGGATCCATCGAGAGGACCTCCACCGGCATCCGCTGGTTGACGATCTTGCCGATCTTCTCGGTGCTTCCGTCGGCCAGCACTACGCGAGCGTCGTAGTGAAAGCAGCCGAACATCACGCCGACCTTCTCGCGGATCTGGTTCGTGAACACGCACAGGGTCTGCGCCCGGTTCAGATTGCCCGCCAGCTTGCGCATCGCCTGCGACATCATCCGCGCCTGGGCGCCGACGGTCATGTCGCCCATCTGCCCCTCTAGCTCGGCGCGCGGCGTCAGCGCGGCGACCGAGTCCACCGCCACGACGTCGACGGCCCCGGAGCGGATCAGCATGTCGACGATCTCCAGCGCCTGCTCGCCGTGGTCGGGCTGGGACACGAGCAGTTCATCGATGTCGACGCCGATCTCCTGGGCGTAGAGCGGGTCCATCGCGTGTTCGGCGTCGACGAACGCGCACACTCCGCCGAGTTTCTGCGCCTCGGCGATGATGTGGTAGACGAGCGTCGTCTTACCCGAGGACTCGGGACCGAAGATCTCGATGATCCGTCCCCGCGGGACGCCCCCGATGCCCAGCGCGATGTCGAGGGCCAGTGCACCGGTGGGGATCGCGTCGACCGCCACCCGAGCTCCCGGGTCGCCCATCCGCATGACCGTGCCCTTGCCGAACTGCCGCTCGATCTGGGTCAGCGCACCCTGAAGGGCCGCTTGCCGCTTGGCGTCGGACTTGGGGTCGACGCCTGCCCTGGCGCCCTTCTCTGGCTCGGTCATTCTCGGTTCGGCTCCTTGTTTCATGCTTGAACCACCCAAGTTAGGGCGCGTGGCGGACGGAACCGGACGCTAAACCCCGAGCCTGAAACAGCACAAGGCGTATCCGTCGAGGAAGGCGACCAACTCTGTGCCGATAGTGCAACAGGGGCCGGACGGTGTCGCTTCGGAGGGCGGTCGCGCCGCCGGCGGTGCGAAAATGCGGCGACAAGCGATCAAACGACCCATTGGAGCCCGTGTCCACTCTCACCTCAGCCCTCAAGAACGAGCAAACGAAGCGGATCCTCTACACGACCGGGATCCGTCGTCCGACGCTCGTCCAGCGCCAGACCCCGCACTACCGCATGCCCAAGCTCCAGGCCAACGGCAGCTACCTTCCGCTCAAGAAGTACGACGGGCCTGAGATCCCCAGGAACGAGTACGAGGACCTCACCTACACCACTTATTCCAGCGACGCGGCGACGATGTTCGCGCCGATCACCTCGTGCACCGGCGAGCTGGAGCTCAAGGGCTTCGAGTCCTACGGCAAGCCCGACCTCGACGGCGTCTGGACCGAGAACGCCAAGAAGTGCCCCACGCTGGTGAGCTGGATCGAGTCGATCGGCGCACGCTTCGGGCGCGTCCAGCTGCTGAAGATGCAGCCCAACACGATGCGCGAATGCCGCTGGGGCCTGCACCTCGACAACAACAACGCGGCCAACGACCCGGAGCAGAACGGCTGGGTCGTGCGGCTGTGGCTGGAGCTGACCGATGACGACTCGAGCGCGCTCGTGGTCCGCCGCGACCAGTTCAGCAAGAGCAGCGAGGTCGCGATCCCGCTGCCGCGCTACCAGCAGGCGGTGGTCGATTCCGAGTTCCTGTACCACGGGGGCTACCACCACGGGCCGGGGATCCGCTACGCGGTGATCGTCAGCGTCGAGAGCGGCCCCGACTTCGAGCGCTGGATCGAGACGCAGCTCCCCTAATCGCGACGCTTAGCGGCCAACAGGCTCCTCAGCCTCCGAGCGAGATCGTCCGCAGCGTCTCATACCTGGCCCGCGGCGGATCGCGCTGGGCGCCGAGCCCGGCCCAGGAGCGAAACAGGGTCACGTCGCGGCCCATGAAGGTGACCGGCGCGGGGGGTGGCAGCTCGCGCCGGCTGACGCGGCTCCGCCGGCCAGACCGCGCCACGGTCACATGGGGCAGAAAGGGGCGTTCCTCGGGCTCGTGGCATCCAACCGCCACCATCGTCCGCACGATGCTCTGCTGAAGCCGCGAAAGCGTTCCGGAGCGGTCGCTGAGCCCCACCGCGATCACACGCGAGCGCGCCGACCCGAGCCACACTGGCGCGCCGAGGACGAGCTCGGCGGGCGGCCCGGAGACGGCGTCTTCGCAGGCGGCGACGATCCGCCCGATCTGCTCGACCGGACGCCAGCCGAGAAAGCACAGGGTCACGTGCAGCGCCTCGGGCTCGACCGGGCGCAGTCCCGGCGTGCCCCCGCCGAGGTGTGCCGAGCACCAGCCGGTCAGCTCTCCGCGAACCGGTACGGGCAGCTCGAGGCCGACGAACAGCCGCGCTCGCTCGGCCCGCTCACCGGTGCGTGAGGTCACTGGAGACGCCGCTCGCCAGCCCAGCTCCCTCGCCGAGCAGCAACCGCCGCAGCAGGTGCAGCGACACCGTCACCGAGCGCTCGCGGATGTCCGAACGGCCACCGGGCATCCGGAGCCGGCGTGTGAGGCGCGTCCCACCACGCTCGCAGACCGAGATGCAGACGAGCCCGACGGGCTTCTCCTCGGTTCCGCCGCCTGGTCCCGCGACGCCCGTGATGCCTACCCCGATCTCGGCCCCGAAAGCAGCGATCGCACCCAGCGCCAGCGCTTCTGCGACCTCCGTCGAGACCGCGCCGTAGCGCTCGATCAGAGCCGCGTCGACACCGGCGAGCTTGATCTTGGCCTCGTTGCTGTACGCGACCACGCCGCCGAGAAAGTAGGCGGACGAACCGGCTCGATCGGTCAGCCGGACGGCCAGCAGCCCGCCGCTGCAGGACTCGGCGACGG